>CAMVEM010000061.1 GCA_947166515.1 uncultured Clostridia bacterium | reverse complement strand
CCGCGCGTTATGAATCCTATTATATCATCACCGGGAAGCGGATTGCAGCATTTAGCATATTTCACGAGGCAGTTGTCGATTCCCTCGACTATAACACCGCTCCTGCGCTTTCTGGTGAAATTTCTGCCGAGAATATCGTCATTCTGCGTATCATCGCTGTCGCCGTGACGAAGGCTGTACATATCCTTTGCGCGCTGCATTATCTTCGAGAGTATGACTCCACCGTATCCTATCGCAGCGTAGAAATCCTCAGCGTTTTCAAAATGCTGCATCTGCGCAAGTTCAAGTATGAAATCGGGTTCGACTATCATACTGTTGCGGCGGAACTCGTTTTCAAGAGCAGCCATGCCCTCTGCGATATTTTCGTCGCGGCACTCTCTCTTGAACCACGAGCGTATCTTAGAGCGCGCCTCGTTCGTCTTCGCGATCTCAAGCCAGTTGCGGTTTGGACGCGCGTTCGGCGAGGTCATTATCTCAACGATATCACCCGTGCGGAGCTTCTCATCAAAGCGTATCATCTTTCCGCCGACCTTTGCTCCGGTCATTCTGTTGCCGACCTGAGTGTGTATGGCGTAAGCGAAATCTATTACCGTGGAGCCAGCAGGCAGCGTGATAACATCGCCTTTCGGCGTGAACACATAAACATCGTCCGGCGAAAGATCGACCTTTATCGCATCGGCTATCTGTTCTATATCGTCCGAATCCTGCTGCTGTTCCAGAATATGTCTTATCCAGTCGAAACGCTGTTCACCGCTTACTCTGCCGTTTAATCCGACCTTATATTTCCAGTGCGCGGCGATTCCGTACTGCGCGGTATTGTGCATCTCGTAGGTGCGTATCTGCACCTCAAACGGTATTCCCTCGCGGCCAATCACCGTTGTGTGGAGCGACTGATAGCGGTTGGGCTTCGGAGTCGCGATATAGTCCTTGAAACGGTAAGGTATGGGCTTAAAAATATCGTGTATTATACCGAGAACATTATAGCATTCTATGACTGTAGAAACAATTACGCGCACAGCATATATGTCATATATCTCGTCAAAGTTCTTGCCCTTGACATAGACCTTTTTGTAAATGCTGTAAACACTCTTTACTCTTCCCTCTATCGTAGGCGGAGGCTGAATATCGCTTATCCTCTCGCGGATACGACCCTTGATAAGGTCGATGAACGTGTCGCGCTGTTCTTTGTGCTTGTCGAGCATTTCCTCGATCATCTTCGAGCCGTAGGGGTCGAGAATCTTTATGCAGATATCCTCCATTTCCTCCTTGACGGCGCTCATACCGAGGCGGTGAGCGATAGGCGCGTAGAAGTTCATCGTTTCGAGAGCCTTTTTGCGCTGTTTTTCGGGAGGACGGTACATAATCGTGCGCATATTGTGAAGTCTGTCCGCAAGCTTTATGATAATGACGCGTATATCCTTTGACATCGCGATCAGTATCTTGCGGGTATTCTCCGCCTGCTGTTCTTCCTTGGTGTTGTTCAGCGGGACCTGACCTATCTTGGTAACTCCGTCAACGAGGTTCGCTACATCGTCGCCGAATTTTTTTCTGATAGCTTCAAGCTTGACGTCGGTATCCTCGACAACATCGTGCAGCAGCGCGGCGCAGATAGTATCGGTATCCATGCAGTATTCAAGCAGGATACAAGCGACAGCTACCGGGTGAGTGATGTAAGGCTCGCCGGAGCTTCTTTTCACGCCCTGGTGAGCTTCATCTGCAAGCTCGTAAGCGGCAGTTATCTTTTCGATGTCGTATGTTTTCTCGGTCGCCTTGATCCTGTCAATAAGATACTCCAATGTATAGAGCAATCATCTCACCCTTTCTTTCTGATTTTCTACAACATTATATATTTTTTTATTTCTGTCAAAGCAGATATTATTCTTCTTCCTCTTCCTGATCGTCGGAATTGTAAACTACCTTGAGCAGCTTGTCCGAGATAGCCGAGATAAGGTTCTTATACTGTATCTTTTCGACCCATTTTTTCGGAAATCCCTGAATACCGAAATAAGCACCGAGCAGAGCTCCCGCCATGGAAGCGCAGGTGTCGCTCGCGCCGTCGTGATTAGCTGCAAGCTGTATCGCATGACGCGGGCTGTCATAGTGGAGACATGCGCAATATACCGCGATAGCGAGCGCCTCGTAAGCTTCAAAACCATAGCCCATTTTTCTTACGGCTTCAAGCGGCTCGACATCCTCGTTCTGTACAAGGTCGAGCGCGTACTGGAGCGTCTTTTTGAGAACATCGCCCTCTGACACGCTGTCGAGCATTTTGATAACGCTGTTCACAGCGTCGGGGATCTCCGCGCCGTTCACTATCTCAGCTATCATAGCTGCATAGCAGCCTGCGGATATGTAGCCGATAGGATTGCCGTGCGTTATCGCCGCAGCTCTGCAGCCCATGTCAAATGCTTTCTTAGAATCATTATAGAAATAAAGACCGATAGGCGCCGAACGCTTTACAGCACCGTTATCCTTGTTGTCGTTGAGTCTTCTTTCGGGAGTTCCATACGCCATATTGCGTATTTTCAGCAGCGCGTCGATGTTCTTTGTATCCGCGGTGCGCTTCTTGTAAAGTCCCTTTGCTTTGAGAAGTCTGAGCTTGTATGCGTTCTGAGTGGGGTCGAACAGCCACGCGTATTCCTTTCCGGCTACTGTCTTGGTCTGAGTGTAAAGCCAGAGCTGATAAGCGAGGAAAAGATAGTCCTCATAGTTCACCTGACCGTCGTCGGCACCCGCACTGTGCGCCCATAAAAGTCCGTCCGCCGTAAAAAGCGAGAGCTGGGTATCATCCGTGAACAGTGCTGTTCCGGTACGCTTGCTGACTGCAAGATCGAGACACCCCTTCTTTTCAAATCTTTCACATATTGCATCATAGTCCATAAGCTCAATAGGATAGCCGAAAGCGTCTCCTATCGCAAGGCCGAGCATTACACCCTTGAAGCGGTCGTCAAGATAAACTTCACTCATTGTTTTATTCTTCCTTTCTGTTATTGATCCGTAATATGAGAATAAATATTTTTTATTTGTGGTATTTCCTGTTATTTATGATAGCGAACGCTCTGTAAATCTGTTCCGCGAGCATTATCTTCGCAAGTCTGTGCGGAAATGTCATTTCCGACATGCTGAGTTTTATGTCACCCGCGGACTTTACTCTGTCCGAGAGTCCGAACGAGCCGCCGATAACGAACACGAATGTGTTTATTCCCTCAGCGCTTTTCTTTGCGATAAGATCTGAGAACACTTCACTCGTTCTCTGCTTTCCTTCGATGCACAGCGGTATCACGAAGCTCCCTGCCGGTATCTTCTGCAATATCTTGTCCGCTTCGGTCTCAAGCGCCTTTTTTATCTCTTTTTCGGACGGATCGTCCGGGAGCTTCTCCTGTTCGATCTCGTCACATTCAAGCCGGCAGAACGCCGAGAGCCTTTTTTCATATTCCCCGAAAGCTTCTCTGAAATACTTTTCTTTCAGCTTTCCGACCGAGATTATCTTTATTACCATTTGCCGCGGATATTAGCCTTTCTCGCCTTGCGCGCCTCCATTTTCGCAATGCGCGCCTTCTGTATCGTGTTCAATACAATGTCTGCGATGATAAGCACGGCGAGTACCGCTACGCAGAGCTTGAACCACCACTTGTCAAAGATGCTGTTTATCATCCTCATAGTATATTCAAACTGTGACAGTTCTATGCTTTGAGAAGCTACTATATTGGTCGTCCAGAGCGTCTCGCCGTCCATTATCAGTTCAAGAGTACCCATAACCTGACCTTTTTCGATAGGCGCGACGACTGCTTCGTTATCGTTCTGCTCCGCCGTTATCGTGACCTTCTGCTTTATCACCTGGGGGTCAAGATCTTTGGGCAGCAGCGTAGAAAATTCTCCCGACGATTTTAAGAGCACAACATCGGCGTTTTCGCCCATATCGACTTTAAGATGCGCAACTACCGTGTTATCGTCGATGACGTTCACCATTGCGAGATTCTTGAATGCCCACTTGTAAAGAGCCTTTGAATCTTTGAAATGTCCGTTGAGTCTGTTTCCGTCAGCGTCGAGATACGGGGCTCCGCAGCATACGAGAATATAGTTGAATCCGTTCTGCGAAGCGGTGGAAATTATATTCGCAAATCCCTCATGCTTTACAGTCCATTTGCCATCGGCGTCCTTGGTGATGTATTCGTTCATACTTCCGGTTTTAAGGCCGCTTGCGAACTCGTAGTAGTAATCATTGTCGCTGTTGTTGTTGATGATAGACTTCCCGTTCGTGAGCCTGTACGGATTGGGGTTATACTTGTTTGCCGGCATGACGTATTCATAAGTATTTGTGATATCAAGCAGTTCGGGAAGCTTGTCATAGATATATTTTCCGATGAGATAGATGTCATACGGTGTGGAGTAGTTATCTTCCTGCCACAGGCCGTGTGTGTTGCCGAAATGAGTGTCAAGACAGCCGATAGCCTTTGCCTTTTTGTTCATCATATCAATAAAGTTCGGAATGCGCTCAGCTTTCTTGCCTTTTCCGATATTGTAGGCAATGACGTTTCCCGCCTCACAGCCCGACTTTATCAGCAGACCGTACAGGCAGTCCTTCATGGTGAGATTTGTCTGTCCCACGGCAAGTCCGCAGGTACCGGCGCCTTGCTTGTTCGGGTCGTCTCCCCAGAACTCATTTGTAGCCTCATAGGTGACTTCCATGGGCATCGAAAGGTCCGCACAGTTCTCATACGCTACGATAGCGGTCATAAGTTTGGTTATTGATGCCGGATAGCATCTTTCTTTCTCGTTCTTTGCGGCAACAACAGTTCCGATGTCTAGATTTACCATATAATAAGACTTGCTGTACAGCGTTACATCCGGCGTGAATGTCGCAGATGCCTCTATATTGCCGAAACCTCCGGCTATAAGTGCAAAAACACACAAGAAGGACATAAAGAAGGCAGGAATTTTTATATTTCGCATATAGACAAAACCACCTTTTTGAGATATAATATATAAAGAGGGATATAGTTCGGGATAATATAATATACTATTATATCATATTTTTTCGGAAATTAAAAGACCTTTTTACATATTTGTTCAATTTATTTAAAAAAATTCCCCGGAGACTGGTTAAATCGGTCATTTAGGGCAAATGAAGGAACCCGGATATGATACTTTTGACCGGAGATGTCCACGGAGACCTCGGAAGATTCTCCCATAAACGTCTCAGAGAACTGAAAAAAGGCGATTCTCTCATTATCTGCGGTGATCTCGGATTCATCTGGGACGGCTCCGACAAAGAGAAACGCATACTTAAAAAGATAGGAAAGCGCAGATATAATGTGCTTTTCGTGGAAGGCGCACACGAAAACTTCGACGAGCTCGAAAAATATCCCACCGAAGAGTGGTGCGGCGGACTTACGCGCAAAATAAGCGGAAATCTCCGCCAGCTCATACGCGGAAACGTGTTCGTTATCAGCGGAAAAAAAGTCTTCGCGTTCGGCGGAGGCTCCGGTGAATATAACGGCGGAGCTGCTCCCTGCTCCGAAGAGACCGCGGTAAGATATGAAATGCCCTCGGAAAAAGAGCTTTCGGAATCCGACAGGCATCTCGAAGCCTGCGGCAATCAGACAGACTACGTCGTTTCATACGAGCCGCCGATAACGATCGCGGAATTTCTGAATGAAAATGTCTCCCCGACCGATACTGTCGGTGTTTATCTTGACAGAAAAAGAGAGAGCATGAAATTCAAAATATGGTTTTTCGGAAAGCATCATCTGAACAAGACAGTTCCCCCGAAATTCATAGCGCTGTTCGACAACGTGATAAATGCCGAAACATTAAAGTGACGGATTTATAAATACGGCAACCAGGCATATCATTTGTTTCTCTACTCTTGAGGGGAGAAACAAAATATATTACTTAGAGCTGCCGTAATAATAACACTGTATGACGAAAGGAAAAGAACATGGCAGAGATCAAATTTGAAATAGTCAAGGAACTCGGCGTTATCGCCGAAAGCACTCGCGGCTGGACCAAGGAGCTCAATCTCGTGAGCTGGAACGATAATCCCCCGAAATATGACATAAGAGACTGGTCGCCCGATCATTCCAGAATGAGCAAAGGCATCTCTATGACCGAGGAAGAAATGCAGAAGCTCGTCGAGCTCTTCAACTCCCGCGACGAAGAAGACAGCTTCGAATAAGAAGATCGCTTAGCTTGAGATTTTTCGCCGCTTACGCTTGAGACCGGGGGATAACCTTTTGTGAACAAAAGGTTATTCCCCGGATCCCTTTTCCAAAAACTTTACATGCTTCGCGTTCAACTCCATACCTTTGTGCAAATAATTAAACCTGAGACAATGAGCTCAGGCTTTTGTTATTGCAGTACGGTAAATCCGTCCTTATAGTCCTTTATCATAAACGGATATTTTGCGGCATATTCCGCAATCTTTTCGCCAAGTCCGTCAGATACGAGCTTCTTCATCTTTTCCGGGTCAAGCTTGTTTATCTCCGGACAGGTCGGAGTAAGACAGACCTTATACGTTCCGTCCGGTATTTTCATGTAGCGTAAAGGCCAAATCTTGCAGTCAAACGGTTTGTCCTCGTCCGGCAGCATACAGCCGCACTCCGGGTCAAGGAAAGGGCATCTCACCTCTTCCTCCGGGTCGTCGGTGCGGTATTTTCCCTGCAGCTCCGTGACCGCGTACTTAACGCCGTCCTGCTCACCAAACGCATATTCTATCGGCTCGCCGTTAATGTCTTTCGTATATTTTCCGGCAAATTCAGCAGAAACTTTCGGGAGCTCCCACAGACTCTTGAGCCTGAACGAACAGCAGAAACCGCACTTCGCGCATGACTCTTTCGACAGAACTTTTCCAAGCATTAAAATTCACCCCGCCGTATGGTATTTTATTAGCATCTTATCGGGCCGATACGCCATTTTCGCTTTGCGAAGCCCTTCAAGCCCGATGTCCTCCTCGCGGTTTATCCACAGAGCTCCGTGCTTCGCCGCAAGATATTCCGCGAAATATCTGTTTATCGCCGCAAAACCGCCCGCCTGTGCATAATCGCCGTAGCATTTCTCGAAATGTATGTCATAGCAGCCCGGAGATATCTCCGAAGCCACCGTCATCGCTACCGGTATCTCGTCCGCATATATCACAGCGCCGAGAAGTCCGAGCTCTTCCCAGTACCTGCACGCTTCATATATCTCAAGACGCTCGACGAATGTGGAATCCACACGCTCCGACTGCGCCGCGAACCAGCGTTCTTCCACCGATATCATATCCCGCGTGAAGAATGTAGGTATATCGGTGTCGGAAAATTTTACCGTCCGGTCGGGATACTGACGTTCGAAGCGGTTCACGCGGTTGCGCTTCTTCTCGTTTTCTTTTCCGGAAAGCTCCGCGAGATGCTTCGCAGTGTAGGTGTAGTCGGAATTTCCGTCAGATGTTTCAAACCGCATATCTGGATAACGCGCCGCGAGTATGTCTCTCTGTTCCTCTGTGAGAAATATGAAGCACGGGCGCTTTCCGCGCTCCGCCGCGTCCTTTTCGAGCATATCGAGCGCTTTTCCGGTATCTCCGCCGAGCGGGAAGGTCACGCCTCTGCGGCCGGGAAGTCTTGTTCCGGTGTATAAACGCAGCAGCGCGCCCTCGCAGAACGCGATCTTTATATTGTATTTTTCGCGCAGCAGGAATATATTCGCCGCACACGCGTCACTTCCCATTGCGCCCGAGCTTCCGATCAGCTTTTTCATCTCAGGCACGTCAGCAATGGTCGGTGTTCTCCATTCGAGCATAGTTAAGTTTCCTCTTTATTGTTTTGTTCTTTAAGAATTATATCATATACTGCCGCAATTTACAAGTGGATATTATGTGAAATTTCCACTCGAACTTATACATAGGGTGTGGTGACCTCTGCTCCCCACGAAGTAATAAATATATCCCCCTCCCCTTTAGGGGAGAGGAATATCACGTTTATCAAAAATTATTTATCGTTTTTCGATAATTTTCTGTTGACAAACAGATATTTATGTGCTATAATGCAGACAATGAGATTTCCGGAAAAGGAGAAGACCGCTATGAATATCAAATGGACACATGAAAGATCGCTGCTTTTGTCCCGCGTGCTCACATGGGCAATGTTCCTGCTTGCATGCGCGGTATTGTTTCTGATCCCGATGATCACGGAATGGTACGATGCCGTATCCGGTAAACCTCCGGTGCGCACCGTCCTGACTGTGTGCCTGTACATCAGCGATATCTTCGCTATACTCGCGATATGGGAGCTTAATATCCTTCTGCGCAACATTTCAAAGCAGGAGCTTTTCACCGAGAAGAACACCCGCTGTGTGCGCATTATCTCTTGGTGCTGCTTCGGAGTTGCCGCGGTATGCGCCGCGCTCACGTTCTGGAGACTGCTCGCGCTGATGATAGCGATAGTCGCCGCGTTCGTGGGACTTATACTTCGCGTGGTGAAGAATATGCTTGCCGCAGCCACGGAAATGCGCGAAGAGAACGACTATACGATATGAAAGGAGCGGGTCAGAATGCCGATAATCGTAAACCTCGATGTCATGATGGCAAAGCGGAAGATATCCGCGGGTGAGCTTGCCGAAAGAATTGACATAACCCCCGCAAACCTTTCGATACTCAAAAACAATAAGGCAAAGGCAGTGCGTTTTTCGACGCTCGAAGCTATCTGCCGCGAGCTCGACTGTCAGCCGGGCGATATACTCGAATTCTCAAAGGACGAACAATGACTTCCGCGAAAAAGATAAGGTGCGGAATGACGTGCGCCGCCGCTGTTCTTCTTGCTGCCGAAACGCTCATAGGACGCTTCGCTGACGGCTGGGTGCGCGGCTCTCTCGGCGACATACTTGTCGTGATGCTGATATACGCGGTCATCAGAGTCATATCGCCGACAAAGCCCGACATTCACACATGCTGCGGACTTCTCCCCGCGGCGGTGCTGCTTTTCGCGATAATTGCCGAAGGCTTGCAGGCGTTTGATATCGCGGATAAGCTCGGCATCACCGACAGATTTCTGCGAACACTCATCGGCACGACATTCTCCCCGTGGGATATTTTCTGCTATATTATCGGGACGATACCGTGCTGGATCGTCGAGATCTATCTGAAACGCAATTTAGCTGATGAAAGGAAAACAAAATGAAAAAACTTATCATATCGGTTTTGATACTGTCGCTTGTAATGGCGTCTTTTACGGGCTGTGCAAAGGGAATGATACACGCGGCTCCCGACGAGATAGTAATTGCTCTCGATATCTCGGATGTCAGCGACACGATATACGCCGCAGACATCGGATATTCACTCGACGGAAAACTAGTCGGGAGCATGGGCTGCTGCAACGCAAATGGTTCCCCGCTCAAAGATATGGTACGCTTTGCGCTGACGGAGGATATGCTGCCCGAAAACAGCACGACCGATCATTTTTCCTACAATGTTACTCTTTACGGCGACAAGGAAAGCATGAACGGAGGATATTCCGACAGAATAAAAACAACAGACGAAAGCAGAGCCTTCACTCCGTCATACGGTATGATATACCGGACTTCTCTGACCGGCAGCTTCGAGGACGGCTTCACTCTCGACAACAAAAAGGTGATGCCCGGTGGAAATAATTGAATTTGTGCCGTTTATACTGCTTTGTTTCGGCGCGCCGATTGCGCTTACAACGATCAATATATGCAACCTTTTCTTCCGCAAAAAGATAAAGCCGAAAGTAATATCAATGCTGACGCTCATCGTTGGCGGAGTGATGTACTATCTGCTGTTCGGTTTCACATTTGACACTGCGGGAGACTGGAACGAGCGCATCTACGCGATACAAAAACACTACAGCATATCGTCGGAATATCTGCCGAGCATCGCGATACCTGTTCTGCTCGCTCTCGGCGCGATAATGACAATAACGTTTATTCCCGCAAAAAAGATACCGCCGCTCGTGTCCGCGATACTGACCGCGCTTATAATCATCGGGAACGTGATACAGATAATTTACGCCGTACAGATCTCAGAAAATGTCAGAGACATTGAGTATATGCTGTATGTTTATCACCTGAACATACTGCTGATCTCGGTGCAGACGATACACACACAGGTAAAGGAGCAGACCGCGCTGATATCAAAGCGTCGGGAACGTCTCACAAAGCCGTGGCAGATAAAGGCGTACACGCTGCTCGAAAAGACCGCCAATATGCGGCTGTTCATGTTCGCTATGGTGTTTGTCGCCGCGGCGGCACTTGAGATACTGATGATACTTTTCGGTCAGGGCGCGGACGGCGCGATAAAGGCGTTCACCGATACCGCCGACTGGACGTTCTCACAGCAGATACCCCCTCCCCCGCTCGAATACGAGGGACACTACCTCTGCACTGTCGCGGCGGGCGGACATAAAAAGGTGGTAAAACCGCTGCGGTTCGGAAAACGTCACGGCGCGGTCATTGTCGTAAACCGTCAGCTCTGCGTCGCAAACGCGTTTGAAGACCTCATTCATGAGCGCACACCTAAGTTCCACAAAAAGGTGAGAAATTTCTATGACACGCACGGCTACCCGCTATCGAAGATCATAACTACACCCCTGCGCGCGGATATAGTTTATGTGCTGATGAAGCCGCTCGAGTGGATATTTCTGATCGTGCTCTACACGTTCGATCCCGACCCCGAAAAGCGCATCTCCGTACAGTACCGTCTGTGATAAACCCGCTTCGCATGAGGCCAGGGAAGAAAAGAGAAGAAGTAATTATGACATTCTTTACGATCACCGCGGGCATGATCGCAGGACTCTCCCCCGCTGTGTTCACGATATACGCCTATGCCTGCGGGAGCGTTCCCGTTATTCTTATCTGTTTTCTGATATGCCTTGCCGTAAGCACTGCGCTGATGCAGTCCCCGGACGAAGAGCACTGCCGCATCAAGCGCAGGACGGCAGTGATCGCGTATGGGATATTTCAGTTTCTGCTTTTTGTAGATCCCCGGATATACGGGAACGCGTACAGAATGATGAACCCGAGAGACTATTACGAATACGGCGGCGCGGGCGCAGGTTCCGGTTTCGGACTTTTCCACGTCGGCATTCCGCTCGCTGTTATAATGCTTCTCGCGGCATTCGGACTGTCGGCAATTATAAACCGTAAAAGAAGCGGACATAAAAAATAATGTACTTTTCTCCGAAGCGGAGAAAAGTACATTTTTGCTGTCAAAGAAATATCACATACTCTGTGCCTGTGTCGCGACTGTCTCGACCTGCTCGGCGGAGGTGGTCTGCTGCTGTGTCTGAGCAGCCTCACGGTTTTCGGCTATCTCCTTCGACCAGTCTTCAAAGCCCTTCTGCACCCTGTCGTATGTCTCATAGCTCACCTCGGGAAGTCCGCCCTTTCCGCCGAAAAGCTTCTCGCTCTCACCGAACGCGGACTCGAACGCGTTTTTCAGCGTGTCGAACGATTCGTCATCGTCACCCGCGAGCGCCTTCGCGAAATCAAGGATACGGTTCGCGGTCTGCTCCGCGCCCCAGTATTCCTCACCGTGCTCTTCCTCGTCATTGAACGAGCTGATTATCTCCTCAAGCTCCTTCATAGCGCCGGTCTTGCGCGATTCATCGAACTGTCCGGAAAGCATCTGCTTTACCATATCCTTCATCAGCTCGTTCTTCGCCTCGGTGACGCTCTTGAACTGCGGAACGTGATTCTCGTTGACCTTGGTTTTCTGCTGATCTGCTTCTTCCGCCTGCTTCTTTTCGGATTCGCGCACTTCATGGTTGCTGTCGGGCATAGTGCTGCTGTTCGCGGTACCGCTTCTGTTGTCTGTAACGGTAGCCTTTGTGTATGCGGGAGTAAACGACACGCCCGATCTCACGAACTTGTCCGTACTGTCCGCCGCTAAAGTGGTATCCTTCTTTTCGGAGACCTGTTCGCTTGCCTTGGGCGCAGTAGCGTTAGTCATAGCAGACTGCTCCATTACTCTTCCTACGCTTAACATAAAGATCAGCTCCTTTCGCTGTAAACTCTATCCAAACCGTTATGCCTGTGCGGCATTTTACGAGTCTTCTTCATCTGTAATATCGTCATTTTTTTCCGGAACTTTAGCGTCCGGAGAAATATTTTTCTGTCTGTACGCCCAGAACTTGTTAATGACGAAGTTTATGGGAACTACCACAAATATATTTATTATCGGACCTACTATTCCCGAAAGGGTAGGAACATCATAGGTTTTAGGAGCTCCTCCGAATATTGAGAGGAACCAGTTGAATATATCGCCGACAAATACGAAATACTGTCCGACCTGCACGACATCGACCCACACCCACAGCAGGAACGTATTAAGGAAAAATCCGAACAGGTATGATGCATAAGTTTTGAGCAGCACCTTCCACCATACGCGTTTTTCCTTGGTCTCGTCCTCCTTGAAAACGAACCGGCTTCCCCAGAAGTATGCATTCAGCACGCTCACGATGAAGCCGATAGCGTTAGCAATCAGATATGGTACGCCGAGCGAGAAGAATATCAGATAAACTATATAGTTTATCAGCGTATTTGAAACTCCAACCAGTCCAAACTTTATGAACTGTATGAACGATGCCGCTTTTTTGGTTTCTCCGGACATCATTTCACCTTTGAGATTATCTCTTCTGCAATCTTGTCAAGCGGAAGCTGCTTCATTACCGCGCCGATCTTGAATGCGACACCGGGCATTCCGTAAACAACGCAGGTCGCTTCGTTCTGACCGATAGTGTATGCTCCGGACTTTCTCATCTTGAGCAGTCCCTCTGCACCGTCCGCACCCATACCGGTGAGTATTGCGCCGACCGCATGAGGTCCGGCAACTTCGGCAACGCTCTCGAACAGTACATCTACCGACGGGCAGTGTCCGGAGACCTTTTCGCCTTTCTTGCTTGATACGAAATATCCTCTTGCGTCTTTTTCAAGTCTCAGATGATATTCACCCGCGCCGACTATGATAAGACCGGGGCGGAGCCTGTCGCCGTCCTCGGCTTCCTTACAGCTCATCTGGCATATCCTGTCAAGACGCTCTGCATACATCTTTGTAAATCCCGCCGGCATATGCTGTACAATAACTACCGGAGGCGAATTCTTCGGAAGTCTCTTAACAACTTCGATAAGCGCGTCTGTTCCGCCGGTGCTCGCTCCGAGCGCTATTATCGCATTCGGGCGTGAATTTCCGAGCGTCAGTACAGGCTGAGGAGCCGCAGCAGTCCTGATCGTGCTAACCATAGCGGGAGCCTTGACCTGAGCCTTGGCTGCATATTTCATTACAGCCGCGAGCTTCTGGCAGAACGCCGACATATCCGCGCTGTTCTGAACGAGCGGCTTCTTCATGAACTCCACCGCTCCTGCGCTTATAGCGTCAAACGCTCTTGTAGGCGAAGATGTTATTACGATGAACGGAACTCTTTTTTTCGGAAGAAACGACTTTATGAAGTCGATACCATTCATTCCTGGCATCTCAACGTCCATGGTAACAACGTCGGGCTTGAGACGCATTATTTTTTCTTCGGCTTCCGTTGCATTGGCAGCCGTATCTATTATGGTGATATCATCTATCTTAGCAAATTCGTTCTTGATGATCGTCCTGAAAAGAATGGAATCATCTACAGTGAGAACTCTTATTGCCATTATGATCTCACTCCTTTCTTCGTGATAAGCATATTCACGTTCTGCACTTCCGGCTTATCATTTCAAAGGTTTCCTGTATATTGCCGGCTTTATATATTCAAAGTTCGTCGCTTCTCTCGGGATACTCTCGGCATGACCTATGAACAGGTATCCTCCCGGAGCGAGCACGTCATAGAATCTATTAACGAGAGCGTTCTTTGTCTCCGCGTCAAAATAAATCATGACATTGCGGCAGAAGATCAGATCAAACGGGTGCTTTTTATAGGGTATGGGATCCATAAGATTGAACACCTTGAATACCACGCGCTTTTTAAGCTCGTCTGACACTCTGTAACAGTCATTTTCCATAGGGATGAAATACTTCTTAACGACCTTGGGATCGAGATTTTTCATGCTCTCGGCATGATATACGCCCTGCTGTGCCTTTGCGAGCACTTTGCGGGAGATATCGGTCGCAAGTATCTTTGTATCCCAGTTCATGGCATCAGGACCGAAGAATTCCATCATCTCTATCTCGTTGGTGTAGGGCTCCTCGCCGCTTGAGCAGGCCGCGCTCCAGATATAGATAGTCTTGGAGGACGCCGCCTTCTGCTTCATCTCGGGAAGGAACACTTCACTCATGAACTGATAATGCTCCGGTTCACGCCTGAAATATGTATGGTTCGTTGTTAGCTTGTTCAGAAGATTGACTACCTCGGTTCCGCTCTTGTCCGCAAACACCATATCGAGGAAGCTGCTGTAATCGCTGAATCCTCTTTTTACGAGCTCATTGCTGAGTCGGCCTTCAATAAGTATGCGTTTCTGGCGAAGGTCTATTCCGTAGTTGTCATGTACGAATGTGACAAGTCGGTTGAATTCGTCATCTTTAATCTTGATCTGCATTTTTCCGACGATACGGCCGGTCATGGCCGTTTTCCTTTCGATTATCTGTTATACATTTCTCCCCGTCATTGGCGGGGAGAAACCTGTCTGATTTATTCCTCGGGGATATACATATCTCCGTCATAAATGAGTTTGGCAACATCAAGGACGAGCTTGATACCGTCCTGCATCTCAAGCAGATACTTGATGAACTTGTTGTCATTTACGCCGATACGGTCCGGAGAGTTCGCGATATATTTCTGATATACCGGGATAACGCCGATTACCTCATCAACAATGACTCCGACGGATACTCCGCCCTCTTCTATCATTATTGTGTTGGTGCGCTCGTTGTATTCCTTTTCTTCCTTGCCGAAGCGGCTTCTCATGTCTATTACCGGAACTACCTTGCTTCGTACATTGATTATTCCCTTTATGTAATAGGGTATGCCCGGAACGACCGTAATATGCGGAACACCGATGATCTCTATGACCGAGGGGATCTCGATTCCATAGACCTGATCGCCGATGTAGAAGGTCATTACCTTCGTTATCTCGCTTTCTTTTTCAGCCTTCGCATTGAGATTCTTTCTCTGCATCTCTTCCTGCTTGGCAAACAATTCTTTTATATCCATCAGTAATGCCCTCCTCAGCGTGATCCGATAAGCGTATTGACATCAATGATGAGCGATATGCTTCCGTCGCCCATTATCGTACAGCCTGAAAGTCCCTGACCCTTGATGTCATACTGCGAAAGATACTTCGGGAAAGGCTTTACGACTACCTGCTGCTCGCCGATAAGCTTGTCGGCGAACAGGCACACGCCTCTGTTCTCGGATTCTATCAGAAGGACTATACCGTCCTCAATGTCGTTTACATCAGAAGGCAGACCGAACTTTTCGTTGAGTCTGAGCATCGGATAGCACACGCCTCTTATCATTATCATCTCGCCGCGTCTTGTGTCGTTGATGATCTGGTCGTGCTTTACGATGAAACTTTCTTTTATTACCGAGATCGGAACAGTGAATTCCGCATCGCCGACCATAATTTCCATACCGTCAACGATAGCAAGTGTGAGCGGTATCTTGATAATGAACGAGGTTCCCTCGCCCTTCTTCGACTCAACCGTAAGCGAACCGCCCATCTTGCTTAGGTTCGACTTTACGACGTCCATTCCGACGCCTCTTCCGGAATATTCAGTAACAACTTCGTTAGTGGAGAATCCGGGGAGCAGGATCATATTCTGTATCTCACGCTCGCTGTATTCGGCAAGCGGCTTTGTGAGAAGGCCGTTGCGTTCAGCCTTGGCTATTACCTTTTCGGTATCTATTCCCTGTCCGTCATCGGAAATTGTGATTACAACTTCACCGGAGCTGCTCATTGCGGAGAGCTTTACGGTGCCCTTTGCAGGCTTGCCCAATGCGAGACGGTCTTCTACGTTATCTTCTATTCCGTGATCGACTGCGTTTCTTACAAGGTGCATCAGCGGGTCGTTGAGGTTATCGACGATCGACTTATCAACTTCGGTCGTATCACCCTCAATAACGAGCTCTACATCTTTGTTGAGCTTGACCTTCATGTCTCTTACGATACGGTTCATCTTCTGGAAAGGTCCGGTCAGCGGAACCATTCTGATCGACATAACTGTATCCTGAAGATCAGCGGTGAGCTTGCGGAGTTCTCGCGCCGACTTCGTGAAGCTCTCAAGGCGCAGGCCTTCGAGCTCAGGATTTGAAATTACCATTGACTCGGTGGTTATGATCTCACCGACGATATCGTGGAGCTGGTCGAGCTTCTGGAGGTTTACGCTGATAAGGCTCTGCTTTCCGCCGCCGG
>CAMVEM010000060.1 GCA_947166515.1 uncultured Clostridia bacterium | reverse complement strand
GGTTGCTTTTAATGGTACTGCCGAGCAGGAAAAGGCGCTTCGCAGTATGATCAATGAGCACAAGGGACAGGCAGGTGCGCTTATGCCTATCCTTCAGAAGGCGCAGGAAATTTACGGTTATCTCCCTATCGAAGTACAGGAGATCATTTCTCAGGAAACCGGTATCCCGCTTGAAAAGGTGTATGGTGTTTCTACATTCTATGCACAGTTCTCGCTGTATCCGAAGGGTAAGTACAGAATATCCGTATGTCTTGGTACAGCGTGCTATGTAAAGGGCTCCGGCGATGTATTCGAAGAGCTCAAGAAGATTCTCGGCATAGAAGAGGGTCAGTGTACACCCGACGGAAAGTTTTCGCTCGATGCCTGTCGCTGCATAGGTGCGTGCGGACTTGCACCTGTAATGACCGTAAATGACGATGTTTACGGAAAGCTGACAAATGACCAGCTCAAAGGCATTCTCGATAAATATGCGGATTGATCGCAAATAATTATTACAGCAAAAAATTGAAAGGAAAATTCAAATATGGAGCGTAAGGTTTTAATTTGCGGCGGTACCGGCTGTACCTCTTCCGGAAGTATGAAGATTGCCGACAAGCTTGAAGAAGAGATCAAGAAAAAAGGTATTGCCGACCATGTAAAAGTAGTCAGAACAGGCTGCTTCGGTCTGTGTGCTCTCGGCCCTATAATGATAGTATATCCCGAGGGTACTTTCTATTCTATGATGAGCGAAGAGCACATCGAGAAAATAGTTGAAGAACATCTCGTAAACGACCGCATCGTTGAAGAATATGTTTATGAGGAGACAAAGACTCCTGACGGCATCATTGCTTACAATGAGACCAATTTCTATAAAAAGCAGAACCGTGTTGCACTTCGCAACTGCGGTGTAATCAACCCCGAGAATATCGACGATTATCTTGAGAAGGACGGCTACAAGGCTATTCAGAAGGTCCTCAAGGAAATGACTCCTCAGCAGGTAATTGATGTTGTACTTGCTTCGGGACTCAGAGGAAGAGGCGGCGCGGGATTCCCGACCGGCAGAAAGTGGCAGCTCGCTAAGGATCTCGTAAAAGACGCAGATCAGAAGTATGTATGCTGCAACGCCGACGAAGGTGACCCGGGCGCATTCATGGACCGTTCCGTGCTTGAAGGCGACCCTCATGCTATAATCGAAGCTATGTCCATTGCAGGATATGCTATCGGTGCTACTCAGGGTTATGTTTATGTAAGAGCCGAATATCCTATCGCAGTTCACAGACTCCAGGTAGCTATCGACCAGGCAAGAGAAAGAGGATTCCTCGGAAAGAAGATCTTCGGTTCCGACTTTGATTTCAATCTCGACATCCGTCTCGGCGCAGGCGCGTTCGTATGCGGCGAGGAAACAGCTCTTATGACCTCTATCGAGGGCAAGAGAGGCGAGCCCAGACCCCGTCCTCCGTTCCCGGCAGAAAAGGGTCTGTTCCAGAAGCCTACAGTTCTGAACAACGTTGAAACATACGCAAATATCCCGCAGATCATACTTAAGGGCGCTGACTGGTTCGCTTCAATGGGAACCGAAAAGTCCAAGGGTACAAAGGTATTCGCACTCGGCGGAAAGATCCACAATACCGGACTTGTTGAGATCCCTATGGGAACAACGCTGCGCGAGATCGTATTCGAGATAGGCGGCGGCATCCCGAACGGCAAGAAGTTCAAGGCTGCGCAGACCGGCGGTCCTTCCGGCGGATGCATCCCTGCAGAGCACCTCGATGTTCCGATCGATTACGATAACCTCATCGCTATCGGCTCGATGATGGGCTCCGGCGGACTTATCGTTATGGACGAGGACAACTGCATGGTCGATATCGCGAAGTTCTTCCTCGAATTCACGGTAGATGAGTCCTGCGGTAAGTGCACACCCTGCCGTATCGGTACAAAGCGTCTTTATGAGATGCTCGACAAGATCACAAAGGGTCAGGCTACAATGGAAGACCTCGACAAGATGGAGAAGCTCTGCTACTACATCAAGAACAACTCCCTCTGCGGTCTCGGTCAGACTGCTCCGAACCCTGTACTTTCCACTCTCCGCTATTTCAAGGATGAGTACATCGCTCATATCAAGGACAAGACCTGTCCCGCAGGCGTATGTAGAGATCTCCTTTCCTTCTCTATCGACAAGGAAAAATGTATCGGCTGCGGAATGTGCGCAAAACAGTGTCCCGCAAACGCTATCACCAAGACCGATTACGTTGCGGAAGGACACAAGCTCCCGTCGCTTGAGATCGACACTGCTAAGTGCGTAAAGTGCGGCGCTTGTATGGCACAGTGTAAGTTCAAGGCTATAAGCAAGAAATAATCAGGAAAGGAACAGTAATATAATGGTTAATATAAAAATTAACGGTGTTGACGTTTCCGTTGAAGAAGGTACTACTATTCTTAAAGCCTGTAGAGATAACGGCGTCAGAATACCCACACTTTGCTGGCTCAAGGACGTAAACGAGATCGGCGCCTGCCGTATCTGCGTTGTTGAGATGACCGGCGCAAGAAGCCTTGTTGCTGCCTGCGTTTATCCTATATCGAAGTTTGATGAGGGCAAGAATATCCTCACACATTCTCCCGCAGTCCTCGAGAGCAGAAGAATGACACTCCAGCTCCTTCTCTCCAATCACGACAGAAAGTGCCTCTCCTGCGCGAGAAGCGGTCACTGTGAGCTTCAGGCTCTCTGCCGCGAGCTCGGCGTTGATGATGAGCTCCTGTTCGAAGGCGAGAGAAATCACTATGAGATCGACGACAGCGCGGCTCATATGTATCGCGACAACAATAAGTGCATCAACTGCCGCAGATGCGTTGCAGCCTGCGGTGTAACTCAGGGAATAGGCGTTATCGGCGCTAACAACAGAGGCTTCAAGACCTCTATCGGCTGTGCGTTCGAAATGGATCTCGCCGAGACAGCATGCGTATCCTGCGGTCAGTGTATCGCAGTATGCCCGACAGGCGCTCTCTCCGAGAAGGACGATACCGATAAGGTATGGGCAGCTCTCAATGATCCCGAGAAGACAGTTATCGTTCAGGCGGCTCCAGCAGTTCGTGCTTCTCTTGGCGAAGCATTCGGCTATCCTATGGGAACAGACGTACAGGGCAAGCTTGCAGCTTCTCTCAAGATGCTCGGCTTCGACCATGTATTTGACACCGATTTCGGTGCTGACCTCACTATCCTCGAAGAGTCCAACGAGCTCCTCGAAAGGATCCAGAACAAGGGCGTTCTCCCGATGATCACATCCTGCTCGCCCGGTTGGATCAGATACTGCGAGGCTTATTATCCCGAGATGCTCCCGAACCTCTCGTCCTGCAAATCTCCTCAGCAGATGTCCGGCGCTATGATAAAGACATACTGGGCAGAGCAGAACAAGATCGATCCGAAGAACATCGTTGTTGTATCGGTAATGCCGTGTACAGCTAAGAAGTTCGAGATCGGAAGAAACGATCAGAACGCTGCGGGTGTTCCCGATGTTGATATAGTTATCACAACAAGAGAGCTCGTAAAGATGATAAACCGTGCGGGTATCCGCTTCAATGAGCTCAAGGACGCTGAGTTCGAGGTTCCTATGGGAAGCGGTTCCGGTGCAGCCGTTATCTTCGGCGCTACCGGCGGCGTTATGGAAGCTGCTCTCAGAACAGCTGTATGGAAGCTCACAGGCGAGAACAACGACAGCCCTGTAGAGTTCACAGAAGTTAGAGGCGTAAAGGGCATCAAGCTTGCTGAATACACAGCGGGCGGAGTTACCGTTAAGGTAGCAGTTGCTTCCGGACTTGCTAACGCAAGAGAGCTTCTTGAAAAGGTCAAGAGCGGCGAGATCGATGTTCAGTTCATCGAGATCATGGCATGCCCCGGCGGCTGCGTAAACGGCGGCGGTCAGGTGATCGTTCCCGCGGATGTACGCAACTTCACCGATATCCGTGCTGAGCGTGCAAAGGCACTCTACAATCTTGATTCTAAGAACAAGATCAGAAAGTCTCATGAGACAGATGATATCAAGTCTGTTTATGAGTATCTTGAAAAGCCCGGCAGCCACAAGGCTCACGAGTTCCTGCATACGACATATAAGGCTTCCGGTCTTATTAAGTAAAATACCCCAAGACATTTATTCACGACATTCGCAGACCGGAACGGTTTAACGTAAGGCTATTAAAAATTGAATAAATAAAACAAGATCGCCCGGCGGGAATTACCCGTCAAGGCGGTTTTGTTTTTTAACAAAAAATGGTGTGTGGGACTTTCAAAAACAGGAGGGGTGTGGGGAGCTTTGCTCCCCACATAGAAACAAAAAATAGCCCCCGCCCTTGAGGGCGGGGGTTGGGGGTGGGTGAACTCACAGATAAAGCCCGATATACTCTTTGAGTATATCGTTGTGATTAAATACCGGTATCGCTCCGTCTCTCAGAAGCTCGATAACACCGATATACTGCGGGTCGAAAACGTCCGGCGGCGGAACACAGAAAACATCTCTGTTCTCGTCGAGAGCGTATTTAGCAGTTATGAGCGAACCGCTTTTATCGCCCGCCTGAAATACGGCAGTCCCGCGGGAAAGTCCCGCCATTATGCGGTTGCGGGGATCGAAGTATTCCGGCGCAGGCTTCACGCTCGGAAGATACTCGGTCATATATGCACCGCCGTAATATAACATCTTCTCGCGGAGCTGCCCGCTTCCGTAGGGATAATCAACATCTATCCCACAGGCAAGAACGCCGACCGTCTTATACTTATTCACAACACATGATGTGTGAACACATTCATCAACGCCGTGCGCCATTCCGCTTACAAGAGTGACTCTGAGCTTTCCGATATCGCGGGTTATGCGCGAGCAAAGCTTTATGATGTATTGTGATGGCTCGCGGGTTCCGACAAATGTCAGGCACAGCGCGTCAAGGCATGAAAGATCGCCGCGGTAGAAGAACACGACCGGCGGATCGTATATCTCTGAGAGGAGATTCGGGTAATCGCTGTCACCGAGGCAGCAGCATGAAACATTGTTCTTTTCGCAGTATTCGAGTATGTTGTCTATCTTATCCGGAGATACATAGCCGAGGCGCTCGGCTTCGTTCTTTTCGAGCTGAGACAGATCGCCGGAAGTAATGGAGCTGAATGCTTTTTCAGCAGAACCATAGTGTGCGATGATCTTATGTATCTTAGGATTTGCTGTTCCGAATATCTGCGTGAGCCAGATATTGATGCGAACTTTTTCTGAGTTCATGGTTAAACCTTTCTTTGTTTATATAAATCATAATTTAGCGGACCCACCCCCAACCCCCTCCCTAAAGGGAGGGGGCTATTTTATTTTTCTATGTGGGGAGCAGAGCTCCCCACACCCCACCTGTTTTCGGCGGGCAACCCGAAGGGGGTCTGGGGGGCGACCGGAAAGCCCCCCAGAAAAACCTGCAAATTATGATTTACTTAATTGTATCACATTCAGGGATAATATTCAATCTATTGTCGAAAATTTTGTAAACTGTTCAAGCCCGGTTTCATAGAATGTAGTATTCTATGAATACGGAGAGTGATTTTATATGTTCAGCGAACTGCTTGAAACTGCGCTCAGGAGTCTTTTTATCTTCGCGCTGCATCTCGACGGCGGCAGCTATCCCAGACAGCTTTCAAAAAAAGAGGAAGAAAAACTGACTGCCCTTGCGGCAGACGGTGATCCTGATGCCCGAAACAAGCTCATAGAGCACAATCTCCGGCTTGTCGCATTTATAGTGAATAAGCATTACAGCGAGGCGAGAGATACCGAGGATCTGATATCAATAGGAACTATCGGACTGATACGCGCTGCCGAGACTTTCGACCCGTCTAAAGATATCAGTTTTTCTACATACGCGAGCACGTGCATACAGAACCAGATAAAAATGTACTTCCGGAAAAACAAATACCGCAGCACCGAGGTATATATGAACGACCCGATAGATACCGACAAAAACGGGAATGAAATAACACTTGCCGATATTTTCAGCGACGGTTCGAACATCGACGAAGAAGTCGATCTGAAAATAGATATGCAGAAGCTCTACCGCTTTGTGAACAGCACTCTCGATGAACGCGAAAAAGATATAATCGTGAAGCGATACGGACTGTCGGTAAACGGAAAGGCATCCAGACCGCTCACTCAGCGTGAAGTAGCCGCTCTTCTCGGAATATCACGCTCGTATGTTTCGAGGATAGAGAAGCACGCCATTGACAAACTGAAAGATGAATTTTCTAAAAAGGAAGACCGACTTCCTGAATCAAAAAAAGTTTAGTCAAAAAGCTATAAAATTAAGCAAAACTATTGATATTTAGATAAAAATGCGGTATAATATACTATATATTGTTATCTGACAGGCTTGATAACGAATGAAAATTCCTAAAAGGATATAATATGAAGAACAAGAGAAAGATTTTCAGCAAATCGTTTTTTGCATCAATAGTGTGCGCAGTTCTGCTGTTATCCGGCTGTGATTATTTTGATGATCCGAAACCGCCGGAGAACACAGACTCGTCATTGAAGCATACCGCACAGACAAATGAACAGGGCGAACCTTTTACAATATCGGGTGAGCTGATCCCGATAGGGGACGACCGTTCGGAGCCTTCGCCTTATCCCGTTACGATAAACGGTACCGAGGTAGAGAAGGCGCCTTCAAAGGTGATCTGTCTTTCAAGCGGACTTACCGAGATGATATATGAGCTCGGCTACGGAGATAAACTCACCGGAAGAGGAAGATACTGTGAATATCCGGAAAATGCCGCATCGCTTAAAGACTTCGGAAAGCCCTCTGCGCCGGATATCGCTGCCATTAAAGAAGCTGCGCCCGATCTTGTGATAACGGCTACTTCGATAGCGAACAGAGACGTTGTTGAGCTGGGTGACTGCGGCATAAAGGTAGTGTATATTTCCGCGCCGCGCTCTCTGGAAGAATACGGCAGAATTTATGAAGCGCTCGGGATAATATTTGAAGGACTTTTCACCGGCGGAACAAATGGCAGCAACGCTTATACTGCCGTGAAAAACAAGCTTGGAAGCGCAGAGATCTCATTCGGAAAGTTCGTATATGTGACCGAGGGGCTTGCGATAGCGGGCGGAGATACGTTCGAGAGCTCTGTGCTCTCGCTCTACGGCACCAATCTTGCAGCGGAAGCTTCCGGCTATGATTTTGACAAGGCTCTGCTTGCCGACGAGCAGCCGGATACTGTGATAATAAGCGGCGATGTCTCGTCTAAAGACCTTTTTGCCGACAGCGTTCTTGGCTCGCTTGAAGCTGTGAAGTCGGGAAAGATATATACTGTAAGCAATTCTTATTTTGAGTCGCCGTCAGGAAGACTTGTTGGTATTCTTGATGATATTTCGGGAGGATCTGACGAATGAGACTCAATTCGATAAAGCTGCCGCATTTCAATCGTGCGGCGGAGTCGCGATCCACTGAGCTGAGGCTCCCGCCGAAGGTGATTATAAGCATGTCTCAGCATGGCGGAGTTCCATGCAAGCCTGTGGTACAGGTCGGCGATGATGTAAAAACAGGACAGCTTATCGGCGACAGCGACGCGGTAATGTCCGCACCGATATATTCGAGCGTTACCGGAAAAGTCACCGGAAAGACCGAGATAATAAATATCTTCGGAAAGATACATGAGGCGCTTATAATTGAGACAGTCCCCAATCAGGTGATGAGCGAGGATATAGCTCCGCCCGTGATAAACAGCAGGGAAGACCTTATCGCTGCTGTTAAGAAAAGCGGACTGGTGGGTCTCGGAGGTGCGGGATTTCCGACACATATCAAGCTGTCATACGATCTGAAGATAAACGAAGTGGATACTCTTATCGTAAACGGTGCGGAGTGCGAACCGTACATAACTTCCGACTACCGCACATTCATCGAGGACGGAGATCGCGTTATCGAGGGAATGCTTCTGATAATGAAGCATTTGAATATCCCAAAAGCCGTGATAGGCATAGAATCAGACAAACCGGAAGCTGTAATGAATATGACTAAGCTTGCGGAAAGATATGACAATATCACGGTGAGTGCGCTTCCGCCGAGATATCCTCAGGGCGCGGAAAAGGTGCTTGTATATAATATCACCGGGAGAACGATCGGCAAGGGGCAGTTCCCGGTATCGGTAGGCTGTCTTGTGCTGAACTGCTCGACGATAGCGTTTATCGGTGAATATGCAAGAACGGGCATTCCGCTCATAAAGCGCAGGATAACCGTTGACGGAAGCATCGTGAACAAGCCCAGGAATATCATAGTTCCGATCGGAACACGGGCAAGCGATGTGGTCGCAGCCGCTGATGTTCGTGTACTGCCGGACAGGGCATATATGGGCGGACCTATGATGGGACAGACGTTTTATGATCCCGACACGCCGATAATGAAATATACGAATGCGCTTCTGCTTTTTGCGGAAACGAAAGAAAACGTACAGACCGCGTGCATAAGATGCGGAAGATGCGTGAGTGCGTGCTCAATGGGACTTGTCCCGACAGACATAGAACACGCGTTCGATAAGAAGGATATAGAGTGGCTTAAACAGCTTCATGTTGAGCTTTGCATGAACTGCGGAGCCTGTTCGTATGTGTGTCCTGCCAAAAGAAACATTTCGGAAAAGAATCAGCTCGCAAAGCTGTTCCTGCGTGAAAACAAACAGAAAAAATAAACAGAGAACGCTTACGCTTGAGAGTAGGGCTCTGCCCTGCACCCGCTTCTTTTCGGACGCGAAAAGAAGCAAAAGCGAATTGCTTCGCGTAAAAAATACGGAGATAAGTAATGCTGTACATAATGAGACATGGCACGACCGACTGGAATGTGCGCTTTAAACTACAGGGACGCACCGATGTTCCGCTGAATGATGCCGGCCGTGAGCTTGCGAGAAAAGCTGCGGAAGAGTACAAGAACGTTCACTTTGATATCTGCTACTGCTCGCCGCTGATACGTGCAAAAGAAACTGCCGAGATACTTCTTGCAGGCAGAAATGTCCCGATAATCCCGGACGAACGGCTTATAGAGATGAGCTTCGGGGAATATGAGGGAATGGATTACAGCTTCGATCATCCCGACGGCCCAATGCCGGACAGCCCGATAAACGTGATCTTCATCTCACCGGAAAAATATACCGGTTCGATCGGAGGCTCCGAGCCTTTCAGCGAGCTTTTTGCGAGAACAGGGGATTTTCTTGAAAAAACGGCGTATCCTCTCGTAAAAGAGGGCAAGGACGTGCTGATCGTCGGTCACGGAGCTATGGATTCAAGCATAGTCTGTCAGGTGAAAAATTTACCGGTCGCAGATTTCTGGAAAGCCGGTATCGTAAACTGCAAATTAATGAAATTAATGTGAAAGGCGACTTATAATGCCGGAACTTCTTATAGAACCTTCACCTCATATACGGGCGAAGGCATCGACTCAGAAAATAATGCTGAATGTGCTTATAGCCCTTTTTCCCTCGGTAGCGGCGGGAACATACATATTCGGGCTGAGAGCGCTTGTTATTGTTGTGCTCTGCGCCACGTTCTGCGTGATTTTTGAGGCTCTTTTCAATGTTATCACAAAGCGTCCGCAGACTGTCTCCGACTTGTCCGCAGTCGTTACGGGAGTCCTGCTCGGCATGAATCTCCCGCCGTCGCTTCCGATATATATGGCGGCAATTGGCTGTTTCGCGGCAATTGTAGTTGTAAAACAGTTCTTCGGCGGCATTGGCCAGAACTTCGCAAATCCCGCTATCACCGCGAGGATAATACTTATGCTCTCATTCGGAAAATACATGACATCGTGGACAGTGCCTTTTCCTTACGGAAAAAGCGCCGCTGATGCGATATCCTCCGCAACTCCGCTTGCTTCTCCGGAAGTCATGCCGTCGTATCTCGATATGTTCCTCGGAAACCGCGCAGGATGTATAGGCGAGGTCTGCATCGCTGCACTTCTGCTCGGCGGGATCTATCTCATAATACGCGGGATAATCGAACCGCTTACCCCGGTATGCTTTATCGGAACCGTGGCTCTCTGCGCATTTATAGGCGGTCATGACGTACCTATGCAGCTCATGTCCGGCGGACTTATTCTCGGCGCGTTCTTTATGGCAACTGACTATGCGACCACTCCGATAACCCGCGCGGGAAAGGTGATATTTGCGATAGGCTGCGGACTGATAACTTCCATGATACGCTTTTTCGGAATTTATCCCGAGGGCGTGTCATTCTCGATACTTATAATGAACATACTTGTCCCGCTGATAGACAGGTATGTGCGCCCGACTCCGCTCGGCACAAAGAAAAAGAGCAGCAAGGAGGCGGCGAAATGAATCTGCGTCCTGCGATAGTGCTTTCCGCTGTGACAACAGCGGTATCGCTGCTGCTTATCGTTGCTCACAACCTGACATACAAAGATACGTCGGGGATACTCACCGAAAAGCTTGAAAAAAAATGCACCGAGCTTATGGGCGACGGAAAATATTCGATAGTCACCGACTGGGTCGAAGCCGGATATGCTTCGGAAAAGCCCGATGATGTCAGCCGGCTGATAGTTGGTGACAACGGCGGTCTCGCTTTTGAGATAATTGCCGACGGCTACAGCAAGGGCGGACTTGATCTGCTTATTGCAATGAATACGGACGGAAGCATAAAGGGAATATCGGTCGTTTCTATAACGGATACTCCGGGGCTCGGAACAAACGTGAATGACGACGCGTTTCTCTCGAAGTTCGTCGGATTTGCGGAAGACGCGGCGATAGTGAAGAAAACTCCGTCTGCGGTATATGAAGTCGAGGCTGTCACCGGCGCGACATATTCCTCAAAGGGCGTTGCGAACGCCGTAAATACCGCAAAGAAGATATATAAAGAAATGGGGGCGGGCAGATGAGCTGTATGAAGGAATTCACAAAGGGTCTGCTGAAAGAGAACCCCAGTCTTGTGATGCTGCTCGGGATGTGTCCCACGCTCGCGGTCACAACAATGGCGCAGAACGGTCTCGGAATGGGACTTGCAACGACGTTCGTGCTTGTATGCTCGAACCTTGTGATATCGCTGCTGAGACGCTTTATCCCAGATACGGTGAGACTGCCTTGTTTTATCGTCATAATAGCCGGATTTGTGACTTTCGTCAGCATAATGCTGGATTCATTCCTGCCGGAATTATCGGAAGCTCTCGGCGTGTTCCTGAGTCTTATCACCGTGAACTGCATAATCCTCGGGCGTG
This sequence comes from uncultured Clostridia bacterium, assembly GCA_947166515.1. Classification (GTDB taxonomy): domain Bacteria; phylum Bacillota; class Clostridia; order Oscillospirales; family Ruminococcaceae; genus Ruminiclostridium_E. The sequence goes on along the minus strand of CAMVEM010000060.1, from coordinate 5,304 downwards.
CGGAGATGTTCGCCTGCAAGAACAAGGTGATCCCGTCAATACTCGACGGCCTTGGAATGGGGCTCGGATTTACCATGTCGCTTATAGTTGTCGGCTCGGTACGCGAGCTTATGGGGACCGGAAAGATATTCGGATTTGAGATAATGCCGGATTTTATAGAGCCAATGACGATATTTATTCTTCCGGCGGGCGGATTTTTCACGCTCGGCTGTATCATTGCAATACTTGGTGTGATCACAAAGAAGAAGCCGAAGAAGATAGGCTGTGAGAACTGTCCGTCGCGTGCCGCGTGCAAATCGTATGCCGGCGGGACCGGAGAGGAGGAAACCGCATAATGGAGCTTGTAAAGAACCTTATGGTGATCCTCTTCACGGGAATACTTACCGAGAATTTCATACTTACAAGATTTTACGGGATATGTCCGTTCCTCGGAGTTTCAAAGACAACGAGCGGCGCCGCGGGAATGGGTCTTGCGGTCACGTTCGTGATGATCGGAGCGAGCGCCGTTACATATCCGATATATCATTTCGTGCTTGTTCCGCTTCATACGGAATATCTGAAAACAATATGCTTCATACTGATAATCGCTGCATTCGTTCAGACTGTTGAAATGGTGCTGAAAAAACATCTCCCGCCGCTTTATAATTCGCTTGGCGTGTATCTTCCGCTTATAACCACGAACTGCGCGGTGCTCGGTGTGACGATACTCAATATCGACAACGGGTATAACTTCATAGAATCGATATTCAGCGCGCTTGCGGGCGGTATAGGCTTTCTGCTCGTCATGGTGATATTCTCCGGAGTACGCGAGAGGATAAGCCGCTGCAGTGTTCCGAAGGCGCTTGAGGGAACTCCGATAACTCTTATCGCCGCGTCGATAACATCGCTGTCTTTTGTCGGCTTCGGCGGCATAGTTGACGGGATATTCGGGGGGTAAGAAATGCTGGATTATATTTTGCCTGTCCTGTTTTTTCTGATCGTCGGAGCTGTTATCGGAATACTGCTTACGGCGGCGTCGAAGGTCTTTCATGTTGAGACGGACGAGACAGTCACGAAAATATCAGAAGCTCTGCCCGGCGCGAACTGCGGGGGCTGCGGATATTCTGGCTGCGAGGGTTACGCCGCTGCAGTTGCTAAAGGAGAAGCTCCGCCCGATATGTGCAAGCCCGGCGGGGCGGAGACTGCCGCCGCTGTCGGAAAGATACTCGGCGTAGAAATAAAGTCCGGCGGGCGCGAGGTCGCGTTTGTCCGCTGCAACGGAAACTGTGAGGCGACCGGGGATAAATTCACATATATCGGAACGAGGAGCTGCGCGGCAGTCGAGCGCTTTTACAACGGTACCGGAAAGTGCCGGGCGGGCTGTCATGGAATGGGCGACTGTGCGACTGTCTGTCCGAACGGCTGCATCTCGATAATAAACGGAGTTGCGGTCGTTGACCCTACAGACTGCATCGCCTGCGGAAAGTGCGTGAAGGCTTGCCCCAACAAGCTTGTGATACTCGTGAAGGAAAGCCAGCGGTACATGGTGCGCTGTTATTCGCCTGACACCGGTAAGAAGACGCGTGAGATATGCAAAAACGGGTGCGTTTCATGTGGACTGTGCGTAAAGAAATGTCCCGAATCCGCGATAACGATAGACGACAATCACGCGGAGATTGATATGTCAAAATGCAAGGGCTGCGGTATATGCGCAGAGGTTTGTCCCATAAAGTGCATAGTCAGGCTGCCTTATACGGAATGTATCGAACCCAAAAAGGAAAAATAAAAGAACGGAGCTGTTCAAATTGGATACTGTAAAAAAATTCCTGACCGGATGTTTTGAAAATTTCAAAACGGTCATAACCACAAAGTATGCGCGGGACGCTGAAGCTGAGGATCCTCACGCATACGGACTTCTTCTTGAGCATCTCACGCTTAAGAACGCGCACAGGATCATCATTTTCTCGGTTTTTTCATTCATAGCGGGACTTATATGTGTGATAGCCGGCGAACATAATGCGTTCGGGATAACGGGTTCGGTGCTCCTTATGACGTCGTCGCTGCTTTTCATCTGGCTTATGTGCAGGACTGCATTTGAAAGCATTCCCAACATAAACCTGATAAATATGTTCACATATATCTATTGGATAGTGATAACGGCAGCCTGCATACTTGTGTCGGTATCCGAACAGACAGAAGGAAAGACACCGTATTTCTTCCTGATCTATATTGCGGCAGCCGCGGCTGTCCCTGTTGCTAAGATCTATGAAAGCCTGTTCTTTGCCGCTGTTATGCTGATCTACGGGATAGCATACGGAGTTTCGGCTCAGCGCGGAGTTCTGTATTACATCGCCGCGGCAGTGGTAGTCATCTCATATGTCTGGATATCTTCTGTGGCAAGATGCTGTTATTCGAGCCTGTGGCTCGGTCGCAGACGTCTCAGCACGACTGAGGAGCGCTGCAGACAGATATCCCGTCGGGATACGCTCACGGGGCTTCTCAACAAGACCGGACTTGCCGCAAAGTTCAGCGAGCTTTCCGGAAAAAAAGGCGGGACTATAAGCGTTGTTATGGTCGATCTGGATAATTTCAGAATGTTCAATCACATGTACGGATACGACCGCAGCGACGAGTGCCTTTATCGTGTCTGCAACTGTATGAGGATAGTTGCAAAGCCTTATACCGATCTCGTTTCGAGATTCGGCGGGGATGAATTCGTGCTTGTTTTTGAGAATATGGGAGAGATAGAAGTCGTCAAGATCGCCGAGCAGATAAGACAGAGCATAGAGACTATGGCTCAGACCTTCGGGGACAGTATTGTCACTGTATCTGTGGGAGTTTCCGGCGCAAAGCAGCTCGCAGGGAACAACACTTACTCAGAGCTTCTGAACGAAGCGGACGAGCAGCTTATGGTCGCTAAATCGAGCGGCAGGAACTGCATAGGGTTTAAAGGCCGTCCGTTTATCCACGAGAACAGACGTTCGCCTTTCGGTGCAAAGTGAACAGTATATTATCTTTGGCTTATCCTCGCTTTATGCGGGGATAAACGCTTTTATGCCGATTTTATCGGAATATTATAATGTTTTTCAAAACGAAGTATTTATATAGGTTATGAATGCTTAATCGTGCTTTATAATGAATTTCCGAATGATATGGTATGTATTTTTGTTAAAAAAATTGTAGCGAAAAAGGTTGCTTTTTTTGTTTTTTTTCGGTATAATTATAGTGTAATTTTAATATGGACTGACTGTTTTTTATAAAAGACGACAGCCGGAAATGTTTAAAGAAAGTGAGAACCGCTATGTACAATGATCTTATCGACACAATAGGCTTTTTAGCAAAGACCGACAATGAGTTAGCCTCCGCAATGACGGACGAGCTCAAGCGCCAGAAGCGCAATCTCGAACTCATCGCAAGTGAGAACATCGTTTCTCCCGCAGTAATGGCTGCTATGGGAAGCGTGCTTACAAACAAATACGCTGAAGGATATCCCGGAAAGCGTTACTACGGCGGCTGCGAATATGTTGACGTTGTTGAGACTATCGCTATCGAGCGCGCAAAGAAGCTCTTCGGCGCTAACTTTGCGAATGTTCAGCCTCATTCGGGCGCACAGGCAAATACAGCCGTTTATTTCGCACTTTTACAGCCCGGCGATACCGTTCTCGGTATGAGCCTCGCTCACGGCGGACACCTTACCCACGGTTCTCCGGTAAACATTTCCGGTAAATATTACAACTTCGTTCCTTACGGCCTCAGCGATAAGACCGGAATGATCGATTATGACGAGGTAGCAAAGCTTGCGGAAGAAAACAAGCCGAAGCTCATTGTTGCGGGTGCGAGCGCATATCCGAGAAAGATCGATTTTGAAAAGCTCTCCGCTATCGCAAAGAACGTAGGCGCATACTTAATGGTCGATATGGCTCATATCGCAGGCCTCGTTGCCGCAGGCGAGCATCAGTCTCCCGTTCCGTATGCTGACATCGTTACAACCACCACACATAAGACCCTGAGAGGCCCGAGAGGCGGTATGATCCTCACAAACGACGAAGAGCTCGCAAAGAAGATCAACAAGGCTATCTTCCCCGGAACACAGGGCGGTCCGCTCATGCACGTTATCGCAGCTAAGGCTGTATGCTTCGGCGAAGCTCTCAAGCCCGAATTCAAGGAATACGGCAGACAGATCGTAAAGAATGCTTCTGTTCTTGCAAACTCACTGCTTGAAAAGGGATTTGACCTTGTTTCGGGCGGTACGGACAACCACCTCATGCTCGTTGACCTGCGTCCGTTCAATATCACCGGTAAGGATCTCGAAACAAAGCTCGATGAAGTTTACATTACTGTAAACAAGAACGCTATCCCGAACGATCCTCAGAAGCCTGCTTTCACAAGCGGCGTTCGTATCGGAACTCCGGCAGTCACCACAAGAGGCCTCAAGGAAGACGATATGAAGGTAATAGCAGAGTGCATCTATCTCACAGCCAAGGATTTCGACAACTCCAAAGAAAAGATCAGAGGCATGGTAACGGATATCTGCAAAAAATATCCGCTTTACGAATAAACGTCGGCTGTCCGCTCTGCGGACGGAGCTGAAAAGCATAAGGTAACCTCTAAAGAAATCGGAATTTAAACGGATTGGAGAATAATATGGGCGCAACAGCAAGTCAGATAGTTCTTAACACACAGGATTCGGTAGCTCCTATAGGCATAATCGCCATGGACGGTGCAAAAGAGCTCGGCAATAAGATCAACAATTATCTCGTTCAGTGGGCGCAGGGAAGTGATATCAACGTTGATTCATACCTCGTTGAAACGACCTGTCCGAGATTTTCTTCCGGCGACGGAAAGGGACTTATCAAGCAGTCCATAAGAGGCGATGATATCTATATCCTCGTTGATACCGGAAATTACAGCATTAGATATAAGCTGTTCGGTCAGGAAAACATGATGTCTCCGGACGATCATTTCCAGGATCTGAAGAGACTTATCCAGGCTATGAGCGGTAAGGCTCACAGAATAAACGTCATCATGCCGCTTCTTTACGGCGGAAGACAGCACAGAAGAAACTACCGTGAGTCGCTCGACTGTGCGGTCGCACTTCAGGAGCTCGCTGCTATGCAGGTCGAGAACATTATCTGTTTCGACGCTCACGACGCGAGAGTCTGCAACGCTATCCCGCTTATCGGTTTTGATAACGTAATGCCTACATATCAGGTACTCAAAACGCTGTTCAGATCGGTCGAGGATCTTGACATAACGCCGGACACATTCTCGGTAGTAAGCCCGGATGAAGGCGCTATGCACAGAAATATGTACTATGCGTCGGTG
>CAMVEM010000059.1 GCA_947166515.1 uncultured Clostridia bacterium | reverse complement strand
AATGACGCTTCGGTAGGGAAGACTTCCGCAGCAAACCCAGAGAGCCCGTCTGAGTAGGATACTACAGCTCCCGCAGCAGGTAATAGCAGCGGCGATGTGGACATGGATCTGACAAAGATGAACTCGACGATGATATATTCGGTTATCTACGATATGCTGATAAATCCGCAGGATTATTACGGAAAAAGCATCATTGTTGACGGATATTTTGATACCATGTTCAATGATAAGCTGAATGTGCGGTATTATTATGTCGTGGTTCCAGATGCAACTGCCTGCTGCGTTCAGGGACTTGAATTCATGCTTCCGAAGAATAAAAAATACCCGGAAGATTATCCGAGTGTGAAGGAAAATATGCGCATAAAGGGCGTACTTGATCGTTATGAAGAAGAAGGTCAGTTTTACCTGTATATAAATGCAGAATATGTGAAAAAAATATAACAGGAAATAATGAAAAACCGTCTGCGGAATGATCCACAGACGGTTTTTTTAAATGAACTGATTCAGCGCCCATAATCCGAAACATACAGCAGTCGCTGCCGCGAGCATGAAAAAGCTAGCGATCGGTGCTTTGGCTATGCCCTTTGCGAGAAAGCAGTACCAGTCATATTTCGCATCGACCTTCCCGTTCTCGATATGCGAAAGAGCAACTATAGCATAGTACACCCCGTACAGACCGAACGGTATCAATCCGAGAAATACCATAGGCAGGCTTATTTCCGCGCCTTTCTCGAAAAAGCAGAAAGCTGCTATTCCCAGAAGCGGTATGAGCAGGTGAAAATACAGATTTGCTCCCTTGAAAAGGGGAGGGTAGGACTTCTCAACAATAGGCGCCAGATAGCACAGAACTGTCATCATCGTGAGTGCTATTCCTACCGTAAAAATGTATTTCAGTATGAAAAGTACGTCCGGCATCGCTTCGAAAGAACCGTATATAAGCTCAGATACCGCAAATATCGCCGCGTAAATTCCGTAAAACAGATTGGACTGTACAGTAAAATATTTTATCGAACCCCAACCGTCAGCGGCAAGATGCTCGTCTGCGTCGATACCTTTGAGCATTACATAAGTGCCGACAACAGTCAGGAAAAACGCGCAGAAGTTGAGTACCAGCGAAACTATAAATTGAGTCTGCATCATTCATGTATCCTTGCGCGTATTATTTTTCTTGACGCGGTCTTAACGAATTCGTGGTCGCGGAACACGATATTTACTATACGCATTTCGGACCTCAGCTTGTCATTCACCTCATCGACCTTTTTGCGTATCTCAGACTGGATATCCTTCGACTTGTAATCGGGGTCGGGATAGATCATTGCGGTTATGATCTGACCGTCTTCATAAACGACCATTTCCTTTATAGCGCGGAAAGTCGCAAACTTATTCTCTATCTCTTCTGGCGAAACGTTCTCGCCGTTTGAAAGGATTATCAGGTTCTTCTTACGTCCTGTGATATACAGATATCCGTCGTCGTCCTTGTGTCCGAGATCGCCTGTTTTCAGCCAGCCGTCCTCAGTTAGCGTATAGGCGGTCTCTTCGGGATTCTTGTAGTATCCCTTCATTACTGAGGGACTTCTTGCCCATATCTCGCCGTCAACTATCTTGACTTCACAGCCTCTTACGATCTTGCCGACGGAATCGGGATGAGGGCTGTTCATTATGCCTGTGCAGATTCTCGGTGAGCACTCGGTCATTCCGTAGCCCTGTGAGATATCTATGCCGAATTCTTTGAATCCTGTGATTATTTCGGGATTAAGGTATGCTCCGCCAGCGAAGATGCCCTTGAAATTCTTTCCGAAGACCTCGTGAGCGACAAACTTCTTTGTGATAAGAGGCTTTTTCGCTGCCATCTGCATTCTTCCGAGTATTGTTGACGCGATCATCGGTACGAAGGTGCAGTAATCTGGTTCGAAAAGTTTAAGATTTTTCTGTATATGGAACAGCGAGTCATTAACGCAGACAGTTACGCCGTTCCATAAGCTGTGGAGAATGTCTATCGTAAAGCAGAAAACATGATGTATCGGGAGCACCGTCATCAGTTTCATGCCGTGATAATCGTCCTCGGGAGTGCAGGTCGTGTTGTCTATCAGATTTGCGTGTGTGAGCATAACGCCCTTGCTGACACCGGTAGTTCCTGAAGTGAACAGTATAGCCGCGAGATCGTTCTCAGACACATCGCCGACAGGAGCCTGTCCCTCATATTCCGCCTTCATATCACCGAGGAACAGCATACCATCTTCGGGCTTAAGCAGATGAACATAGTATTCTATCTGCGGGCAGCGCTCTTTGAACAGCGGTATATCTTTAACGTGCTTGTCGTCGAGGAACACCATTTTGCTGTCCGAACGCGCAAGCTCGTCTGCGATATTTTCGGGATTGTTGTTGGTATCCAGCGGTACCGACACGTTGCAGCTGCACTGTACGCCGAACCATGCGCTCAGATATTCCGACGAAGTAGCACCGACCAGTGCGATATGTGTTTTCTCTGTGAAGTGCTTCTGGATCCATACAGCTATGCTGTCACAATCCTTGCGGAACTTTCTGAAGCTCGTATCGCGGAATTTTTTGTCAATATACTCACGCAGGAATGTTTCTTCGCCGTACAGAGTGTCAGCGTTGTAAACAAGCTGTTTCAGCGTTTTGAGTTCAAGCTCAGCCATTTTTCTGACCTCCGAAGTAATCGAGCAGATCGCCGACCGTTTTGCACTTCATAATTCCTTCTTCTTCGATCTCAACATCAAACTCAGTCTCAGCGTCGCCGAGCATGCTCATGATGTCGTACGAATTGAAGCCGAGATCCTCGATAAAGCGGGAATCTCTTGTGATCGTGTCGGGATCTACTTCGACATAGCGGCAGATAAGTTCTTTCATTTGTTCAAACATAGTGATTTTCCCCTTTCATCAGGTCATATCGATTATATCTTTAAGTGTTTTATCCGGATTTTCAATACTGCGGAAAAGAACTCTTCCTGTGAAGTAATAGAGGAACTCTATCTCTTCAGGTGTCGCGCATTCTGTCTGATATCCGAAGTAGAAGTTGAGGCCTCCGTCGCTCGGCCTGTGCATCGCGGTGATGTACATAGGCTTAGGCTGTTTGCCGCTGCTGTACCATCTGCTCTTGAAGGCTATGCCCTTAAGAGTATCGTTTATCGCGCCTATTGCGCCGGGCTGATAGGTGAAGTCCACGCTCGCATATGTCGAGCCTGCTGCGCCGCCATATTTTTCGGCAAGTCCTCCGAATACTTTCAGCGGATCATAGTCGGCGTGAATAAAGAGCTCGTCCTGTGCTTTCTTTATCATGCTCATAGACTCCAGCACGGTCGTATCGAGCGGCATTATTGTACGGAGCGGGAATGCGTGCATCCTTACTCCGCCGCACTTTTTGTTGTCAAGGGTAGAACGTCTGCTTACAAGGTCGGTGATCGTTATATCCGTGCCCTCGTTATTGAACTTTGAGAGCACTGTTCTGATAGCGTGAAGGATTATGATGCTTACCGGTATATCATACTGCTGTGCGAATTCCATTATCTTCATGGTGGATTCAATGTTCAGCTCATAAGTGATAGTGCTTCCTTTTCCGTCGGAGCTTGCGAGAAGTCCCCACTTCTGTTTCTTGTTCTTGTTATCCTTGCGCAGCTGCATAAGTCTTCCGGGACCTGTATAGTCGGTGTACATCGGCTCCGGGAGGTCTATCTGCTTCTGCCAGTATTCCTCGTCCTTCTGCTGCTTTTTGCTTCCTTCATATTTAAGGTCTCTCTTTACGGATTCCAGGTATGAAGCCATAGGCTTGGGATAAGGCATATCATACATAAGCGAGCAGTAGATCTCAATAACGTCTCTGGTGAAAGCTATTACCGAGCTTGAATCCATGCACGCATGATGAACATTGTAATAAAATCCGTTGAAGCCGTCGGGAAGAGTCAGTATAACTATTCGCGAGAGCTTTCCTCCGAATGTGTCGAATGGCTGTGATGTCCATTTGTTCAGCACATCGGTTATCTTGTCTTCTTTCCATTCAGAGAAGTCATAATACTCGAAATATTCGTTCTGATAAGGAACAACATACTGCCACGTTTCACCGGTATCCGGGTCTTTCCAGAGCCTGAGCCTCATTGATTCGCATCTTTCCACCGCACGATTCAATGCTTCGCGCATTGCTGCGATGTTTACTCCGATCTGAAGATACTGACCGGCGCCGATGTTTTCCACTTCGTCAGTTGTGCCTTCCTTGATGTTGAAAAGATTAAGGCGCTGGGCTGAAGTGAGGGGATAGCAGTCGTAATTGATACCGCCGATATTTTTCAGCATTTAGGTCACCGTCCTTTTCATATTCCTTAATTATTTCGCATTGCGAAATAATTATATATCAAAGTGCATATAAAATCAATAGTAAAATATGACAAATAAATAACAAACTTTAATATTCGTTTTGTTCGGGGTAGTAAGAGAGCACTATTTTGAGCAGTCTTATGAGCTCTTTAGTGTCATCCGCTCCGAGTATCTCGAACAGCCCGCGGTATTCATAACGGATCTCGGTCCGTCTTTCTGCCGAGAGCTGACGGCCTTTTTCCGTTATATGAGCTTTGACGACCCGGTGGTCTTCTTCGTCGCGGGTACGGACGATAAGCTCCTTCTCTTCGAGCTTTTTCAGTATGTCTGCCATTCTTCCGGGAACAACATGCAGCCGCCTGCAAAGTTCGCCGGCAGATGCGCCTTGTTCTGTATCGTACAGAGAATTGAGCACGCCGTATTCGCCTCTTATACTGTCAAGAATGGCAATGTTGCTTTTTCGGTTGAGCAGTTCGGCAAGTACGCCGTAAAGCTCTTCCGGAAGCTTTTCTTTTTCCGTCATTACATCATCTCCCGCCCGGAACGATATTATTACCTGTTTATTATAACACATTTTTGTCCGTTTTGCAACATTATTTAATAAACACACAGGAGTGAGGGGGCGAAGCCACCTCTAAAAAGAACCCCCTCCCCAAGGGGAGGGGGCAGGGGGTAGGGTAAAATTAAAAAACATCTGATATCTGTAATCATTTTGTAACCGGATTGTAAACGCTTTGTAATTGCATTTATATGCAATTTATGGTATTATTGGATCAGGGCAGGTGATTAACGTGAAGAAAACTTTTAAAATCATAATGCCGATACTCAACACAGTTCTTATTGCTTGTATGCTTTCTGTACCGGTATATGCGAACAGCGCTCTGATGCCGAGTTTTGAAATTACACTGCACAATATCACAGATACAGAATGCTGTGTTACATTGCTGACGAACAGATCAGATAATGTAAGATATGCTATACATAGCGACGGCGATCAGTTACGTCGTGATCTGGAAGGATATGAAGCTATAATAGAGAAGCTGTCTGAATATTCTGTCAATAAAAATGAAGATATGTACTTCAATGACTGGTATTGCACATTGGAGGCGATATCCGGAAAAAAGCTGGATATGTACACAAGCTTTGGGAGATTTCAGGCACTTGTATATTTCCCCGATACCGACACCTATATCACGAGTGACATAATAAAACCGTATGCGATAGAAACCAAATATACAATTAAGATCACGGAAAACGGAATTGAGATAGAAAGCAGCTTTGACCCCGTGTGGAATATCATCGCGCTTGCCGTAAGAATTATTGTTACGATTACTCTTGAACTGCTCATAGCGCTGCTGTTCAGGTTCAGGAGCAAGAAGCAGCTTGTTACGATAGTTATAGTAAATCTGATCACACAGGCTGGTCTGAACATCGGAATGAACGTTTTTCATGTGTTTGTCAATGACTGGATATCATTGATACGGTATTATCTGTTGCTTGAAGCAGCGGTATTTATCGCGGAAGCTGTTATCTATGATGTTATCTTCAAAAAGAATGATAAGTCTATTAGCGGAGTTAAGATCGCGGTTTACGCGTATGTTGCGAATTTTGTTTCTTTTGCGGCGAGCCCGCTTATTGCAGCAATGATGAAGGGAACGTTCTGATGTTATATATGATATTTAATGAATAATGAAAAATGAATAGTGATTAATGAATAATACAGAAACGGCGCACATAGTATCGTGCTCGATTATTATAAATTATTCATTATTCACTATTCATTCTTCTTTGAGGCGCTGTAAAGCGCCGTTTCTGGTGTGCCTGACGGTATTCGACGGCGCTAACGTGCCTAACTCTTGTGGGTTCGAATCACCGAGACGCATAACCAAAATTAAAAAATCTGCCCACGTCAAGCGTGTGGGCAGATTTCTGATTTTTGGTGCGCCTGACGGGATTCGAACCCACCGCACGCAGCGTCGGAGGCTGCTGCTCTATCCAAATGAGCTACAGACGCAAAAAATATACAGCGGAAACGATATTTCGTGACCGCTGTAATTATTATAGCATATTTTTTCTCAGATTTCAAGTAGTTTTTCTACAGTTGCGAGTTTTACGCTGTTGCAGAAAATATCCATTGCTTTCTGAAGCTCGGCTTCCGTGGGGAATGTGGGCGCAATACGGATATTATTGTCGTATGGGTCATTTCCATAAGGGTATGTAGCACCGGCTCCTGTGAGGACTACTCCGGCATCTTTGCATAATGCTACTATTCTCTTCGCTGTTCCGTCAAATCCGGTGAACGATACGAAATATCCGCCCTTCGGAGCGTGCCAGCCGCCGATAGCGTGTGGACCTATCTCCTTGCTGAGGGTGTTGATAACGATGTCGAACTTCGGCGCGATTATTGCTCTGTGAAGCTCCATGTGCTTTACCATGCCGTCAAAATTCTTGAAGAATCTGACATGTCTGAGCTGATTGAGTTTGTCAAAACCGATAGTCTGGAATGTCATCTTGCTCTTAATGAAATCTATGTTCGCTTTGCTTGCGCCAATGCAGGCGATTCCGGCACCGGGGAACGATACCTTTGATGTTGACGCGAACATCATCACCATATTCTCGGTTCCGTTCTTCTTGCACTCATCAAGAATGTTGAGAAGCTTCTCATGGTCGTCTGTCAGATGATGTATGCAGTAAGCGTTGTCCCAGTAGATGCGGAAATCGTCAGCTTTCGGCTTGAGCGCGGCAAAACGCTTTACGACTTCGTCGGAATATGTGATGCCCGTCGGGTTGGAATACATCGGAACACACCAGATTCCTTTTATCTCCTCATCCTCGGAAACAAGCTTTTCGATCATATTCATATCCGGACCGTCGCTGTGATATGGAACGGTTATCATCTCAATGCCGAGGCTCTGACAGATAGCAAAATGTCTGTCATAACCTGGAGCAGGGCAGAGGAATTTTACCTTGTCATACTTTCTCCACGGCTTTTTGCCGCCGACAACACCGAAGTGCAGGGCTGTCATTATGGTATCGTACATAAGCTGTAAGCTCGAATTTCCGCCGACGATAATCTCGTCCATGCCAACTCCGAGCATGGGACGCAGAAGCTCCTTTGCTTCCGGGATGCCGTCGAGCACACCGTAGTTGCGGCAGTCTGTTCCGTCGGAAGCGATGAAATTACCTCCGAAATCGTCGCTGAGCATAGCTTCGGATAATTTAAGCTGATCGGGCGCAGGCTTTCCTCTCGCCATATTGAGCTTTAGTCCCTGTGCTTTGTAATCTTCGTGGACCTTGACAAGGTCTTTTTGCATATCCTTTAACTGATCCATAGAATATTCCTTATAATTCATTATATTGTCCTCCGATCATATAAATCTTCTTAATTATAATTATACACAAATCGGAGAAAATTGCAAGTTGTTTTATGCGTTCCTGCAAAAAATAGTGAAACATTTGTTGTTTTTTACAGTTTGGACCTAAAAAATGGAATTGTTACTGTTCAAGATATTCATCTACCGTGCTTATCGGTTCGAGCTGATAAGTTACTTCCGTTTCACCTTCGGCGTTAGTGATGATGTTTATCTTTATCATCACCATACAGCCTTCTACTGCTTTTACCGGTATAATGGAATTTTTGCGGATATCGAACGTGTACTGCAGAGCGACTGTTCCGGTGACTCCTTCAAGCGTGAGCTTCACATTTCCGTAATCGTTGAGCTCCGCCATCATTCCCGTGCCTGATTCGTTTTTGAGTATCGCCTCGTTGATCGTTCTGTTGAGGCTGTCCGTACCGACCGCTTCGGCTTCTTTTATCGAAACGCCGGTAGTCATTACTTCAAGCTTTAGATTGGTCATTCCGTAATCTGCGGATTCCTGTCCCGGTGCAAGCTCCTGAACAGCCACCATATCTATATATACCGTGTTTTCGGTATTTGACGGGCGGTATGTCAGAATGTGGAAAGCCGGGTAGAACTGCGGAGTTCCCGCTTCAAGCGCCGCTGCGAGAATATCCTCTTCCGAAAATTCGAGCATCGTGAGCTTTTCGATCTTTTCGTTGAACGCTTCGAGGTCAATATCGGAACTGTACAGCCGCTTTACGGAGTATCTTCCGTCTTTTGAATCGTTCTCGACGTTTGATACCATAGTGATCTCTTTCACGGTGATGTCGGTATAGACAAAATATCCGACAATACCGAGAACGAGCATTATTAGTAAGATTATAACTGCCTTTTTCATTTTACTGTATCAGGTTGGTTTCTCCTTTGTTTTCTTGTGTGATCTCCATATCACAGGCAATAAAGGTTGGTATCCCAGGCGGGGATATAGGGGTGATGACGCAGATAAAGCTGATATTCAGGATTGAGCTCATGTATCAGCAGAGGCAGCTCGATCAGATCTTCGACCCTGTGATAGAGCGATACGATCAGACGGGGCTTGTACGTTTTTATTGTCTGCACTGAGCCGAGAAGCGCCTCGCGTTCGCTTCCTTCCACATCATATTTTATGAGAGTTGCAGGTCCTCCGCCGAGCAGGCTGTCAACGCTGACCGCATCGGTCTCATATCCGCGTCCCTTCGATTGTTCTGAAATATTGTCGGTGAAGGATGAGCTCCTGCCTGATTTGTTATAGAACATCAGTTTTGTGTCGCTGCTCCAGGCGGCGGCATTTTTAGCTGTCAGAAGGTTCCCGCTTATGTAATAAAGTCTTCTGCGAAGCTTTGAGAATGATCGTCTGTCAGGTTCAAGCGCATATATACGCTCAAACTGCTTGTTTGTGAGCTTAAGAAATTCTTCTATTGTATCTCCGTCATAAGCTCCGAGATCAACGTAAGTCTCGTTTCCGCTTATGCTGAGCATATCTATCATTTCGCTCTTTGTAGACTCGCATTGCCTAAGTATGTCGATGTCGCCTGTTATGCGGTATTTCATCAGCATATCGAGACATTCTCTCGATGCGTCGTCCGCGAGCAGCATTTTCAGCGACATGATCTCAAATTCGTGATCTGAGATATAGTCTCCGTCGAAAAGTCCGTCGCCGATAACCGGAACATCCGGTGCAACGACCTCATATTTCTCTCTGATACGATCTATATTCTCCATTACATCCGGTAATGCGGTACCGAAGCACAGAACAATGATGAAGTCGCCGTAAAGCTCTTCTATCTCAGAAAGCTTTTTTACTCTGTGTCCCTTGAAGCTGTGACCTCTGACAAAATCATCGCTTGCCATATAATCAGCGGGCGTAATGCCGTATTTTTCCATGACATAGAGTATCTTTTCGGCGCCGTCGCCCATTCCGTACATTATTATCGGCTTTTTTGTTTCCGAAAGTCTCGTCCAGACATCCACTACCGGGTTGTGTGCTCCCGATAAGATGTTGTTTTCATCCATTCTTAGTATCGGCACCCGTAAGGGTGCGACTCCTTTCACTTTGATGCGTTTTTGCGAAGCAAAACCCGCTCCCGCTTCTAGGACGGGAGCATCGAAGTGTTAGTTTGAAAATTTATTTTCAAACTTATTTTACCTGCACTTTATACTTTATCCTGTTTAAAGAAATACTTGTTTATGTATCCCACGCCTCCAGCGTGGGATACATAAATGTAAAAATAGTATTTTAGCTTTAATTGTAAACAGCGTTTATTCAACTGTCACCGATTTTGCGAGATTTCTGGGTTTATCGACGTCGTTTCCTCTGAGAACTGCAGAGTAATAAGCGATAAGCTGCAGCGGAACGACGGCGATCAGCGGCATGATAAGGTCTTCGGCGGACGGTATCGTGATGATGAAGTCCGCGCAGTCGGAATCTATCTTTATTCCGTCCGGACAAACGTCAACAACATAAGCGCCTCTCGACTTGACTTCTCTCATATTGCTCACAGTCTTGGGGAGAAGCTCGCTCTGTGTAGTCACTGCGATAACAGGCATTCCGTTATGTATAAGCGAAATGGTACCGTGCTTCAGTTCGCCCGCCGCATAGCTTTCGGAATGGATATAAGATATTTCTTTCAGCTTCAGCGAACCTTCCATACTGAGCGCATAGTCAAGTCCGCGTCCGATATACAGAAGACTGTCCGCGCCCATGAGCTTTGAAGCGGCTTTCTTGTATGGGTCGAGATCTTTCAGGCATTCGCCGATCTTATCCGGGACAGTTTCGAGCACAGACACAAGGCGTCTGCATTCGTTCTCATCTATGGTCTCTCTTGCGTATGCAACTCTGAAAGCGAGCAGATACATCAGTGCGTTTTGCACCATAAATGCTTTTGTGGAAGCAACCGAGATCTCGGGTCCGGCATAGGTGAACATCACCATTTTCGCTTCCCTTGCAATCGACGAACCAACAACATTCACGAAAGCGAGCGTATCTGCGCCGACTTCGTTGGCGAGTTCAAGCGCGGCTTTGGTATCCGCGGTCTCGCCGGACTGAGAAATTATCACAACAAGATCTTTGTCGCAGAGCAGGGGATTGCGGTATCTGAACTCGGAGGCGATATCCACAATGACAGGTGTCCTAGCCAGCGATTCGATGATGTATTTCCCGACCATTCCCGCATGCATCGCAGAGCCGCAGGCAATGATGAAAATATGCTTGTAGTTTCTGAGCATATCGTCTGTAAGTCCACATTCGTCAAAGCAGGGAAGACCGTCTTTGATGCGAGGCGAGATAGTTTTTCTTACAGCGTCGGGCTGTTCATGTATCTCTTTAAGCATGAAATGCTCGAATCCGCCTTTTTCTGCTTCGGAAACGTCCCATGTTGCAGTCTGTACTTCCTTCTTTATCTTGTTTCCGTGAAGGTCACAGAACAAAGCCCCGCTCTTTGAGATAGAAGCTATCTCGCCTGCTTCGAGCAGATAATAATGCTTGGTGTATTCGAGAAGTGCAGTCATATCGGAAGCTATGAACATTTCTCCCTCGCCGATACCGACGATAAGCGGGCTGTCCTTGCGCACCGCATAGATCATATCGGGATAATCCCTGAATATGATGCCGAGCGCATAAGCGCCTTCAATGTCCGTAACTGCCTTTGATATTGCTTCGATAGGGTTTCCGGTATAATAATAGTCGAGGAGCTTTGCGACCGATTCGGTATCGGTCTCGCTTTCAAAGACATATCCTTTTTCAGTGAGGAATGTCTTTATCTTTCTGTAATTCTCGATGATTCCGTTATGAACTATGGTAACTCTTCCGTTGCCGATAGGGTGGCTGTTTATATCGCTCGGTTCTCCGTGTGTAGCCCAGCGTGTATGGCCTATACCCGTAACGGCACTCAGATGTCCTTCTTCTTCAAGCTTTTTGACGAGTCCGTCGTTGATCTTGCCTTTGGCTTTTACTGTTTTTATTCGGTCATTTTCAATAACAGCGATTCCTGCGCTGTCGTAGCCTCTGTATTCAAGCTTCCTGAGAGAATTTATAAGTATATCTCTGCATTCTTTGTTTCCTGTATATCCAACTATTCCGCACATTATATATTGTTTCCTTTCCGAGAGAACATTATATCACATAAATATACATATTAATTATAGCACACTATTATGAATAATGCAATAATTTTATTGAATTTTGTCAAAAAAAAGTGCCGCTTCTGAATAAAAATCAGAAACCGCAGCATTGTTTTATGCGAAATGTATTATTTTACGGCAAAAAAAGACCCTGCCTTCACAGCAGGGCCCTTATCTCAGTATGTTACTCTTCTTATAATTGCCTGTATCAGCGATGCGATCTGCGGCTTTGAGAACTGCTCGTCTGCGCCTACGCTTTCGCCCTTGCGCTTCATTGTTTCATCAATAAGTGATGAGAACAGGAATACAGGTATCTGTTTCAGACTTTCGTCAGATTTTATCAGCTTTGTGAGTCTATGACCGTCCATCTGCGGCATCTCTATATCGCTTACTACAAGTCCGATGGATTCGCGGACATTTTCCTTGCCCGAGAACGACGAGATGTAGTTCCATGCTTCAAGTCCATTCGAGAACGACGCTATATTGTGGAAACCTGCGTCTGTGATCGCGTTTACAACGAGCTGATTCAAGAAAGGCGAGTCCTCCGCGATAACTATCTTGGTATCGAATCTTGTATCGCGTGATGTCTCGATATGGTCAATGCCTGACATGTCGAGCGAAGCAGAGCTGTTGAGATCGGAAACGATCTTTTCAAAGTCGAGGATTATGATTATACGTCCCTCGATCTTGGCGATACCGGTGGAAATACCCATTGTGCTGTTGTTTGCAACTGTCGGGGGCTTTTCGATATTGCTCCAGCTTATACGCTGAATACCCTTGACGCTTGTTACGTGGAAAGCAATGTCAAGTCTGTTGAATTCGCAAAGTATAAGAAGCCCGTCGCTTCCTGCGGGGAGCTGATTTCCGAGCACCTTATGCAGATCAACAACAGTTATTATCTTGTCTCTGGGCATGAACAGACCTTCAATCTCGTCGGGAGCGGCGGGAAGGGGAGTGACCTCCCGATATGTCATTATCTCGTTAACTTTTGCGATATTGATACCGTAATCTTTTTCTCCGACAAAGAATTCGAGCAGTTCAAGCTCATTGGTTCCGCTTTCAAGCAATATATTGGTTTCCATAATTCTGCCTTTCCATATAATCAGATATTACAGTTATAGCACCTTAATCGGCAATGCTGGCTTTTTAAAGAATAAAGCTTATTGTTTCCGCTGCTTCCTGCGGGGGGAACAACAGCGGATATTCTGTCCGGCTGCTGATAATGGTTATAATACTATAATTCATTATACATCATTTTGTCTATAAAATCAATAGTTTAATGTAAAATTTAACAAAATTCTATATTTTAACCGCATTTTTTGTTTATGTTATACAAATGACAGAGACAACCGGTTACATCAATATTCATACTTGCTGCCGCCGACGAATTCTCTTACAAGCGAATTGAGCGGTACTTTGTCTCTTTCCATCCCGTCTATCTCGGTGAGGAATTCCTCCAGATCGAGGAACTGGTCGTAGTCCGGATATGAATTCTTGACGGAAAGAAGCTCCTTCAGGATAAAAGGCTTATAAACAGCGGGTTCGTACGCAATAAAAGTGTCAATATCGAACATAGCCTTGTCCTTGTGAGGCATAATGAATCTCTGTTCGCCCTTCTGCACCCACTTGTAGAAATCAAGCGTGCCGGTGATATCTCTTCCTCTGAAAAGCTTGTCTCTTACGATGCGGCGCATGAGTCTGACTTTTGACGGGTGGAGCAAGTCGCTCTCATCGTTTTTGAGTCTTGTTCTCACGCTAACATATACAGTAGTTGCATGAGAGCCAATACTGCCGGTGATCTCGGGGTTCAGCGCGTGGATTCCTTCAAGTATAACGAACTCTCCATCATTGCGTTTGAGAGTTCTGCCTTTCTGTCTTGTCTGATTCTTGAAATCGAAAGAGGGCATCTCGACTTCCTTGCATTCCCACATCATTTCGAGCTGTTCGTTGAGCAGATCCATATCAAGTCTTTTCGGGCTTTCAAGGTCGACTCTGCCGTCTTCATCAACTTCGTTTCCGGGGTCGCCGATAGGTCTGAAATAGTTGTCCATAGAAACGGGGTGAACGACCTTTCCGGCGTTTTCAAGAAGCGTACCGAGTCTGAGCGCAGTGGTCGTTTTTGCGGAACCCGACGGTCCCGATATAAGTATGATAGGCATGGTGTGATCTCTGTCGAGTATATGGTCGGCAACATTCTGTATCTCATTCCTGTATGTCTGTTCGGCCTCTTCTATAAATCTCGCAGGAGCATTCTTTATTGCTTCGTTCATTTCATGTACGTTGAGTATTTTCATCTTGTTTGTTCCGTATCTTTGGGTGATACGTCTCCTTTCAGAATATTTATTATCCCTGTAAGGTCATCACACTTACAGTCGATTTTTTTGAGAAGCTCTTCGTCCGGCTGCGTCTGATCCGGCACCATTACAGTAAAACAGCCTGAGTCATGTGCGGAGATAACACCGTTTGGTGAGTCTTCTACCGCTATGCACTGTGAAGGATCGAGTCCGAGCTGCCCCGCAGCGTAGATATAGATATCCGGCTTCGGTTTGCCCCATTCCACCATTGATGCGCATATCACCTTGTCGAAATATTCGTCGAGCCCGACTTTTTTCAGCAGCTTTCCGGCACGTTCCGTATCGGTGGCGGTCGCTATCGCGCGCATATAGCCGTTTTCGCCGAGAAATCCGAGAAGCTCGCGCGCACCTTTCTTCACCTCGACGCCGTATCTGGCGATATGCTGCTGCATAAGCTCCATTCTGCGTTGTCTGAGTACTCTGTAGTCGCAGTTTTCGCCGAACCATTCCGTGAACAGCGGCTGCACGAGCCTGTGCGTGAGGCTTCTCAGCGTAAGCGCCTGCTCCGGAGACATATCATATCCGTACTGCGCGGCTGCTTCTCTCCAGTAGCGAAAAAGAAGCTTTTCGGTATCGAGAAGCGTTCCGTCAAGATCGAAGATAACTGCGCGGATACATTTTAGTTTTTCTGTATCAGTATTCATTTGAATTACCGTATCTTGTGATGTTCTTTATCGAGCGGAGAGTTGTTTCTCCCTTTCTCTTTATCAGCGTATATACCATTGTCTTTACCGCGGAGTTCTCAAATTCGATTCCTTCTACAGCAAGAGCAGACGGTTCGATATATTCAACAGTCACGGTATAGAGGTCCCCGATATTCGTGACTTCGGTGATTCTCGGAGAATATGCCGTATAATGCGGATTGATCGGCACGAGATAAGAATTCATATCTTCTACATAAGTGAACGCCATATCCATTGTTCCGACTGTCTGGTGCACTATTTCGACAGTTGAGCCAAACAGCGATCTTACCGAGAACTCGACATCTATTGCCGGAACATACATATAAGTATTGTATTGTTTAGAATAGTTCGTATTGTCTCCGGTAAGAATAATCTTCCATATTGCGGATTCGATGACTATTGTAGAGGGAAGCTCTTCGACCTTGTCACAGTCCGGCGGATCGACCGAGACTATAGGATACAGGAACAGCGCAAGTTCGTTTTTGAGCTCAGTTCTGTTTGCAATATCGGAAATTATCCCGGAAAGGAAATTCACCGATGATACAACGCCTATTATGGACATTATGATAACAAATACCGCGAATACAAGGTAGAACTTGTTCGGTCTGGCGGTAGCCTTTTCCTCGGTCGCTTCGCTTTCGTTTTCATCCGCGCCGGGGTCTCCGGCAAAATCTTCGTATTCTTCCGAAAGCGCATCTCCGATGTCGGTCTCCTGCTTTTTTTCCGTTTTTTTAGCGGGGTTTTCTTTTGGAATGAACTGCTTAACTTCCGGCTCGTCTTCATCTGCGGAGTCCTTCGTGTCATCCTCGCTTGCAGCGCCTCTCGGCTTATATTCAGGCATCTTGGTCGGCGGATCCGGAAGGATAGCCGGAGTAGAAGCTCTACGCTCTTTTTCGGCTTTATCGAGCTCTGCCTGACGCTGTCTTTCAGCGCGTCTCTGGTCGGCTTCTTCCGCCTGGCGCTCATATTCCGCGAGGATCGTCATACTGTCCGACGGAGTTTCCGCCGGTTCGTCCTCCGTCTTTAACTGATTATTCAGTTTTTCTGCGGTCGTTTCCTTGCTTTTGTTCTGATTTCCGTCTATATAGATTTTCTTTTTGTGTTTCTTTGAAGACATTTTATCTCCTTCATCTGATCTGGCCGTTGCCGGTTATCAGATATTTGTATGTTGTAAGCTCTTTAAGACCCATAGGTCCTCTTGCATGGAGCTTCTGTGTCGAGATGCCTATCTCGGCGCCGAGTCCGAACTCGAATCCGTCGGTGAAACGGGTGCTTGCATTCACATACACTGCCGCAGCGTCAATATGCTTCTGAAATTTAAGTGCGTTGTCGAGATTTATCGTGACTATGCACTCGCTGTGCTTTGTGCCGTATTTATTGATGTGCTCGATAGCCTCGTCAATGCCTGATACCGTTTTTGCAGCTATGACGTAATCGTTGAACTCGGTGGCGTAGTCTTCTTCGGTCGCGGCTCTGTCGATATCCATATATTTCGCGCAAATCTCATCGCCGTATATTTTTACTTTTCCGTTCCACTTCTTGTTAAGAGCGGTGTAGAACTGCTCTGCAACGTCCTTGTGTACGAGTACTGTCTCTATTGCGTTGCATACGCTCGGACGCTGAGTTTTGGCATTGTCTGTTATCTCAATAGCCTTGTCGATGTCCGCAAAACGGTCAACATAGACGTGGCAGTTTCCTTCGCCGGTCTGGATAACGGGAATGGTGGAGTGGCTGCGTGGCTTCATGCCCGGCGATGATGAGAACAGCATGCACAACATGAG
>CAMVEM010000058.1 GCA_947166515.1 uncultured Clostridia bacterium | reverse complement strand
ATTTACAGGGCGTGTGGAATGAGAGTAATATGCCGCCGTGGTGCTGCGACTATCACATCAACGTGAATCTGCAGATGAACTACTGGGGCGCGTTCAATACGAATCTCGCCGAGACTGCCGAGCCGCTCGTGCGCTTCCTTGACAGCATGAGAAAGCCGGGTCGTGAGACTGCGAAGGAATATTACAACATCGTTTCGGACGACGAGCACCCCGAAAACGGCTGGATAGCGCATACGCAGTCGAACCCGTTCGGCTGGACTGCACCCGGCTGGGATTTTTACTGGGGCTGGTCAACGGCGGCAGTAGCGTGGCTGATGCTCAATATTTACGACATTTACGCATACACACAGGATATTGATTTCCTGCGCGAGCGCATTTACCCGATAATGAAGGAAGCCGCTCGGTTCTATACTCAGTGGCTGATATGGGACGAGAAACAGCAGAGGCTTGTTTCTTCGCCGACCTACTCGCCGGAGCATGGACCCGTGACGATAGGCAACACCTACGAGCAGTCGCTGATAAAGGAGTTTCTGTTATGCTATTCATGCGCGGCAGACGCGCTCGGTGATGATAAGAGTGAGCTTTACAAAATGGTGGAGGAACAGCTTCTGCATCTTAAACCGTTTTCAGTCAGCAGATCAGGTCTGCTCAAGGAATGGTTCGAGGAAGATGAGCCGGACTTCGACCGCTCAAAGATACAGAAAAATCACCGCCATATTTCTCACCTTATGAGCCTGTACCCGGGACATCTCATAAACAACGAAGAACCTGAGCTGATGAAAGCAGCGATAGCTACGATGAACGACCGCGGAGATGAATCGACCGGTTGGGCGAGAGCGTACAAGGTAAATCTATGGGCAAGGACAGGTGACGGTGAGCGCGCATACAAGCTGCTGCGCGGTCTGCTTACAGACTGCACATATCCGAACCTGTGGGATTTCCACCCGCCGTTCCAGATAGACGGAAACTTCGGCGGAAGCGCGGGAATTGCGGAAATGCTGCTGCAAAGCCATGAGGTTTGTCACACTCAGAGTGATCACATCATAAATGTTCTTCCCGCGATACCTGATCGGTGGTCGAGCGGCGAGTTCAGCGGACTCTGCGCACGGGGTGGATTCGAAGTCTCGGCAAAGTGGAAAGATCATAAAGTAACTGAAATGCGAATAAAGTCGCTCTGCGGGAAGAACGCTTTTGTAAAGACTGACTTGAAAAATGTGACCTGTGACGGGAAAAAGCTTGATATTCCCGTGCCCGGTGATTTTATACTTATCCCCACAGAAAAAGGAAAAACATACATAATAAGCTAATTCTATACGAAAGGAAAGGGATTTTCTTATGTCGGAAAAGCTTTTTAATGATAACTGGAGCTTCATGCTCAAAGATGTCGGGTCGGAGCTGTCCGACGCTCTTGCTGAATCTGACTGGCATGATGTCGAGATACCGCACGACTGGCTGATCGGCGATACGAGCGATCTGTACAGATCTAACGACGGCTGGTATAAAAAGACGTTCACGGTAGATGAGCTTAACGCGGACGATGTGTATATCCTGCGCTTTGACGGCGTTTATATGGACAGCACAGTGTATGTGAACGGTGATGCTGTAGGCGGCAGAGGATACGGATATTCCTGCTTTTCTATCGACATCACCGACAAGCTTCACACCGGCGAAAACGAGATATATGTCAGAGTACGCTATCAGGCACCCAATACCCGCTGGTATTCCGGCGCGGGAATATTCAGGAACGTTTATCTGCGCAGGACAAATAAGCTGCATATCGCGGAAAACGGCGTATATATCTCATGCAGAAAGTATGACGAGAATAACAAGTGGATAGTCATAATCGAGACTGAGACCAGCGGCGGCGACTGTGATGTTATTCACCGCGTATTTGATGATAATGGCAGAAAATGCGCAGAAGTCTGCGGAAAACAGACGGACGGCTTTTCGCGTTCTGCTTTCTATGCGGTAAATCCCACCTGCTGGGGACCTGACGCTCCGGTCACATACAGAATGGTGAGCGAGCTGAAATGCGGCGGAGAGATAAAGGACAAAGCAACAAATATCTTCGGATTCCGCACTGTTGAATTTGATACTGACAGAGGGCTGCTGCTGAACGGCGAGCATATCAAGCTGAAAGGCGTATGTCTGCATCACGATCTCGGCGCGCTCGGTTCAGCTGTGAACAAGGCGGCGCTTAAAAGACAGCTCAGCATAGTAAAAAGCTACGGCGCGAACGCGGTGAGAACTTCACATAATATGCCGGCGCGGGAGCTTATCGATCTCTGCAATGAAATGGGAATACTCGTTGACAGCGAGTTCTCGGATATGTGGGAATGCCCGAAGACCGAATTCGACTACGCGCGTTTCTTCAGGGACGATTATAAGAAAGATGTTGAGAGCTGGATAACCCGTGACCGCAATGCTCCGTGCGTGATAATGTGGAGCATAGGAAACGAGATATACGATACTCACAAGGACGAACACGGACTTGAGATCGCAAAGGCTCTCATCTCCGAAGTCAACAGGCACGATAAATACGGCAACGCTGCATGCACCATAGGCTCGAACTATATGCGCTGGGAAAATGCGCGCAAGGTGGCAGATCAGCTTAAGATCGCCGGATACAACTATTCCGAGGATCTCTACGACGGTCATCATGAGGCGTACCCCGACTGGTTCATCTATGGAAGCGAGACGGCATCGACAGTACGTTCGAGAGGGATATATCATTTCCCGGCGAATATGGCGATACTCACGCACGAAGACCTGCAGTGCTCCGATTACGGCAACAGTGTTGTCGGCTGGGGAAAACAGAGCGAAAAGGCGCTGATCGACGACCGTGACTGTGAATTCTGCGGAGGCCAGTTCGTATGGACCGGATTTGACTATATCGGAGAACCGACGCCTTACAGCACAAAGAACTCATACTTCGGCATTGTGGATACAGCAGGATTCCCGAAAGAATCTTACTATCTCTACAAAGCTGTATGGGGTGGAAAAAAGGCTGAACCGTTCGTTCATATAATGCCGTACTGGGATTTCAACATCGGTGAGGATATAACTGTCAGGACGTACTCAAACATGAGCGAGGTCGAGCTCAGATACAACGGCAGAAATCTCGGAAGACAGCACATTGATTTCGCGCACGGTGATAAATTCTACTGCGAGTGGACATTAAGATACAGAAAGGGAACAATAACTGCGGTCGCTTATGATGACAGCGGGATTTCCGTGGCACAGGACATGATATGTTCTTTCGGCGACCCTGAGAGCATAGATGCGTTCTCGGATAAATATATAATGAACGCGGACGGCAGAGACCTGATCTTCATAGAGATAAACGTTGTTGACAAGAACGGCGTTGTAGTTGCGAATGCACGCAACCGTATGAAAGTGTCGGTCGAAGGTCCGGCGAGACTTGTAGGACTCGATAACGGCGACAGCACGGATTATGACAGCTATAAGGGAGATAACCGCAGACTCTTCAGCGGAAAGCTCCTGGCTATCATACAGTCAACGCTCGAACCCGGAGAAATAACCGTCAGCATAAAGAGCGAAGGCCTGTGGGGAAAAGAACTCACGTTCACGTCGCTTGAATGTGATGCTCCGGACGGAATATCGGTCGTTGACGAATATTATCCGAAGAAGACTGAGGAATACAGAAGAGAAGTTCCTCTGCGCAAGATAGAGCTTTATTCTACACGCAGCATGCTTGAGCCCGACACTCCCGC
Organism: uncultured Clostridia bacterium; assembly: GCA_947166515.1. Taxonomy (GTDB): domain Bacteria; phylum Bacillota; class Clostridia; order Oscillospirales; family Ruminococcaceae; genus Ruminiclostridium_E. Next base: position 12,917 of record CAMVEM010000058.1, on the reverse strand, counting down.
TGCGGGTGTCACTGCAAGACTGTTCCCGGAAAACGCCGATTACGGCGATGTAGAGTTCAGCTGTATTCTTCCGAACGGAACACCTGTCGGACTTTCAGAGATCGAGGTTACCGAGTACGGCGCAAAGATAACCGGAAAAGGCGACGGAGATTATGTTATCCGTGCGAGCAGCAAGAACGGCACCGCGATACCGCAGGTATATTCCGAGATACACATGGAGAACAGCGGATTCGGAAGCCTTCTCCTTGATGCTTATAAGTTCATATCGGCGGCGAATGTTTCGTTCTGCAATATCAAGTACAATGTCATAGAAAAAGGCGCTGTAAATATCGGCGGAGAAAGAACCGTCGTCGGATTCAACAACATTGATTTCGGCGCGGACGGTACCGATGCTATAAAACTGAGCTGCGGCTACTGTGCCGGAGATACCGCTCATATCGAGTTGTGGGAAGGCGATCCCGACAAAGGCGGAGAGCTTCTGTCAACTTTAGGATTCAGAAACAACGGCAGGTGGGAGGGCTTCGAAGAGCAGGAGATAAAGCTCTCGCGCAGGCTCCGGGGAAGCAGGGACATAGCGTTTGTTTTCAACGACCGCCTTATCTTCGGCGGATTTGAATTCGTGAAGGTGAACCGTGCGTTTGACCGTCTTGCCGCTGCGGACAACGATGAGATATACGGCGATGATTACAGCATTTCCGGCCCTGTAGTCACCGACATCGGAAACAATGTACTGATAACATTCAAGGGGCTTGACTTCGGCAACGGAGCGAACAGTATCACTGTATGCGGACGTACAGCTAACGCGCTCAATTCCATACAGCTCAGATGCACCGGAGAGGACGGAGTACAGCATACACAGCTTCTTGAATTCTCACAGTCGTACGATTATACGGAGCAGGCATTCCCGCTTGAAACGATAAAGGGCATAAACGATGTGTCTTTTGTGTTCATGCCCGGAAGCAGATTTGATTTCGAATGGTTCAGATTCGGAAAATAAAAATCAAAACCACCAGCTCAGCTGGTGGTTTTGATTATTCGGGAATTTTATCAATTGCAGACGCGAGAGATCCGTCTGGCTTATTTTCTCATTTGTGATGTATAAACTCATTTTTTCGATCGCTTCTATGTCCAGACCTGTAAATTCCGCAATATCCTTATATTTTAAAGTGCTGAGCCGTAACATATCCATAGCCGTGTTGAATCTGAATGATCTGAAAATGCTTTTTTTATATTTCTCGTATTCCTGTTCCGTCATATTATCCTCCTTAAAATAAAAAGTGCGCAGCATGAAGCCGCGCACCTGTAAAAATGCGAGCTCATTGCTGCGACACAATTTTATTTCTTAGCATTTTCAAGCGTATGAAATAAGAGCCGCACCTTTACCTGAACAAAGGTGTGCTTGAAAATACTAAATATTCATAAAATTATGTCGCATTATTATTATAACATATCTGTAAATAAAATGCAAGACCTGAGTTTAGTTTACTGATAACCCGCTAAAAGGGGGTTGGGGACGAAGTCCCCCATAAAAAAGAAACATTTCTCCCCTTAAGGGTAGGGGGCGGGGGCAGAGTGAAAAAAAATACCTCAAAATCTCAAAAAATGATTGAAAAATCATTAAAAATATAGTATAATAAATATGTATGTTCACGGCTGTGTGAAAAAGATGTTCCACAGCACGACAAATGAAAGGAAATAAGCCTATGCCACAGGAGTTTACGGTATCACTGGACAGGATAATAAAGGAAAATGAGCTGGAGATGCTCTATTGTCCGAAAAAACCGGAGGAGATCGACGTCAGAAGCAGCGATGTCAACCGTCCGGGACTTCAGCTCGGGGGGTTCTATGAGTATTTCGACAATTCGAGAATTCAGATCCTCGGAAAGTCCGAATATGCATTTATGGATCACAGAACGGAGGATGAGCGCAAGAGCTCTTTTGAAACGCTGTTTTCAAAGAAGCCGCCGGCAGTAGTTATCGCGAGAGGACTTGACCCGTTCCCGGAGATAATCCCGCTCGGAGAAAAGTATGAGGTATCCGTTCTCAGGAGCCACGACAGCACTTCCGCTTTTATGGCGAAGCTTATCGCGTTTCTGAACTTGAATCTCGCGCCCCGTATCACAAGACACGGCGTACTTATCGAGATATACGGCGAGGGCGTTCTTATCCTCGGCGACAGCGGAGTCGGCAAGAGCGAGACTGCTATCGAGCTCGTAAAAAGAGGACATCGTCTTGTTGCGGATGACGCGGTAGAGATACGCAAAACATCAAATATCACGCTTGTCGGAAGCTCTCCGGACAATATACGCCACTTCCTGGAGCTCAGAGGCATTGGTATCATAAATGTCCGCCAGCTTTTCGGTATGGGTGCCGTAAAGATAGCGGAAAAGATTGATATGGTAGTTGAGATCGAACCGTGGAATCCGGAGAAGATCTACGACAGAATGGGCATGGACAATCACTATATGTCTATCCTCGGCGTTAAGGTGCCTTATCTTACGATCCCCGTAAAGCCCGGAAGGAACTTAGCGGTGATCCTCGAAGTTGCCGCTATGAACAACAGACAGAAGAAAATGGGCTACAACGCGGCACAGGATCTGCTCGACAATCTCGGTCTCAGCATGGAAGGCGCAGATACCGTCACAAAGTATGATACATGATCAAAAATACAAATATCTGTATTTTTTATACGCGAAGCATGCCGCTTTCGCTTCCTTTCGCGTCCGAAAGGAAGCGGGGTTTGGGGCGGAGCCCCGATCTCGAGCGCAAGCGATTCTCTGAAAAGAAGGAACATAATTGAACAACGGCAAATTTAACTTTATAGCCGATATGCATACACATACTGTGGCTTCCACCCACGCTTACAGCACAATAACCGAAAACGCGGTCTGGTGTTCGCAGAACGGCATAAAATATCTCGGCATGACCGACCACGGCGTAAGTATGCAGGATGCGCCGGACACATGGCATTTCGAGAATCTGAAGATACTCCCGGAATATCTGTCGGGTGTGAGGATATTCAGAGGCATTGAAGCAAATATCATCGACACCGACGGAAATATCGACATTTATCCGGAAAAAGAAGCTATCTACTATAACATACTCGAATGGGTGAATGTATCGCTTCATGTACAGGTATTCAAGCCTGCGACGAAAGCCGACCATACAAAAGCATATCTTAACCTGCTGAAAAATAAATATGTTGATGTGATATGCCATTCGGAGGCGCTTAAATATGACTACGACTTCGACGCGGTAACAAAAGCCTGTGCGGAGCAGGGAAGGCTTATCGAGCTTAACGAGTGCAGACTTGAACGCGGCGTAAATTCCGCCGAAAGATACAAGCGCATACTCGAAAGCTGTGAGAAGAACGGAACGAGCATAATTGTGAGCTCAGACGCTCATTTCTACACGCATATCGGAAAATTCCCGCTTTCGGAAAAGCTGCTTAAAGAGACAAGGTTTCCGGAGGAACTCATAATAAACACGAGCGAAGACAGGCTGCTCGGTTACATAGAATCAAGAAAAAAACGTATAGGAAAGGACATATAACAATGTACAATTTAGGAATAGACCTCGGAGGAACAAACATAAAAGTCGGTGTTGTAGATGAGAATTACAACATAATCGGACGCTCGAACGTGAAGACAAATCTCCCGAGACCGTCCGAAGAAGTTGCAGAAAGCATAGTTGAAGCAGTAAGGCTCGCCTGCGACGACGCGAAGATAACCGTTGCCGACGTAAACAGCGTGGGAATAGGAACTCCCGGCGTTGCTAACAGAAATACAGGCGTTGTGCTCCACTCGAACAATCTCGGTTTCAACAATTTCCCGCTCGGTAAGATACTCGGCGAGAAGCTCGGAACGCACGTTTATGTTGAGAACGACGCAAATGCTGCGGCGTTCGGCGAAGTAGTGAACGGTGCGGGAAAGGGATATAAGAATGTTGTCGTGATAACGCTCGGCACAGGCGTCGGCGGCGGAATTATCATCGACGGCAAGATATACACAGGCTTCAACTTCTGCGGAGGCGAGGTAGGACATACAGTCATAGAGTTCGGCGGAAGACAGTGCTCCTGCGGAAGAAAGGGCTGTTTTGAGGCTTATTCGTCCGCTACAGCTCTGATAAACTTCACCAAGGAAGCAATGCAGAAGGACAAGAACACAAAAATGTGGGAGATCGCGGGCGGAAGCCTTGACAATGTTGACGGAAAGACTGCGTTTGACGGATTCCGTGCGGGAGATGAGACCGCAGAAAACGTTGTGAGCATGTATATTGCCTATCTCGGCTGCGGACTTACAAACATGGTGAACATATTCCAGCCGGAGATACTGCTCATAGGCGGCGGTATCTGTAAAGAAGGCAAAAATCTTACCGAACCGCTTCTGAAATATATTACAGATGAATGCTACTGCATCGACCCGGACAGCTCGACAAAGCTCGATATCTGCAAGCTCGGAAATGATGCGGGAATAATTGGTGCCGCTTATCTATATACTTTGAATAAGTAAATCACAGTAAGGCTTATCTGCCGGAGTGAAAGAAATATCAAACCATTAAGGTCTGAAAAGAGGAAAGCGGCTTGGAATACGGTTCAATAACGGCGGCTGCCGGAAAGTACGGCGCGAAGATATTATATAACGAGCGTATCGCAAAATATACCTCGTTCAATATCGGCGGAGAATGTGATGTGATAGTTTTTCCGAACAGCGCGGAATGCATCGCTGAGATAGTTTCGCTGTGCAGAAAAGACGGAATAAAGTATTACATTTTCGGCAGATGTACAAATGTGCTCATAAGCGATGACGGCCTTAGAGGCGTTGTCGTTATGATAGACGGGGACTTTTCCTCGGTGCGCAGAGAAGGTAACTGCCTTATATGCGATGCCGGAGCGTCAATGACGAAGATATGCACAGAAGCGAAAAATGAGGGACTGAGCGGCCTTGAATTCGCGTACGGTATCCCCGGTTCCGCGGGAGGCTGTCTTTATATGAACGCGGGAGCATTCGGCGGCGAGATGAAGGATGTCGTGAAATACTGCGACTATCTTGATACCGACGGCAATATAAAACGCATGGAGAACGCAAAGATGCAGCTTTCGTACAGGCACAGCGTTTTCTGCGGATCCGGAAAAGTGATACTCTCTATATGCTATGAGCTGACAGAAGGCGATAAAGACCAGATCGCCGCAAAAATGAATGAGATAATGACCAAGCGCCGCGATAAACAGCCGCTTGAATATCCAAGCGCGGGCAGCACGTTCAAGCGCCCGGAAGGATACTTCGCCGGAAAGCTTATCGAAGACAGCGGGCTTAAAGGCTACAGAGTCGGCGGAGCTCAGGTGAGCGAGAAGCACTGCGGGTTTGTCATAAACCGTGAAAACGCAGCATTCGCTGATGTGAAAAAGATAATACAGGATATAAAGGACAGAGTGCTTGACGATTCGGGCGTTGAGCTCGAATGTGAGCTGCTTGTGATAGAATGACAGTGTGAGGGTATAAATGGAGTTCATTATTGTGACCGGAGTTTCCGGTTCCGGCAAATCCAGCGCCGTAAAGGTGCTCGAAGATATAGGCTATTTCTGCATAGACAATATGCCGCCGCAGCTGATACCTAAATTTGCGGAGCTCTGCGGAGAAAACTCCGCTATAAAAAAAGTGGCTATCGTTGTGGATATCAGAGGCGGGGAGCTTTTCCTTCAGTTCTGGGAGAATGTCCGCGAGATGCGCGAGAACGGAATGAACGTAAAGATATTGTTCATCTATGCGGACAAGGATGTAATCAGAAGACGTTACAAGGAGACACGAAGAAAGCACCCGCTTTATGACATTGCAAATGGTGATATCGACAAAGCGATAGACGAGGAATTCGACATACTCATGCCGATAAGGGAGAAGTCGGATTACTACATAGATTCAACATATACGACCACCGCAAAATTCAAGGAAAACATGCTGAAGATGTTCATGTCGAACATCTCGGACAGCATGGTGATAAGCTGTTTATCTTTCGGATTCAAGTACGGCGTACCTGACGAGGCAGATCTTGTGTTTGATGTGAGATTCCTGCCGAACCCGTTTTATGTGCCGGAGCTTAAGCATAAGACCGGTGAGGATAAGGAAGTACGGGATTATGTTATGGATTCAGAAGTATCCGAAACGTTCAGGGACAAGCTTTTTGATCTGATAGATTTTCTTGTGCCGAAATATATAGCGGAAGGCAAAAGTCAGCTCGTGATCGCTTTCGGATGCACGGGAGGACATCACAGGAGCGTGACTTTTGCGGAAATGACCAACGAGTTCCTTGCAGCGAAGGGTTATAATGTCCATGTGCTGCACAGGGATTCTCAGAAATAACGGAGAATTATGTCTTTTACAAATGATGTGAAGCATGAGCTCAGCGAGTGCGATGTTCCCGATTACTGCAAGGAAGCGTTACGCTATGGTATCTTTTACGGGTTCAGGGGAGAAATACCTTATTTCCTGACTTATGACAGAAAAACGGCATATTACATAAAACGGATCATGCCGAAAAGATATATAAAACTGACGGAGACTTCCCTTAAAAGAAAGACAGGGTACTGTGTGAACGCCGAGAGCATGGAAATGCTTGCGGAATACGGATATTTCCGGAAAGATATCGACATATCGAAGATCGGAGGAAGCGACGAAAACGTCGGGCTTTTTCTGAGAGGAGTTTTTCTGACGAGCGGCAATGTCTATGTTCAGAAAGCCGGCTATCATCTCGAATTCTCGCTTTATGACGATGACAGATGCCAGTCGCTTTACAGGCTGATAAACGAGCAGGGCATGAAGATCGAGCTTTCGCACAGAGGCGGGCATCCTTTCCTTTACAGCAAGAACAGTGAGAATATCTCCGATATACTGACTTTCATCGGCGCAATGCAGAGCGCTATGGAAATAATGAATATCAAGATCATAAAGGAAGTCCGAAGCAATATCAACCGGTCTGTGAACTGCGAGACAGCGAACATAGAGCGCACCGTCAAAGCTTCATCGAAGCAGATAGAGGATATTGAACTTATTTTTGAAAAGATAGGCAAGGACAAGCTCGGCGACGATCTGCGCGAGATAGCGATGTTAAGACTGAGTAATCCGGATATGTCGCTTCGCGATCTCGGTCTTATGGCGGTCCCGCATATAAGCCGAAGCGGTGTGAACCACAGGTTTGAGCGCATAGCTAAGCTTGCCGATGATCTTAGAAAAGAGAACGGATAATAGCATAAATTTGTTGAAAGAGCATAATTGGCACGCTCCAAATTTGTGAAAAAAGCTATAAAATTGTAAAATGGAGTCTTTTCGTTTAAAATTTACTTGACGATTCGGATTTATTGCTGTAAAATAAACCTGTATGTAAAATATGTCGTAATGACTAAATAAATCGGAGGAATGTTAAAATGGTAAAGAAGATCGGTGTACTTACAAGCGGCGGCGACGCGCCGGGAATGAACGCAGCGGTAAGAGCAGTTGTACGCTCGGCTATCGCAAAGGGAATAGAAGTCGTTGGTATCTACAGAGGCTATAACGGCCTTATCAACGGCGATATAAGACCGCTTGACGTAACAAGTGTATCCGATATCATACAGAGAGGCGGAACAGTCCTCTATACCGCGAGATGCCTTGAATTCAAGGAGCAGGCCGGAGTTATGAAGGCAAAGGATACCTGCGTTAAAAATGGCATCGACGGGATCGTTGTTATAGGCGGCGACGGCTCGTTCAGAGGAGCTGCCGACCTTTCTGCAGCCGGGATCCCCTGCATTGGTCTGCCGGGAACTATCGACAATGATATTGCCATGACAGAATACACTATCGGTTATGATACAGCTATGAACACCGCAATGGAGCTCATTGACAAGCTCATGGACACAGCAGCGTCGCATGACCGCTGCTCTGTAGTTGAGGTAATGGGCAGACGCGCAGGTTATATTGCACTCAATACCGGTATTGCTTGCGGAGCTACCGCAATAATCACAACCGAAATGCCTTATGACATCAATGATGTCGCAAAGAAGATAAAAGCATCCAAGGAAGCAGGAAAGAATCATTTCATAATCGTAGTTTCCGAAGGCGTTGGCAATTCCCAGAAGATCGCGGAAGAAATAGAGAATTCTATACATATCGAGTGCCGCGCAACAATACTCGGTCACGTTCAGAGAGGCGGCGCACCTACTCTGAGAGACAGAGTTGAAGCGAGCAGAATGGGATATTATGCCGTTGAACTGCTTTCAAAGGGAATAGGAAACCGCGTTGTTGGTCTTCAGCATGGTGACGTGATCGACGTAGATATTCAGGAAGCTCTCAAGATGACTAAGGAGTTCCCGAAGGATCTTTATCATATAGCAAACGAGATCGCTATATAATTCAGTTTATAATATCCGCTGAAGCACGGCGGAATAGTAAAATACAGAGTAGGATACCCTGCGTTAAGTGCGTTCCGGACGGAGAGTTGCCGGAACGACGAAAAGCGTTCAGAACGCTTGCGGTTGGATATCCGCATCTCGCTGTACATAGCCGGATAAATTGCGAACGCTTATCCGCCTTTTGTATGGTAAAGGAGGATAAGATATGTCTTTTTTTGAAAAATTCGGAAGATCAGCGGGTGAGCTGAAAAAAATACGGTGTATAACCGTAACGGGCGTTCTGATCGCTCTTGACATTGTTCTGAAAATGCTGTCAATAAAAGTTACGAATGACCTGAAAATTACTTTTTCATTTCTTGCACTCGCGACGATCGGTATGCTTTTCGGTCCGACGGTAAGCTTTATGGCCGGCATTATAACCGATATTATTGGATATATGCTGAATTCGGAAGGCGGATTCAGCCCGCTTTTCACTATAATAGAAGCGATCGGTGCAATGATATACGGGTTTTTCCTTTATGACATAAAGGGCGTTGATCTGAAATGGAGCAAGCCGTTCGCAAAAGGAAAAGAGTATGTACTAAGAGATATTGTCACGATCATAATTTCCGGCATTATTACCGGGCTTATATTTGCAGGTGCAGCGTTCGGTATTTCACAGGTGTTTAATCAGTTCATTGAGACAGAAGGAAGTCTCGGAAAAATAGCGAAAGTTCTGACTGATCCGGCTATGGTCTATGTCAGCGCTGTTGTAGGATTGCTATACGGTCTGATCTTTACACTTATAATAAGGAGCAATATCTGTGAGAAAAGCGATATAAAGCGCTTCCTGTCGGTAATACTCTCGAAAGTTGTTGTCGTGGTGGTATGCAATCTTATCATGACTCCTGCGGCTATGGTGATATCGGGATATTCTACTTCGGAAGCTATCGCGGCAGGATATCCGCTCAGACTTGTGAAGAACGCGATACAGTGTCCCGTGGATTGTCTCCTGCTTATAATAATACTGTTTCCCATACTTACAGCTTATAAGAAGATATTTCACGAAAACTCCGGCGACAGATCCGTTAAAAGTAAACAGAAGGTGTGATCCGATATGATAAAATTAGGTTTTCTCGGCGCAGGCAACATGGGTTCTGCCATTATGAAGGGCATAGCATTCAGACATTCTTCCGTTGAAGTATATGCTTATGACAAGGACCCGGCAAAGCTTGAAGCCGCAAAGGCTATCCACTGCAAAAGCGAGCGCGAGGTCGTAGATATCTGCAAATACGTTCTTCTCGCAGTTAAACCGCAGGTGCTCGGTGAAGTGCTCGATACCATAAAGCCGAGCGTTACGGAGAACACGGTGTTTATTTCTATCTGTGCAGGTATTTCAGAAGAATTCATCAGAAGCCGCACTATCCCCGACGCAAAGGTCGTGCTCGTTATGCCGAACACACCTATGATGCTCGGAATGGGCGCAAGCGCTATTTCTACCGATGAAAAGACATCGGCGGATGAATTCATGTTCGCAAAATCGGTGATCGAGAGCTGCGGAATTGCCGAAGTTATCCCGATAGATAAAATGAAGGAAATTATCTGCATCAACGGAAGTTCTCCCGCTTTTATCTATCTTTTCGCAAAGGGATTCGTTGATTATGCTAAAGAAAACGGTATTGACGCCGATGCAGCGCTCAAGCTGTTTTCAGCTACTCTCAAAGGCTCTGCCGAAATGCTCACGAGCTCCGGAATGACAGTAGATGAGCTCATAAAGCAGGTATCCTCTCCCGGAGGAACTACAATTGCCGGCCTCGACAAGCTTTATGAGGGAAAACTTACCGATGATGTCAAAGCCGCGTGCGAAGCCTGCACAAGGCGTGCTTATGAATTATCTCAATAATTATTTACGGGTGAAGTATTCTTCACCCGTTTTGTTATACTATGCTCTGTGTTATCCGGTTTCCGGAAAAAAAGTATCGGGGTCGTCAATTGACCGATTGAAAAGAAAATACCGGTGAGTTACTTGTGCAAAATAACGAAATGAAAAGAAAATGCTTTTAATTGTTGAAAAATAGCATTATTTATAGTATAATATTATGTTAGGTAAGTGTAAATTCTTTTTGACAGGAGTTACGACATGAAAACTTTACTGAAAAACGGTCACGTTGTGAGCAGCTTCAATAAGCTTGAAGGAGATCTCGATATTCTGATCGAAGATAATGTGATAGCACAGATCGGAAATGATATCGACTGCGAGCCGGACAAAGTGATCGACTGCACCGGACTTGCAGTTATACCTGGTATCTGCGATATGCATGTGCATTTCCGTGATCCCGGCCAGACGCACAAGGAAGATCTTATAACCGGTTCCGAAGCGGCTGCAGCAGGCGGAGTCACTGCGGTAGCCTGTATGCCGAATACAAACCCTGTGGTCGATAATCCGGAGACGATAAAATATATACTCGACAAGGCGAAAAAAGCAAAGGTGAAAATATATCCCGTTGCTGCGATAACAAAGGGGCTTAAAGGCGAGGAGCTATGCGATTTCAAGGCCCTGAAGGCGGCAGGTGCGGTCGCTGTATCAGATGACGGAAAGCCTGTGAAAAATGCACATACAATGGGAAGAGCTATGATAGACGCTCATTATGCCGGCCTTAAGGTGATCTCACATTGCGAGGACCTTGATATAATCAGAGGCGGTATCGTAAATGCCGGAATAATCTCAATGGAGCTCGGCGTTCAGGGAATGAGCCGAACAAGCGAGAATATCATCACAGCGCGTGAGATACAGCTCGCAAACGACCTTGAAGTACCGATACACATAGCCCATGTTTCTACAAAGGAAGTTGTGGAGCTTCTGAGATTTGCGACAAGACGCGGCGTAATGGTAACGAGCGAGACTGCTCCGCACTACTTCACGCTTACGGAAGACAGACTTCTTACAAGGGACGCGGATTACAGAATGAACCCGCCGCTTCGTACAGCGGAGGATATGAAAGCGATCTCGGCGGCTGTTGCCGACGGAACTATCGACTGCATAGTCACCGATCATGCGCCTCATTCCGCTGAGGAAAAAGCTGATTTTTACAAAGCTCCGAACGGAGTTGTGGGACTTGAAACATCTCTCGCAGCGACGCTTACAAAGTTCTACCACACAAAGATCATGACGCTAAAGCAGATCGTAAGGATAATGTGCGAGAACCCGAGACTCATACTCGGCCTTGAAGGCGGTATCATCGGAAAAGGCGCGGTCGCGGATATAGCGGTGGTCGATCTTGACAAGGAATGGACCGTCGAACCCGAGAAGCTTCATTCAAAGTCAAAGAACACATGCTTCAAGGGTATGACCTTTAAGGGAAAAGTAAAATATACACTTGTGAACGGAAAGGTAGTTTACGAGGACGAAAACTGATAAATAATAAACCGGAGGATAACACTATGTCACTTGACAGACTTATTGCAGCAATAGCGGCTAAACAGAACCCCACAGTAGCCGGACTTGACCCGAAGCTTGATTATGTGCCGGATTTCATCAAGTGCAAAGCATTTGACAAGTACGGTGAGACATTGAAGGGTGCGGCAAAGGCTATACTTGAATACAATAAGGGGCTTATAGACGCGCTGTGCGGGATAGTTCCCGCGGTAAAGCCCCAGGCTGCCTACTATGAAATGTACGGTTATCATGGAATGAAGACGCTTTACAAGACGCAGGAATATGCGCGCTCAAAGGGTATGTTCGTTATAACCGACGGAAAGAGAAACGACATAGGCTCCACAATGGAAGCGTATGCTGCAGCACATCTCGGAAAAGTCAAAGTCGGCAAAGAGGAGTTCGAACCCTTCCTCGGAGACGCTCTTACAGTGAACGGCTATCTCGGGACCGACGGTATAAAGCCGCTTGTTGATATATGCAATACTTACGATAAGGGAATATTCGTACTCGCGAAAACTTCGAATCCCTCGTCCGGCGAGCTTCAGGACAGAAAGATAAACGGTGTGCCGATATATGAACAGATGGCGAAGATGTGTACGGTGTGGGGAAAAGAGATCCCCGGAAAATACGGCTATTATGGCGCAGGAATAGTAGCGGGAGCAACGTATCCGGAGCAGATAGCGGAGCTCAGAAAGAAATTCCCGAAGCTGTTCTTCCTTATCCCGGGCTATGGCGCACAGGGTGCTTCCGCTAAGGACATCTCCGCGGCATTCGATAAGAACGGTCTCGGCGGTATTGTGAACAGCTCGCGCGGAATCATGTGCGCATACAAGAAAGAGGGCTGCGACGAGACAGATTACGCGGGTGCGGCATACAGAGAAGCGAAGCGCATGAGGGACGAGATAATGTCATATGTAGGCGAGATAAAGCTTCCGAAGCAGAGAGCACCGAGAAAAACAACAAAGTGACGTAAGCGCAGCAACTTGTTAATTTTAGTGCGAAGCGAGTAAAGTTTTTTGGAAAGGGGTCTGGGGAATAACCTTTTGTTCACAAAAGGTTTTCCCCAGTCTCAAGCGAAGCGAAATGCTCTCAAGCGAAGCGAAATGCTCTCAAGCGAAGCGA
>CAMVEM010000057.1 GCA_947166515.1 uncultured Clostridia bacterium | reverse complement strand
CATAAAAGGCGGTCATAAGCGACTCCGGAAAGCCCCGCATATCAGGTTTGTGGGGACGGAGTCCCCGCAAAAAAACAGCCCACCTCCCTTGGGAGGGGGCAGGGGGTAGAGCCCGACAGTAACACTTTTCTGCAAAAAGAATAAAATGTAAAAGCGGAAACGAAAGGAGCTGACGACATGAGGCACAGAAGAAAACCAAACTGCATACTGTGCGCAGTTTCCGTGCTGCTCATAGCGGCGGGAGCCGTATGGCTGTGTCTGCTGTCATACAGGTTCCTGCTCATGTTCCTTGCCGCAGCGCTCATAGCGGCAGGTCTGCTGCTTAAAAATAACTGCAAATGAGGTGTGCGTTATGAAAATAGTTGTTATGAGAAGTCCTAAACATCTGGCGTGGCTGTTCAGGCTGATGTTCGGGGTAAAAAAACAGGCATAGAATACAGAATACATAAAAGCGGTGAGCAGGATCAGAGACTCTGCTCACCGTTACGGTTTGTGTAATTGTAAATACGTGTGTATCAGTACCACGACGGGACATTGCCCTTGAAGCCCTCGTATTCCACTACAGTCTTTTCTGCAGCTTTTACCGCCTTTTCATACTCTTCGCCGCCGCAGCGGTGCGCGTCGCAGATATGCCTGATAATATCCGCAGCGGTGTAGAATGCCATGAGCGCGAAGAAATCGCCGGGGATATTCCCCTCGAAATAGCCGTTTATCTGTCCGCGTGAGAACGGTGCGCTGCATGAGCGCCGTATGCACTGGAAATCCATGTACGGATCGCCCCAGCACCAGCACCCGAAGTCGATGATCCCGAGCTCGCCGTCTTTGGTTATGATAAGATTTCCGGAACGGAAATCGCCGTGCAGAGCGGTCTGCGGACGGTTTTCGAGCAGTCCTGTGTTCTCGTGCAGATATTCTATAGTTTCCTTGTCGCCCTTGAACGCGCCTTTGACTTTATAGCGGAACGTCCCGAGCAGCTCGTCAAGCCGCTTGCTGAAATACAGATCCCACGGAAGAATATTTGCCGGAGCTTTTATATTATGTATCTTTCGCAGCAGAGTGCCGGCTTTTTCACCGATTGCAGCCTGATCGGGAGTGTGAAGATTCAGTATCTTATCGTCCGCGTCGTTTCCGTCCACCCATGTGTAGAGAATATAAGCGAGTGTATCATTGCAGCACGCTGCGACTTCGATCGGGAGATTCATATTCAGTCCGAGCTTTTTGTGGACATACTGCGAGAACATCGCGCTTTCGCAGTAACGCTTGTAGTTCTCGATATTTGCCGTGCGCAGTATAAGCTCGGTTCCGTTATTGCGCATTATGTGGTATTTGATCTCGCCCGACAGCCCACAGTCTATCGGCGTTATTTCAAGCCAGTTCTTGCTGTCGGATATATCCGAGAATTTTTCAAGCAGTTCCGTATGATATCCCCCTTTCTTTGGATTTTTGCCGCTTGCGCTTGAGACTTGGGGCTCGTCTGTCGGAGTCAGCTATGACCGCTGTATAGTGCGCATCAATGCTCGCCTTTTGGCGGTCAATCGTTGCATCGTGCAACGACCCTCTGGCACTTCGTGCCACCTCTCCCGGAGGGAGAGACACCCCAAACCCCGCTACTTTTCGGACGCGACGCAGCATGATGCTGCGGTAGTTGACGCCAAGAGCGCGCAATGACGCGCTCTTGGCGTCAACGAAAAGTAAGTGCAAAAGCGGCTCGCTTCGCGCATAGACCCGTAAGTCTGTGCGGATTAACGTTCGTTCAGCGGTACATAGTCCATCCTCGGGTGTACGTTCAGATACGACGGGCGGATTATTTTGTTCTGGTTGATTATTTCCTCGATCCTGTGCGCCGACCAGCCGGATATTCTCGCGGCAGCAAACAGCGGTGTGTACAGTTCAAGCGGAAGTCCAAGCATAGAATAGCAGAATCCGCTGTAAAAGTCAATATTTGCGCTTACGCCTTTATAGATGCGGCGCTTCTTCGCGATAAGCTCGGCAGCAAGCCGTTCAACCGCAGAATACAGATCGAATTCCCGTTCCATCTGCTTCTCCGCCGCGAGCTTCTCAACATATTTCTTGAAGATCTGCGCACGCGGGTCTGAGATCGAATAAACTGCGTGTCCCATTCCGTAGATAAGGCCGCTCCTGTCAAATGCTTTTTTATCGAGAAGCTTCTGGAGATACGCGGTGATCTCCTCGTCGTCCTTCCAGTCCTTTACCTCTTTTTTCAGTTCGCTGAACATTCCCATGACTTTAAGGTTAGCACCGCCGTGCTTGGGGCCTTTTAGAGAGCAGAGAGCGGATGTGATCGCGGAATATGTGTCGGTTCCGGAGGACGTCACAACGTGCGTGGTGAAAGATGAGTTGTTTCCGCCGCCGTGCTCCGCATGAAGAACGAGCGCTATGTCGAGCACCTTCGCTTCGAGCGCGGTGTAACGGCTGTCCTCGCGCAGCATATAAAGAATATTTTCTGCGGTGGAGAGGTTTTTCTTCGGCCTGTGTATGATAAGTCCGTCGCCGTCTATGCAGTAGCGCTTGGCATTGTAGCTGTAAACGGTCAGCATCGGGAACACAGCTATCAGTTCGAGCGACTGGCGCAGAACGTTCGGTATTGTACAGTCATTCGGGAAATCGTCATACGCATACAGTGTGAGTACGCTGCGCGCAAGGGTGTTCATCAGATCCTCGCTCGGGGATTTAAGCAGTATATCGCGCACGAACGATGAGGGTAACCGTCTGAAATTGCTCAGAAGCTTTGTGAATTCATCGAGCTGGTCTTCGTCCGGAAGATTTCCGAACAGCAGCAGGTATGTGGTCTCTTCAAATCCGAAGCGGTTATCGTCCGTAAAGCCTTTTATTATGTCGCGAACGTTTATCCCGCGGTAATAGAGCTCGCCGTCGCACGGTATCTCCTGCCCGTTTTCGAGCCGCTTTGAGACTATCTCGGAGATCTCCGTAAGTCCCGTGAGAACTCCTTTGCCGTTGAGATCGCGCAGTCCGCAGTAAACGTTGTGTTCAAGGTAAAGCTCAGGGGCGATATTGCTGCTTTCGGTGCAGAGCGAAGCGAGCGCTTCAAGCTGCGGCGTCACTTTTGAAAAAGGGTAATGTGAAGCCATATATTACCTCCTAGTTTTATCTTCATAATGATATATAAAGCTATTATATCATACATCTTTAAAAAATGCAAGTTTTTTGCAAGAAAAACGACCTTCCAAACAGTTTCGGATAAATTCAGAACAAACTATTGCAATTTGTGTAAAAGTATGCTATACTGTATGTGTAAATATATTTACGGAGGTTGATACCATGAAACACATCAAAACTATCAACAAGGCTAACTTAAAGGAAACAGCAGCTAAGGGCGGCTGCGGCAAGTGCCAGACATCCTGCCAGTCCGCTTGCAAGACCTCCTGCACAATCGCTAATCAGCAGTGCGAGGCTAAGAAGTAAGACTTTAAGGTATCCAAAGCTTCAGGGCGGCGTTAAGCTGCCCTAATGTTTTATTGTGCGAACGAAAGAATGATTTCAGACAGGAACAAGTATATCTGCTGTCTGTAAAAAAATTATACGATCGGAGAACAACATGACCAATACCATTCACAGATTTAAACAAGGCGATGATTTCATCGTCCTCGATGTAAACAGCGGCGGCGTACACGTTGTCGATGAAATAGTATATGATATCATCGGACTGCTCGAACCCCCGCTCAGTGAGGATATGCCAGCGGAAATACCCACGAAGCTCACGAAATATGATGAAAATGAGCTCCGCGAGTGCTACGCCGAGATATATTCGCTGTATAAGGACAAGATACTGTTCAGCACCGACGAATACCGCAAATATGCGGATATCGCCGTGAAAGCGCCGATAAAGGCGCTATGCCTGCACGTTTCGCACGACTGCGACCTGCGCTGTAAATACTGCTTCGCATCGACCGGCGATTTCGGCACCGGCAGAAAGATAATGACCCCCGAAACGGGGCGCAAAGCAATAGATTTTCTTATTGAAAAGTCGCTCGGACGCGAGAACTTAGAACTTGATTTCTTCGGCGGCGAACCCCTCATGGCATGGGAAACTATCAAAGCGACCGTTGATTATGCAAGAAGCGTCGAAAAACAGCACGGAAAGAATTTCCGCTTCACCGTCACAACGAACGGAATGCTGCTCACCGACGACAAGATAGAGTACATAAACCGCGAGATGTCGAACTGCGTGCTCTCGCTCGACGGCAGAAAGGAAGTCAACGACAATATCCGCGTTACCCCGAACGGCAAGGGATGCTATGATATCATCGTTCCGCGCTACAAAAAGCTCGTCGAGGGCAGAGTAAACCCCGGCAGAACGGATTATTACGTCCGCGGAACTTTCACGAAGTACAATCTCGATTTTGTGGAGGACGTACTGCATATCTCGGATCTCGGATTCTATCAGCTCTCTGTCGAACCTGTTACCGCACCGGCAGACAAGCCCTATGCAATAACCGAGGACGATCTCCCCAAAGTATATGAGCAGTATGACAAGCTGTATGAGATAATGGCGGAACACGTTAAAAAAACGGGCAAGAAGCCGTTCAACTTCTTCCACTATATGATAGACCTGAATCAGGGACCCTGCGCAGTAAAGCGCCTCAGAGGCTGCGGCTGCGGAAACGAGTACGTTGCAGTCACTCCGGACGGCGATATTTACCCGTGTCACCAGTTTGTGGGTATTGATAAGTGGAAAATGGGCAATATATATGATGGGAACGTTGACCCGGAGATAGCGGATTATTTCGCTAAGACTCATATTTACAGCAAGCAGGGCTGTTCGGACTGCTGGGCGCGGTTCTACTGCTCCGGCGGCTGCAACGCAAACGGATATATATACGAGGGCGACGTCCGCATACCGCATAAGATACAGTGCGCAATGATGAAAAAGCGCGTGGAATGCGGCATAGCTCTCGGCATAAAGATGAACGAATACGGCGGCAATAACACCGACGAACCAAATATAAAAGCGACCTGCTGACACTCGCGGCACATGGGCTTACCCCCTTTTGGAGGAAAAATGAGCTTTCCCTTTCGGGAGTGTGGACTTTTCCTTTCGGGAGTGCAGACTTCCACTTTCGGGAGTGTGGACTTTTCCTTTCGGGAGTGCAGACTTCCCCGTTTCGGGGGCGTGGGGGCGCAGCCCCCACATATCCTCGCCCCCTCCCTTGAGGGAGGGGGTAGGGGGTGGGTGCTCTTTTCACATTTTTTCACATTTACAAATTTTTCTTTTTCGCAAAAACTTCCGAACGATAAAAAAACGGTCACGAATCTGTCACAAACGGGGTTTATTATAGAAATATCAAAGGGAGATAAGACAGCTTCCCGAAATACATAAAAAAGAGAAGTGATGTTGCTCTATGGAACAGAATTATTACAACTACCCTGAAAATCGTGAAGAAATGCAGGCACAGCAGATGCCTCAGCAGACATATCAGATACCGGCACAGATGCAGTATCAGCAGCCGGAGCCTCCCAGAAAGAAAAAGAACGGAAAGTTCGCAACTGCAGTTGCTATCATAGCAGCAGTAACACTTATCGGCGGAAGCGCAGGATTCGGCGGCGCGTACATTGCAACGAGCATAGCTTCCTCCGGGAAAAATACCGTTTCGGACAGCGCAAAACCCTCTGCATCTTACAATGCAGAATCTGACCAGTCCGGAAACGAAAGCGGCAATAACGGCAAAGATGTCTCCGGCGCAATAAACGCGCTCAACCAGAATGATACAGGCGCGGCTCAGAAAACTTCTGCAAAGGATGTGACCGCGACCGGCGCAAACGGTGCATATACAGCCGAAGAGCTCTACGAAGCCGTAAACGACACCGTGGTCTTTGTAAAGATATATCAGACTACATCATCGAGCGGTTATGACTATTATGACGAATATTTTGGCTACGGAAGGGGCAGTAAGAAGCAGGATACCGAGCCGCAGTATGTCGGCAGCGGAAGCGGAGTCGTATTTACAGAAGACGGCTATATCCTCACAAACAACCATGTCGTTGAAAGCGCTTCAAAGATCACGGTAGAAGTAAACGACTATAATGACCCCAATGTTACGCATGAATATGAGGCAACTGTTATAGGCAGAGACTCTTCGACCGATATCGCAGTGATCAAGATCGAGCGCGACGAGCCCTTCCTCGCAGCAAAGATCGGCAACAGCGATATGCTTAAGGTTGGACAGTCAGTGGCGGCTATCGGAAATCCCGGCTATAATCAGTATCTTTTCAAGCACACCATGACCACCGGTATAGTTTCGGGACTCGGCATCACCTGCCTTGCTGACGATGGCTACAGCTCGACGCTCATACAGACTGACGCTTCCATAAATTACGGAAACTCCGGTGGCGGACTCTTCGATATGTACGGCAATGTTGTCGGCATCGTAAACCAGAAGATAGTCATAGACAGCTATGAGGGACTCGGCTTCGCTATCACGATAAACGACGTAAAGCCTGTCATCGAGGATCTGCTCGCATACGGATACGTAAAGAGCCGTCCTATGCTCGGCATAACCACTATGCCGCTTAACGAATACCGAGCACAGCTCTATGGCACCAAGCTTTCAAAGGGACTCCTGGTTACTTCGATAAGCGAGAATGCTCCTGTAGCTCAGAGCGGACTCAAAGTTGCCGATATAATCACCAAGATAAACGGCACCAATGTTTCGAGCCTCGCGGAGGTTCAGACGATACTGAGCAAGCTTAAAGTCGGAGATACCATAACTGCCACGGTCGCGAGAGAAAACGGCTCCGGCGGCGTTGACAGCATAGATATTGAGATAATACTCACAGAGGCCAACAAACAGTAATATTTTACAGGATCTCCCCTGTTCCTTCGGGAACGGGGGAGATTTTTTGTGCAATAATGTTAAAAATTACTGTTATTTGAAGAAATTTTGTTTGTAAAATGAACTTTACTTACATGCAAAAATGTGATATAATATACTATGTATCGGAATGTCCGGCATCCGAGCTGTTATTACTTCGGCAATTAGAAAATTGGCTTTTACAGGTGACGCTTTACGTTCTCTCCCTCGCCGGAGGCGGGGGAGAGAACAAAAATCAAATTGTTTGATTGCCGTATTAATAAGAATACGGAAAAGAAAGCAGGTGTGAAGAATGAAATATCTGTTATGCTATACCGAAAAATATGACGACGGAAGAAATATGAAGGTCGAAAGCGAAGACTTCGATGATTTTGCCGACGCTGTAATGCGCTATACATTGATGTGCGGCGGAAGAGACCACGTTGTGCTCGCGGAAACGGACAGCGGGAAAATAATCAGCCAGTTCTCGCGTGAGAAAGCGGACAAGGATACCGGCACAGTGCCGTCCGTGTTCATAAGATAAGGCAATCCCCCGTAAGGGTTTGTAATAAAAAAACAATTGTTTATCGCTTCACCCTTTGTGGGAGGCAGAAAGGAAAAAAAAGTGGAAAATACGGAGATAATAATGAAAGAAGAAAAGTTTGCAGAAGTAAAAACTGATGTGAAGACAGAATTGTCGGGAAGAGAAAAGAACAAGCAGTATATCAGCACTATCACAGGCCTCGGCGTTCTGACGGCAATGGTCGTAGTGCTCCAGCTTCTCTCGTCCGTGATACATTTCGGACCGTTCAGCATAACCCTTGCGCTCACGCCTATCATAGTCGGCGGCGCACTGTACGGAGTATGGGGCGGCGCATGGCTCGGACTCGCTATGGGCGCGACTGTTCTTCTCAGCGGCGACGCAACTGCGTTCCTCACTGTGAACGCTTTCGGGACCATACTCATCGTACTGCTCAAAAGCACGTCCGCAGGACTTAACGCAGCTCTCAGATACCGCGCACTCGAAAAGAAGAACAAATACCTTGCAGCGGTCGTCGCAGGAATTACCGCTCCGATCTTCAATACGGGAATATTCATTATCGGTACAGTAATGTTCTTCCTTGACACCATAAGCACATGGGCAGGAGATGTACCGGTCGGCGAATATATAATCTTCGGCATGATCGGAATGAACTTCATAGTCGAGCTTCTTGTTAACCTCTCGCTCAGCGCAGTCACAGTTGCAGTCATAGGATACGCAAAGAAGATAATCAAGAACAGATAAATATCCATTATAAACAGCTTAAGAAATCACTTGTTTATGTCTCCCCCGCCGGAGGCGTGGGAGACATAAACGTAAATCTTTATTTTTATTATACAAAAGCAAAAGAACAGGAACCACCGAATGGAATACTTTTTAAATACCGCAAGGCAGCTGCGTGAATACAGAGCCACCGCGTCAGCCGTATGCGGTATCCGGCCGGAACACACTATCAGCGCGGTCAGAGAGCCGGTAATGGTCACCGGACTTTCGCATATCCACAAAGCGCATTTTCTTGCCGCAATATCGTCGGAACCCGATTTCACGGCGCCGCTCTTAGTGATATGCGATACCGAAGGCGAAGGCGCAAGACTTTGTATCGACATCAACACGATGACCGGCGAAGAGTCAGCGTTCTGCTACCCCGCGAAGGATATGGTGCTCGGCGATGTTGACGCGGTATCGCGCGAATATGAGCACAGACGCATCGGTATCCTCTCGCGCATGGCTGCGGGAAAAGCAAAGATAGTCTGCGCGACTCCCGAAGCTGCGTCCCAGATAACCATACCGCGGAAAATACTCGAAAAGCGCACAATAAGAATAAAGTCCGGCGACACGCTTTCTCTGCCGGATATCACACAAGCCCTCGTCGAAGCCGGTTACACCCGTTGCGATCAGATTGAGGGCGTTTCGCAGTTTTCTTTAAGAGGCGCGATACTTGATATTTACCCCGTGAATTTCGGCGTTCCGGTAAGAATCGAACTGTGGGGCGACGACATCGACAGCATTTCGGTGTTCGACCTTGAATCACAGAGAAGAATAGATACCATAAAGTCGGTAGAGATAGCTCCGGCGCTCGAAACGCTGTTCCTTGACAACGAGCAGATAATCGGAAGACTCGAAGCCCTGCTCCCGAAAATAAGAGGAAAGAAAGCGCCCGAAGTAAAGAAGCGCATTCTGAACGATATAGAAAATGTCAGCGGCGGCGCGGGCTGCGCAAATACCGACCGCTATCTTCCCGTCTGCTACGAGACCGAAGAAACGCTGTTCGACTATGCGGGCAATGTTATAATCTGCGAGAATTCGGCGTGCAATGAGAGCTTCAAGGCTGCTTACACCCAGCACACCGAGGATATAAAGCTGCTGTTCGAGGACGGCATACTCTGCAAGGGACTAGACCGCTATATGCTCACAAGAGGGGAATATCAGGGCATCTGCGAGAAAAAAGTCTCGGCATATTTCGACAACTTCATGCGCGGCGGAGATATCCGTCTGTCGCAGCTCATGAGCGTATCTGCGGGACAGGTCGCCCCGTGGAGCGGCGAATACCGCGTCCTGCTCGATGAGCTAAAAAACTACATCAGGGAAAACTACAGCGTCATAGTTATGGCGGGAACGGAGAAGGCAGCGAAGGTACTCGCGGACGACTTAAAGAGCGACGGTATGCCCGCCGATTACGCCTCCGAGCCCAAAAAGCTCTACGCGAAAAGAATATATATCACACCAGGCGTGCTCACCTCGGGCTACAGCTATCCCGAAGCGCGCATAGCGGCAATATCGCACACATCGGTAACGATACAGCAGACCAGAGAAGCCCCGAAGCGCAAGAAAGCCGAGATCATAAACTCGCTCAGCGATATCTCCGTGGGTGATCTTGTTGTGCATAACACCTACGGAATAGGCGTGTTCGACGGCGTTCAGAAGCTCACCGAGGACAAGGTCAGCAAGGATTATATCAAGATAAAATACGCGGGCACAGACGTTCTGTACGTCCCGGTCACTCAGCTCGACCTTATTTCCCGCTATATCGGAACGGGCGATCAGTCCACCGTCAAGCTGTCGAAGATGAACTCCGACCAGTGGCAGAAGACCAAGACAAAGGCTAAGGCTGCGGCGAAGGAAATGGCAGCGGAATTTATCGCGCTGTACTCCGCGAGAATGAAGTCGAAGGGCTACGCCTTCGACCCGGACGGTCCCGAGCAGTCGGAATTCGAGAACCACTTCAGCTACGTCGAGACGGACGACCAGCTCCGCTGTATAAACGAGATAAAGCAGGACATGGAGAACGGCAAGCCCATGGAGCGCCTGCTCTGCGGCGATGTGGGCTTCGGAAAGACCGAGGTCGCGCTTCGCGCCGCGTTCAAGTGCATCATGAGTGGGAAACAGTGCGCCCTGCTCTGTCCTACCACGGTTCTTGCATGGCAGCATTACCAGACTGTCATAAAGCGTATGGACGGCTTCGGGCTGGACATCGAGCTGCTGTCCCGCTTCCGTACGCAGAAAGAGATAAAAACAACTATCGAGAGAATGAAGCGCGGCTCGGTGGATATGGTCATCGGCACGCACAGGCTGGTGCAGGACGACATAGCCTTCAAGGATCTCGGACTTGTTATCATAGATGAGGAGCAGCGCTTCGGCGTTGCACATAAGGACAAATTCAAGCAGATGTTCGCCGGTGTGGATATACTTACGCTTTCGGCGACACCGATACCGCGCACGCTCAATATGGCGATGTCCGGCATACGCGACATGAGCGTTATCGAGACTCCGCCGCAGGACAGACAGCCGGTGACGACATACGTCATCGAGCATAACGACGGCGTTATCGCTCAGGCGATAAACAAGGAGCTCCGCCGCAACGGTCAGGTATATTATATCCACAACCGTATTGAATCGATAATCCAGTGCGCATCAGACCTGCACAAGCTCGTTCCCGAAGCGAGGATAGGCATAGCGCACGGAAAAATGGAGGAGGACGAGCTGCTCGAAGTGTGGCGCAAGCTGCTCGAACACGAGATAGATGTGCTCGTCTGCACAACGCTCATAGAAACGGGCGTTGATGTTCCGAACTGCAACACGCTTATAATCGAGAATGCCGACTATATGGGGCTTGCTCAGCTCCACCAGCTCAGAGGACGCGTCGGCCGCACGAACCGCAGAGCATTTGCGTATTTCACGTTCCGTCGGGGAAAGGTGCTTACCGAAGTTGCCGCGAAGCGTCTTGACGCGATACGCGAGTTCACACGCTTCGGCTCGGGCTTCCGCATAGCTATGCGCGACCTTGAGATACGCGGCGCGGGCTCGATACTTGGCGCGAGCCAGTCGGGGCACATGTCCGCAGTCGGATATGATATGTACTTAAAGTTGCTCGACGAAGCAGTTAAGGAGCAGCGCGGCGAAGAGACCATAAAGCAGCCCGAATGTCTTGTTGATGTCAAGGTCGATGCATTCATCCCCGAAGATTATATCTCAAATCAGGCGCAGCGCATAAGCTGCTACAAACGCATAGCGCTGATACGCACCGAAGACGATGCTTATGACGTTACAGATGAGCTTATCGACCGCTACGGAGAGATACCCGCGCCGGTCGAGGGACTTATCGAGGTGGCGCAGATAAGAAGCGCTGCCCAGAGGCTCGGCATAAACGAGATAATCCAGGGCAAGGAAGGCATAGGCTTCTACACCGAAAACATTGATATGGAGCGCATAGGAAAACTTAATGTTGAGATGAACGGCAGAGTAAGTCTCGACCTGCTCGGAAAGTCCTGCTTCAGGATAATCCCCGAAAAGGGCGAAAAGCTGCTCCCGCTCATGAAGCAGGTCATCACCGGCTATGCCGCAGAGAGTTGAGAGAACGCTGCGCTTGAGACTGGGGGAAACCTTTTGTGAACAAAAGGTTCTCCCCCAGACCCCCTTCCAAAAAACTTTACACAATAGATTTAAAACGTCTCTGCTTATTTAAAGCAGACTATAGAAAATGAATTGCGAAGCGAGTCGCTTTTGCTTCTTTTCGCGTCCGAAAAGAAGCGGGGTCTGGGGCGGAGCCCCAGTCTCGAGCGAAGCGATCATCTCAAGCGAAGCGACCTATCTGAAAGGAGATAAACAAAATGGGAATAATGGAATCGCTTGGAAGAGCTGCGGGAGAACTCGGAAATGCCGCCGATCAGGCTGTTGACAGTGCAAAGGCGGCGTATGAGAAAAACGTTACGCCGGAAAAGCGCCAGAAGATACAGGAAACATTTGACAAAGGCGTTGAAACTATCGACAAAATGGGAGACAAAATAAGCGAAGAAGTCCAGAAGTTCTTCGATGGCTTCAATGAGACGAACAACAAGGAAAACAAGAAGTAATGTCGGTATTTGAAATATTTAAGAAGCTCGATGAACAGCGGGCTCCCGCACCTGTCGGAGCTGTGGAGTTCATAATATGCGGGCTCGGAAATCCCGGCACCAAATATGAAAACACCCGTCACAATATGGGATTCATGGCGATAGATACGCTCGCGGAAAACCTCGGCGTAAGCATAAAGAAGCTCCGCTTCAAATCTCTGACCGCGGACGTGAACATTAACGGCGTCCACTGTCTGCTGATGAAGCCGACAACATTCATGAACAACAGCGGCGAAGCGGTAGTCGAAGCGCTGAACTTCTACAAGCTCCCGCCCGAAAAGCTGCTGGTCATCAATGACGATATCTCGCTCGATGTCGGTCGCATCCGCATACGCAAGAAAGGCAGCGACGGCGGACACAACGGGCTGAAAAGTATAATCTATCTCACCGGAAGCGACACTTTCCCGCGCATTAAGCTCGGCGTAGGCGCAAAGCCAAGCCCCGAATATGACCTCGCGGCGTGGGTGCTCGGAATGTTCCCGAAAGAGCAGGGTGAGCTGCTCGAAGAAACGTTCGGAAAGGCTGCCGAAGCCGCAAAGCTGATAGTCGCAGGAAAGACCGACGAAGCAATGAATAAATATAATTCATAAAGAAAAAGGGTTAAAAATGGAAGAAAAGAAGTTGGATCTGACCAGAAGACATGACTCTTCAATAGAGATAACCGAGGCACAGGCTACGCAGGAGATACCGGAAGTTGAGAACACGCCGGAAGTAAAAAAGGCCGGGGCGCCGCAGAAAACGGCCGCTCCGAAAAAAGCGCAGAAGGATACCGACAGCGGTAAGGGCAAGGAAAAGGACAAAAAGAAGAAAAAAGCAAAAGCTACTGAATCCAAGCCGCTCAAGCCGTTTTTCCGGTATGCGAATATTCTCTATACCGCGATAGTGTTCGGCGTAATAGCCATAGGCCTGCTCGTCCTGCCACATTCAACGGTGTCGGAGATAGAACAGAGAAATCTTGCCGAATTCCCGACATTCACGCCGGAAGAATTCGTCAACGGCAAATATACCAACGGAATAACCGATTATTACAATGACACGGTACCGTTCAGGGACGACCTCAAAAAAGTCGCTGCAAATCTGAGAGGATTTTTTGGAGTAAGTCTCAACAATGCCGAGATTGTCGGCCCCGTCGCGAGAGTTGACGAGAATAACGAGGACGAAGAAGAGCCCGCTATCGTCTTCACAACTCCTCCAGAGACCACACCCGTGTCCTCTGCGTCGGAAACAAAGGCGGACGTTACACAGTCATCGGAAACGACCCAGATGACCACAGCTCCCGCAGAGACAACCACAGCAACGACCACCACGCTGTCCGTCGAGGAAAAGAAAAACCTCAATGAGATAGCGCCCGGCGTAAGAACTAACGGTCAGGTAGTGACTAAGCTCTCGGACGGTCACTGGTGGGGAATTTCCCTCTACGGCGGCGGAAAGGGCACGACATACGCTCAGACGCTCAATGCCGTGAAGGAACAGCTCGGCGATGATGTGAACGTATATTGCATGGTAGTGCCGACTTCCGGAGAATACTATCTGCCGGACTCTTATTCCCAGTATAACGCAAGCCATGAAAAAAGCATAGAGAGCATACACTCCCAGCTTGTCGGAGTTATCCCAGTACCGGCGTACAAAGAGCTCTGGAAGCACATTGACGAGCCTATCTATCTGCGCACCGACCACCACTGGCAGGCGCTCGGCGCTTATTACGCTGCGAAATGCCTGGCCGAAACAGCAGGTCTCCCGTTTGCGGATATCTCAACTATGGAGCGCGTAGATGTGCCTGGATATGTCGGAACGATGTCCGGATTTACCGGAAGCCCGAATATCCAGGGCGACCCGGAGGTATTCACATACTATAAGCCGTCAAACAGCTACAAGTGCTATTATTACGATATCAGCTACAATTTCAACAATGTGTTCCCGTTCTTCATAAAGATGCCGGTAGGTTCTTCATACTCTACATTCATGGCGAGCGACGACAAGATAGTGCACACGGTGACTGACGCGGGAACAGGCAGAAAGCTCGTTCTGTTCAAGGACAGCTACGGAAACGCAGAAGTGCCGTTCTATTTCGGTTCATTTGACGAGGTCATCTGCTGCGACATGAGATTCTTTGATCTCAACCCGATACAGTTCTGCAAGGAAGTCGGCGCTACCGACGTACTTTTCACCTGCTGCACATTCTCGGCAGCAGGCGGCAACGCGAATACTCTCGCTCAGAAGCTCAACACGCCCTATACGACCATACCGGCAGGCGTTCAATAATGAAAGCCAGGCACAGTATATCGGTGAAAGCCGCGGCGATACTCACAGCAGCCGTGCTTTTCTGTTCATGCAGCCCGGCCGGCGGATCCGGTCAGGAAACGAAAAGCACTTCCGGTGTAAACGAGATCGACGGCGGAGTCAGCACAAACGGATATATAGCGGCAAAGCTCGAAGACGGCCACTGGTGGGGGATCCCGCTGTACGGCGGCGGAAGTGTTTCAACGTATGCCGGAGCCCTCAACGGCTTCAGGCAAAGGCTGGGAGACTCTGTAAAGGTGTACAGCATGGCGATACCGACATCAGGCGAATATTATCTGCCCGAAAAGTTCGCACCGTACAATGCCAGCCAGCAGAAGGCCATAGACAACATCAACAGCCGGCTTGACGGAGTCATACCCGTGCCGGTATCGCAGGAGCTTAAAGCCCACACCGGCGAGCATATATACCTCCGGACTGATTACCACTGGTCTGCGCTCGGTGCTTATTATGCGGCCAAATGCTTTGCTGAGACTGCCGGCCTCCCGTTTGCGGATATATCAACTATGGAGCGCGTCGATAATGACGGATATGTGGGGTCAATGTACGCCTTTACGGAGTGCAGCGATCTGCTTGCCGATCCGGAGACGTTCACATATTATATCCCGTCCTCAGCATACACGGCCACTTATTATGACACGGCATTTAATTCAGACGGGGTCTATCCGCTTTTCAGATCAAAATCGGAAAAAGCGTCATATTCTGTTTTTCTGGGCGGCGACGACAACTGTATAGTTAAGATAAAGACGGATGCGGGAACGGGCCGCAGACTCGTGATATTCAAAGACAGCTACGGGAATGCGCTGATACCTTTTCTGCTCGGTTCGTTCGATGAGATCACAGTCTGTGATATGAGATATTTCCGGCTTGAACCTATACAGTTCATTACAGAGTCCGGAGCAACCGACCTGCTTTTCGCAGCAAGCACGTTCTCGACAACAGGAGCAAACGCCGATGAACTTGCGGCGATATTAAATAATAAATAACAGAAAGTGTGGAAAAATGAAAGATCGAAAGAAAGTAATAATCACAACAGCAGCTCTGATCCTTGCATCGGTCTGCACAGCGTCGTGCAAGGACATCAATACTACGGCCAATGTCAAAGAACACTCTGCAAGCCAGACTGCCTCAGGTGATGCAAAGAAATCGACATATGGCGGGAACGAGGTCACAATGGACTTCAACCCGTATAAGACAGACGAAAAGCCCACCGGAGAAGGCGGTCAGCCCGCCGATACCGGCGAGACGGTAGCTGTTATAACTGCGGCTCCCGCGGTTACAACAACTGCGGCAGCTCCGGCGACAACGACCACGACGGCCGCTTCGGAGACCACAACTACAACTGCCGCGCCCATTACCACCACAACAACGACAACTACCGCGGAGCAGACCAAGCCCGCGCCCGTTACGACATCGAGCGGAGACATCGAATATAACCATATCGGTGAGAGCGGTATCCTCGTTTCGTATCAGAACGGTCATTACCGCGCGTTGAGCCCGTGCTTCGGAACATACTCGGCGTGCGATAAGTGGGCTGACGCATGCAACACGTTTGCCGCTAAGCTCCCCGGAGTAAGGGTTTACAGCCTTGAAGCTCCGCTCGCGTGCGAGTTCTACACTCCTCAGAAATTCTGGGACAGCGGGAATTTCACGACATTGCAGAAAAACAAGATCGACGCTATCGGCGAGAAGCTCTCCGGCGTAACGCACGTTGACGCATATTCCGCGCTGAAAGCGCACACGTCGGAGGATATCTACTCAAGAACGGATCATCACTGGATGCCGCTTGGCGCATATTACGCGGCGCAGGTGTTTGCAAAGGATGCGGGAGTTGATTTCCCGACGATAGACAAATACAAGGAAGTTTCGCTCGCCGGATATGTCGGCTCGATGTACAACTATTCGAAGGACGCTCATCTCAAAAGCGATCCCGAAGTTTTCACGATGTACATCTCTCCGAATGACAGTAATCTGACGACTACCTACTACAATACATCTTTCGGCGGCGGAAAGGTAAGCGACCTGTTCGTTGCCCGCAACGCCGGAGCCTTCTATTGCTCGTTCCTCGGCTCTGACGACAGGATAGCAAAGGTCGAGACAGATGTCACCAACGGCAGAACGCTTGTGGTATTCAAACAGAGCTACGGAAACGCACTCATTCCGTTCTTAACTTCCGGTTTCCAGACGATATATGTCTGTGATATGAGATATTTCAACCTCAACGCGATACAGTTCTGCAAGGACGTGGGTGCGACCGATATCCTCTGCACAGACTGCGTTATGACCACCGCAGGCAACGGCGGTACTTACCTCACAAGAATACAGAATCAGTGAGTTTTGCTGTCGCTTCGTCGCTTCGCTCGAGACCGGGGAGAGAAGAGGAAGGGAACCCCCTTTCTCGCGGAGAAAGGAGTTTCCCTCCCTCTCCCCTCCC
>CAMVEM010000056.1 GCA_947166515.1 uncultured Clostridia bacterium | reverse complement strand
CGGTGAAGCTCACGGTGTAGTCGTTAAGCTCAGTCAGCTTTTTCCCGTCGTAATAAACCTCATTATCGGACGGCAGGTCGTCCGCAACAAGCAGCATAAGTTTATCGGGCTGCGCGGTTATCCTCTTTATATTATAGCTGCAGGCAGCAGCAGCTCCTTTTTCCGGAGAGTCTGTGACATAAAGCCTTACCTTTGCGGTATATCTGCCTATCGCGGATTTATCGCTGTCATTGGTTCCCGAGGCAGTATAGATGATATCTTTTATCGTTATCTCAGCCGGAAATCCGTCGCTAACCTCAAGCTTTCCCTCTGCGGGCAGGCCGTCGTATTCCTTGTCCTGTACGCTTACCCTGACGGAATATTCAACGCCTGTGCCGTAATCCTCACATTCCGGCGCCGCGCACATCACGCACACGGTGTCCCCCTTCTCGGTGAATTTCCAGTCATGGGTATGTATAAATTTCACGGTGAACAACTTCTCTGCTGTGCCGTTATAGCTTCCTATCCCGGTAATTTCCGCGATGTATTTTCCCGACCTTGTCGGCACGATATAATTCCCGTTCACATCTTTATATCTGAGCGTATAGTCTATGCCGGGCAGCAGTTTCTTCGTTCCGAGCATTACCGATGTCACTTCCGCTGTGGTCTCGTCAACAGTTATCACCGCTCCGGATACCGACACGGGATGATAATAAGAATCGCGCGATTCCGTCGGACCGAGCACGGTATCCGAAAAATGCTGACTTATTATAATATCCATGTTCCCGAAGAATGAGCATATCCGCTCAAGCGGATGAGAAAGCGAGAAATCCGCTTTTACCGCCGGTATAAACAGTATAAACGTCTTTGTGAGCGCTGTTTTCATATCCTCGTATTCGGAGTCCGAAAACAGACCACTGTGGTCATGCGCGTCAAGTTCTTCTTCAATGATCCGGCTCAGCTTTTCAACATCCTTTTTGTAGGCGCTGCTGCCTTCTTTTTCGGCAAGAAGCTTCACTATATCGAATACCGGGAACCGTTCAAACACCGCCGCAAAAGAGCTCAGAAGATAGCTGCTGAACTGCACGCTGTCATTGTAGCTCATAGACAGCAGTATCCTTATCAGGTCGCCGATATACATGCTGTTCTCTGCAAATGTCTTTCTGCTTATGGAAGTCGCCAGCAGGTCGATAAAATCACTCTCGATATCCGCCATAGAAGCATATTTTCCGGTTTCTTCTATCCCGACTTTACCGATATATCTGAGCTTTCTGAGCCTTAGCTTCGGCGAGTCGATGATTATGGGATCGTCTGTCCCGCAATGATAAAATCCCCATAGCTTCGGGAACAGCATGACGATCGGATCGTTCACGTTCATCACGTTATGGATATTTTTATACTCCATCCTGCTGTCGCTTACTGCCGGAGCCTCGAATGAATAGGCATACAGATCGTCCTCGGTCATCCCGTAATCGGAAAGATGTTCGTTTATGTATTTTCCGGCAAGATCAACAAGTCCTCCGCCTCTGCTGTACCCTGTCATCCATATCTTCGCGCGTTCCAGTCCGCGCTTATCGACGTATTCCTTAATCCTGCCGGTAAGTAAAGCGGCGGCGCGTGTAAATCCCTCAGCCGGGCCGGAATTCCCGACGTCAACGTTATTTACCCATTCAAGGCCATATCCTATGCCTCTTACAACGACAGCGACAATGTCACCGTACTGTGTTTTTTTGAGTCCTATGACCGTTCCGAGAGAATCTTCCGCAGGAGTCTCCGTCATCTGCCGCGAATCAAAGCTGTTTCCGTCAAATCCGATGTTCTTTAGTATAGAAGTGACGTTTCTTTCGCTCTCATAAGACCCGAAAGCCGAAAGCGCGAGATCGAGCGACATAGTTCTGAGATGATCGTTGACTTCTTTTCCGGAGCCCGCAAAATATTCGTCGGAGTAATAATAAGTATGCGTCAGTACTTCATCAACGACCGAGGAATAATATCTGAATTCCCCCGTGATGATCTTCGTTTCAAAAGAAAAAGCCGACGCAGGAAGCGATATCATGAACACGACCAGCGCAGTAAATACCGCGGCAGCCGACCTTAATACCTTTTTCATGACATCCCCCCGTCCAACCATAAATCAAATCACCGCACAGAAGCCATGCCGGTCCCTGCGCGGTGCAGTATTGCCTTAATATCTCAGTTTCCGCGCCAGATAAGACCCATCATAGTTATATCATCAAACTGATCTGCGCTGTCGATAAAATAATCAAGTCTGTTCTTAACAGCCGAAAGAACTTTTCTCATATCGTTCTCTTCGCTGTTCTTGTTGAGCACCTCAAGCATTCGTTCAATGCCGAAGCGCTTTCCGTCCGGAGATTTCGCGTCCGTGATACCGTCAGTGTACAGGAAAAGCACATCTCCCGGCCTCAGCATTATAGTCTCATCGCGGAAAGGCATATTTTCCATTGCCGCGAGCGGAAGCATATTCTCCGTGACTATAAGCTCATATTTTCCGTTTTTGTGTCTTATCGCGGGATATTCGTGTCCAGCATTAACATACGTTATCTCGCCTGTCGATATCGTCAGTATTCCGAACCACACCGTAACGAACATATCCAGAGTGTTTTCGTCACAGAGCGTATTGTTTACATCCCACATCATCTCGGAAGGCGACGCCATATTTGTTGTTCTTATCTTTATAAGCGTCTTGACAATTACCATAAACAATGCGGCAGGAACGCCCTTTCCGGATACGTCCGCCATTACGATACCCATGTGATCTTCGTCTATGACAAAGAAATCGTAGAAGTCGCCGCCGATCTCCTTTGCGGGATCCATGGTAGCATACAGTCTGATATCGCGGTTGTTCGGGAAATCTTTAGGCATCATATCGCGCTGGATCTTTGTGGCAACGCCGAGCTCAGCGCCTATTCTCTCCTTATCCACAGTCATTGATGTAATGCTGTCGATGTGATCTTTGAGCGAGACCGTCATCTCATTGAACCGCTTGGCAAGATCGCCGATCTCGTCGTTTACATAAACTTCCGCACGGTGATCGAGATTTCCGGAGCTTATTTCGCCCACATCTTTCATAAGATCATTTATCGGTCTGGTGAGCTTCTTTGAAAACTCAAATACTATTATCACTACAGTAACAAGTATTATCAGCGCGAACAGAATAAAGATGATCATTGAAGTAAATATCTTCTGCTGTATCTCGTTCGCCATTTCAAGCACCTGAGACTGCGGGAACATAACGCAGAGCTTCCAGCCGACGCTGGAGATCGTTCCGAACGCGAAATATGTATTCTCTCTCAGAACTATGCCGTCGGGAGAGTTCGCCATTCTCTGTATGTCTGCTTCCGAAATATAATCCGAGGCAAGTGCTTTTACTTTTCCGTCTTTTCCGGATTTCAGAGAGATCACTCCGCCCTCTCCGATAAGTAAAGCCTTAACATCCGGACCGAGGTCAAGATTGAGGATATAGTCATACACATCGGTAATGCTCATATCCATACCGACAACGCCTATTGTCTTTCCGTTCTTGTCATTAATGGGGCTTACGCAGGATATAGTAAGTCCTCTTCCGAAATTATCGGAATAAGCGTCTGTGAATGTGGGTTTGAGCGATCTTTTTCCGAGAGCATACCAGTCTCTTTTAAGATAATCGAAATACATAAGCTCCGGCGGCACCTTTTCGGAATCCCTGTCGTAGCTCAGCAGAAGTCCGTCGTCAAATCCGAAGTAAACAGCTTTTATATAATCGTTATTCTCCTTTACGATCGGATAGAAGCGGTGCGCCACATTTGCAAGCAGCTCCGCCTGCGGCTTAAGCTCATCCCAGCTGTAATACTCATTTGCGAGAGCGAAGGAATACACCAGATCGCCCGTGTCATAAAGGCTGGCGTCGCTGAGGTCCGCTTTTTTAAAATCTTCGGGATTATTCAGTATATCTTCGATGTAATATCTGAATTCCGAAACTATCTCGGCATATTTTCCAAGCCGATGATCCGCGAGCTCGGTCTTCTTTTCTATGAGCTTTTCAAGATTATCCTTTGCCTGTACCGTAAGAGCGTTCTCGGCATTTTCCTCAATCCACACCATGCTGGCCATACCAAAAAGACCGGTCAGCAGAAGTGAAGCAACGGCTATGCCGATACCGACCAGAAGGATCCTGAGCCTTATAGGACGTCTTGATTTGTTTCTGATTTCATTGTCTTCCATGAAAGGAGTTCCTCATATATAAACAATATTATGCGGGGTCTTCGGAAGCTCCCCCGGTCTCTTTGTAAAAATATCCGAGCATCTGCTTATATGCGCTTCCGAGAAAGTGCATTCCGTCGGCTTCGGCAAACTGCGACGAAAAATAGCCGTTATCGTTCTTAAGCTGGCTGCACAGATCAAGGAATACTGCACCCGAATCCGCGGCGGCAGCTTCAAGGAGACCGTTGTATTTGTTCACCATTTCCATAGTCTCCTTACCTTTAAGCTCATGCGCGTATGTCACCGGCGGTATAGACACAACATAAATGCTGCTGTCGGAACTCTCTGATTTAAGCTCTCCGACGAAAGCTTTCATTTCATTTGCCATGAGCGAAGGGCTCATATATGCAAGTCCGTTTGTACCGAGCATTATGAATATGTGCGCAGGCTTCATCGCTGCGACCTTCTGTTTCGCGGTATATCCGTTCACAGACGCGGTACGGACGCTCTGAGGGTTCATACCCATTTTCGCGAACACCTGGCTTTCCGGGAAATATTCATACAGATAAAGGCCGGTATATATCGAATCGCCGATGAATAAGTCGTTTGAAAAATATGATTTATCGTATGTATATAATTCACGCTGTGTTGTTTCCGCTGCCGATGAGGTCACTGCGGGAGCCTCGGTGTTTTCAGGCGCAGCCGTGTTTTCCGTCTCGGGAGCTTTCGTATCCTCGGATGTATCAGCCGGTGTTTCAGTTGTCGTTTCAGATACAGTTGCGGAAGCTTTCGTCTCAGTTTCAGATAAAGCGGAAGTTTCGGTGCTCAGGACTGTTGGCTCTGTGACAGCATCAGTTGTGACGCTTTTTTCCGTGACAGGCTCAGCCGGGACTGTTCCGCTTGTCTGCACGGGGATTTCCTCGTCATTATACATCAATATGCCGACAGCGATAAATGCCACGGCTATAACAGCTATCGCGGCGACAAGGAATATCAGTATTCCCGACCCGTCGTGCTGCCTTTTTTCTTTCATCTCACAAGCTCCTTGATTTTCTTCATACTCTACTATATAATAACAAAAAACGACAAAAATGTCAATATTCCGGCTGAATTTTATTCCGAGTAAATAGATATGTTTCGCACACTAACGGTGACAGTTCCGTCAGAGCTTGACAATCCGGAAGTATTACAATATAATATAATGTATAAAATATAGCATTCGAGGTGCATGTATGATAAAAAGTATATGTTTCATCTGCCACGGGAATATCTGCCGTTCACCCATGGCTGAGTTCATGTTCAAGGATATGCTCACACAGCGCGGGATTTCGGATATGTTTCTTGTCGAATCCCGTGCCACCAGCACAGAAGAGATCGGAAATCCCCCGCATCACGGCGCAGTTCTTAAGCTCGCGCAGTATGGGATAGTTCCGTTCGGGAAAACGGCGATACAGCTTAAACGAACTGACGGAGAAAAGTACGACCTGCTTATCGTAATGGACGATGCGAATATCCGCAACACCCTCCGCATAGTCGGCGACAGATACAGCGGCAAGGTAAAGAAGCTTCTGTCATTTGCCGGAATAGAGCGCAGCATCGCCGACCCGTGGTACACCAACAACTTTGACGAGACATACGACGATATAAAAGAAGGACTTGACGGTCTTGCGAAATATCTCGACATCTGAGCACTGTAAACATAAAAGTAAACGGCTCCCGGTTTCCCGGAAGCCGTTTATTTTACCGCCGCGCCGCACATGGACTATGAAAACCCGCACTAAGCAGGGTGGGTAAGATCGCTCGACAGGTTCACGCTCCCTTCTTCCGCAGTACGGGAGGTCTGCAATCCGCTGCCGTAGAGAAATCCCTTTTGAAATGTGTTGGATCATGCAAATCCATGCTGAACCGAACGCAGCAGTAAGAATATTCTTTGTTTTTATTGTCCTGTTATTCTTCTTCGTCGGACTCACTTTCAAATCTTTTCAGGAATTCATTTCCTATCTTAGTATAGAGGTCGTCGTCATCGACGGTCCTCATAATACAGTTGTCCTCATCGTCCGGATCATCGCAGACTTCGAGGATAGTGAACTCTATGTTCTCGTCTTCATCATTATTTTCATCAATGTTTTCCTCATCGTAAGGGAGGATAGCCACATAGAGCTTTCCGTCGTATATTACGGAATCTATGACCTCATAGCGCTCGCCTTCGAGCTCGATAATGGTCATTTCTTCATCGTCGCCGGCTGCTTCATCGTCATTATTCTGGCCAAAGAACTTCTCGGCTTCTTCTTCGTTATTGAATTTCGGGATCATAGTTTTCCCCCTTTGGATTCATCATTTTTACCATAAAATATTATACTACATAATATTGCAAAAGTCAATAGGTTTTTGTGCATTTTTTCTCGATGCATTTACAATTCTGATAATATATATAAACACTTGTTGAAAACATTATACAAAATGACTAACAAAAACCTATTGACTTTTCTCTTGAAATGTGGTATATTATATTCAAGGAAAGATAAAACAATAAAAACAGCCAAAAGCTTACAGGGTCGTTGAAGAACGACGGTTATCTTTCCGAATGGTCTTCAGAAAGATAGCATTTAATCCGACTATCTTCCCTTAAACCTATACAGTTCGATCAAAGCATCTCTGAACTACATTGCCGGACGTTATGAGTGCAGTGTAAATCTGACCGGAAAGGAAGCGAGTCCCATGGAAGTAGAAATCTCACAATTTAATATTTCGATGCCGGAGTCTGACTCGCAGGTCAAAGAGTAACTTTGAGTCGTGAAGCTCCTTCCGCAGCCGGTTATGAGGCGGTCAGAATGATGTTGAATGCGGACAGTAGCTCATCAAGCAGGCACTTTTGCCAATGAACTTTCTGATTTGCGGCAGACGGTATCGGGAATCTCCCCTTACAACTGTATAGAGTCTGTCAACTGTAGCAGTTGAATCTACGCCGCAAGGCTTGATATAAATTTAATAAAAATTGGAGCGGAGTGGTTAACATGAAGAGTTCCACGCAAATCAAATATTAACGAAAGGAACTAACTCCAATGCACGGTTAAATTTTACAATTGAATATTACAGTGGGCTGCACCAGAAACGCAGCCCACTTTGAATTTGCGGCATAGGGGCGGCCGGAAAGTCCCCTGCAAAAACCGTCAGGAGGTACAAGATGAACGATTCGGAAAAAATAGCAAAACTCCAGGAAATGATAGACAGCAGTGAAAAGATCTGCGTTTTCACAGGCGCCGGGATAAGCTGTCCGTCCGGAATACCGGATTTCCGTTCCGCAAACGGGCTTTACAATGAAAAAACAAACACCACCTATTCTCCCGAGCAGATGATCTCGCACAGCTTTTTTGTACAGCGTCCCGAAATGTTCTATGATTTCTACAAGAACAAAATGATGTACCTCGACGCAAAGCCGAACGATGCGCACATTTATTTTGCCGGTCTTGAGAAAAAAGGCAAGAAAGTTTCCGTTGTGACACAGAATATCGACGGACTTCATCAGGCTGCGGGAAGCACAGATGTTATCGAGCTCCACGGAAGCATTCACAGAAATTACTGCATGAACTGCGGGAAATTCTATGATGCCGCGTATGTGAAGAATTACGAAGGTGTTCCGAAATGCGGGTGCGGCGGAACGATAAAGCCGGATGTCGTTCTGTATGAAGAGCCGCTCGACGAAAATGCGACCATGAAAGCTATCGACAGGATAGCATCGGCAGACATGATGATAATAATAGGCACCTCGCTCATAGTCTATCCGGCTGCTTCCTATGTGAGATATTTCCGGGGGAGCAATCTTGTGCTCCTGAACAAGAGCTCAACGGCTTACGATACCAGCGCCGATCTCGCGATCTATGATGATGTCGTGAATGTCGTTCATCAGCTTAAATAATAAGACTCGGGGCTCTGCCCCGACCCCCGCTTCTTTTCGGACGCGACGCAGCATGATGCTGCGGTAGCTGATGCCAGAAGAGCGCATGGATGCGCGTATATAAGCATCAGCGAAAAGTAAGTGCAAAAGCGACTCATTTGCAAAAAAATCCTGTGTACGATCTATTCATACACAGGATATTTTTATTTCTTATATTTTTCTATAAAAGAGAAAACTTTCTCCCAGTATGCGTCGGGGGCGTCAACTACTGCGCGTGTGTGCTCTGCGCCGTCGATAACGAGCATCTCCTTATCGCTGCGCTTACATGCATCAAAAAGCTTTCTGTGCATATAATATGGAACAAATGTGTCCCCGCTTCCGTGAATGAAGCACATCGGCACTCCCGCATTCTCGACAGCCTTCTCGCAGTTTGCGTCTCTGAGAAAGCTCCACCCTTTCATTATCCTTGTCACAAGATCGGTTATCCACAGCACCGGATAAGGCGGAAGATGAAGAGTGTGCATCATGTTGTACTCGAATTCTTCTCTTGCCGATGTATAACCGCAGTCCTCGACCGCACATCTCACCTGCTCCGGAAGTTTTTCCGCACATGTCAGCATAACAGTCGCCGCACCCATGGAAACTCCGAGCATAAAGATGTTCTTTACGTTTCTCTCTTTTACGAGGAAGTTCAGCCAGTCCACCATATCCAGTCTTTCGAGATGCCCCATTGTCGTCTCTTTATCACCGCTGAGGCCATATCCTCTCTGGTCGGGGATAAACACGCTGTAGCCTTCTTCGATAAATTTTCTGGCATATAAAGACATACTCTTCCACTCTGCGCCGTAGCCATGAACAAGCATCACCCAGTTATCCGAATTGTTGTCAATTGCCGCTGCATGAAGCCAGTATCCGTCCCCTGACTGTATGTACATATCCTTATAGCCGGAATTTTCAGCCCAGTCAAGATCTTCCTTTCCCGGATAATATCCGAACATATTTTTTCCAGTTCTGAGATAAAGCTTATACAGCAGCGCCGAGAATGCCGCGATGAGCGCTCCGATACCGGCGATCACGGCAAATATTTTTTTCATGCGTACTCCCCTGCCCTTCGTATTTTTTGAGGTTCCCTTTTGTCAGAATGTCAGCTCTTCACCGGTCTGAAGATACTGGAGACGGTCTCCGAGCTGCTGCTTCATGATGCCGTAACCGGTAAGTCCGGTACAGTGGAACGTATAAATAGTTCCGGTATCTATCGTTGCGAGCTCATTTACTGTCTTTTCAACATGATCAACAGAGCAGGACAGCTTTTTTGTAGAAGAGCCCATAAGATGAAATCCGCCTATTACGGAGGTTATCTTCGCTTTCGGGAATCGCTTTTTCACGGTCCTGAGCATATTTGTAATACCGCACAGCGAGCACGGCGCGATCACCACAGCTCCCGCCTTACGGTCATTCTCCGGGAATATCACAAAGAAAGACTCGTGAGAAAAATCGTCGTGTACGATCTTTCCGTCCTTCTTCATCAGGAGTGATTTGTCCTCACAGTAAAAAGAGCTGTCCGGATGTTCATTCGACATTGCGAACAGACCGCTGTCGATCTGCTGGAATTTGTTGTACAGTACGAAATTATCCGGGTGTTCTTCCTGGAGATAGGACAGCTTGTTCATTCTCACACGGAACATCGACTGCTGTATATAACAGTCACCTATGCACGCTTTTTTCGCATATACCATTGCGTCCTTGTTTTTCTTCAGTATCTCTTCAAGACCGCCCGTATGTGCGTAATTATTGTGAGAAATAAGAATATACTGTATGCCGGCGATATCTATTCCAAGCCTTTTGGCATTGTAAAAGATCTTTTCCGACGCTCCCGTGTCTATAAGATATTTTACTCCGGCGTTCTCAACATAAAGCGAGACGCCGTGCTCTACCTTAAGCTTCTCAGAAGCGCTCGTATTCTCGATCAACGCAACTACACGCATTTGCTATTCCTCTCCGTCAGCCCGTTACCCGCGACATTCTGCTCTTCATGCTTTCGAGCCTGTTAAGAGCTTCATACAGCGTTTCATTCTTTTTGGCAAAATGAAGGCGTATATAGCGGTTTTCCGGTTCCTTAAAAAAGCTTGATCCCGGAACAGCACCTACGCCAACGCGCTCCGCAAGCTTTTCACAGAAGTCAAGGTCGCTTTCATAGCCGTATTCCGATACATCAAGCAGTATGTAATAAGCTCCCTGCGGCACCGTATGAGCGATACCGAGATCGTCGAGCCCTTTCAGGAAAAGATCGCGTTTTTCGGTATATTCTCTCTGTAATGCGGCGTAATAATCATCGCCGAATTTCAGTCCCGTGACCGCTGCTTCCTGCAGCGGAGCAGCCGCTCCTACAGTAAGAAAATCATGCACCTTTTTCGCAGTCTCGATTATTTCGGGCGAAGCTATGATATATCCGAGTCTCCAGCCGGTTATCGAATATGTCTTTGAAAGTGAGCTGCACTGTATGACGCGATCTCTCATTCCCGAGAGCGTCGATATATATGTATGCTTATGCGGCGCATAGACTATATGCTCATAAACCTCATCGGTAATAACAAAAGCGTCATATTTTACCGCAAGATCGGCTATTATCTTAAGCTCGTCGTATGTGAATACCTTTCCGCACGGATTTGACGGATTGCAGAGTATGATCGCTTTCGGCTTCTGTCTGAACGCCGCTTCGAGAACGTTAGCGTCAAATGTGAAATCGGGCGGAACAAGTGGAACATAAATCGGCTCTGCACACGAAAGTATGGTATCCGCACCATAGTTCTCATAGAACGGAGAAAATACGATGACCTTATCCCCAGCGTCGGTCACACTCATCATTGCAGCCATCATGGCTTCAGTGCTTCCGCAGGTAACAACTACCTCTGTGTTCGGGTCGATGTGCTGTCCCGAAAAATGCTCATATTTTGCGGCAAGCGCTTCACGGAAATTCTGCGCTCCCCACGTTATGGAATATTGGTGGAAATCCTCATGAGCGACCTGTTCGAGACGTTTCAGTATCTCTGCGGGCGGGTCGAAATCCGGAAATCCCTGTGACAGGTTGACAGCTCCGTATTTGTTTGGGATCCTCGTCATCCTGCGTATTACAGAATCGGTAAAATCAGCGGTTCTGACCGATAAAGAAGGCATATCGTTCTACCTCGGGTATTAAGAATTAAATATCATCGTCGTTCTCTTCAAGTCTCGCTCTTAAAAGCGGGCTTGCCTTTGTGGGACCGAAAAGCGCGTCCATAACGTGCTTTGTCTTGTGTGAAACGGGAAGTCCGTCGGAATCCACCAGGTTTTCTTCTCTGGTAAATCCGTCATTTCGTGTTATCCCGTCAAGAATGTGTGAAAATTCAGCCTTTTCCGGCTCTCTCTGTCCGGCATTATAGCCCCTGTACGCTGCTACCGCGCTTGCGGGAGCGGGAGTGGTGGGTCTCACTATTTCTTCTGCCGAGATCTGGCCGACAACCTCTTCCGCTTCTTCTTCCTCAGCGTAATCGTCGTTTCTGTATTCTTCGATAGACTGTTTCAGCTTCTCATAAGGAGAAGGCTCTATATATTCGTCCTTCTGACTCGTTCTGAATATATTGTTGCGGCGCGGAGTGAATACCTTTACATCTTCCTCCACTTCCATCATCGGGTCATCATCGCGTAGGCCGTATGCATTCATTATGCTGCGGGTGCCTGGATCTTTATATTTATCCTGAGAAACCGGAGTTTCTTTGAATTCATTCTTTTCCGGCTCTGATATCGCTTTTTCACGCACAGGAGCACGATTTTCCTTCTGTACCGCCTGCTGACGTTCCGTCGGGCGTTCCTTATCGCCGTTCGGGATCACCACTGTACGGGGCTTCGATGTATATT
Organism: uncultured Clostridia bacterium; assembly: GCA_947166515.1. Taxonomy (GTDB): domain Bacteria; phylum Bacillota; class Clostridia; order Oscillospirales; family Ruminococcaceae; genus Ruminiclostridium_E. The sequence goes on along the minus strand of CAMVEM010000056.1, from coordinate 5,112 downwards.
CCTGCTGATTGGCGGCTGTACCGCCCTTTATGATGCGCGAACCCGTCTGAGCGCGCTGCATGAACTGAGAGAACTGCACACCGTTCGCTGCGGGATATTGCTGCTGTCCGCCGAACTGCATAACATTTCCGTATCCCTGTCTTGCCGCTGCAAATCCGCCCTGCATCTGCTGATATGGGTTTTGTGCGGGTGCAGGTGTCGGTGCGGGAACAGGAGCCTGAGCAGGAACGGGAGTCGGTGCGGGGACCGGATGTGCCGCCGTCTGCTGGAACAGCGAAGGATAGCTGTACGACTGCATTCCTGCGGGATCGTACTGCTGATGATTTATGATCGGGCGCACAACAGGCTGAGGCGCGCTGATCTGTGCTTTTTCACGCTGTTTTGACTGATCGGCCTCGACAAGTTTTCTGACTGCCTCGATAGCAGCCTTCTCGGATTCCGCAAGAGTGGATGCGAGGCTCTGTGATGATGAAATGGGCGCTGTTACGCTTTCTCTGTCGATCTTCTCGAACACGAACTTCTTTACGGATTTTCCGTTTTCGGTAAATTCTTCCTCATTTTCGCTTCCGGGATCGGGATTTTCCGGTATCACCGGCGGCTGTTTCCTGGAGGCGAACGCATCTCCTCTTGAAAGCTCTATAAACTTGTTGAGCTCCTTCTCTCCGGCTTCACCGAGCAGGATATTGTCTTTCAGACGAAGCTCTTCCTGATACCAGCGTGAAAAATCTCTCTGTGTAAGGTCAACATTGACTCTTGCCGCCATTTCCTTATACAGATCGTTCATCTTGCTGTTTACGGTATCCTTGTCAACATAGATTATCTGCGGATCTTCGTCGTCGCTGTGCTTTTCTTCTTCGATCGCAGCAGCGGTCACAGTTACCTTCTCGGCAAGCTCCGGATCATCAAACTTCATTATATCAAGGCAGGTACCACCTTCGCGCTGAGGTCTGCTGCAATAATCAAAGTCATATTCCTCATCCCTGATATAATAATCGCCGCAACGTGCGCATCTCTGAAGATATGCTCCGCTCTGTGCCGCAGCGTCTATTTCAAGATCTATCACAGCTTTGAACGAACATGGCATATATATCTTTCTTGGCGCAGATGTGAGCGATTTTATTATCGTCTTTGCCATGCTGTCATTTTTGTCAGGTATGTAGTTCTTTATAGAACTGAACGCGTCCATAGCTATCTTATCTGTAAGATCAGGATTCTTACGCGTCTTGTAATTATCACGGTATTCTATTCCGCTGAGCTGATTTCGTGCTATCTCGCGTGCGGCACTGTTCATCACAAACGGAGAATTCGGAAGTCTTCCCGCGGAATATATGCCTGTCGCAGCTATCTCAGCCACAGGAAAACCCTGTTCATTTGCAGCCACATTGAACAGCAGATCAAAATAATTTGCTCTCGCAACAGCCTGCTGAGGCGAAGTGATCTGTACGCCGAACACGAAATCGACCTTTGTACGGGCATAGTCCTGCATACGAAGAAGATTCGCCCATTCGTTTATCGCACGGTTATAGCGATAGTCCGACAGCCTTCCGAATATAGCTTTTTCAAATGAATTACGGCACTTTATGAAGCTCTGCCAGAGCGTATTCACACTGACTTCGCTCTGCTTGCACAGATAATCTATCCAGCAGTCAACAACTACTTTTTCAAATACTGTTCTCATATTCTGCTCATAATACTTATGGCAGCCGGATATGGAATTTCGTATGGAATAGACATCCTCAACGTTATATTCGCCTGTTCTTGCGGCAAGCCTGCACAGATCGGTACAGTGCTCAAGGAAAAGCGTAAAATCATAACGACAGAAGTTCATCAGATTATTGGGATAAAAAAGCGTATAAATATCGCTTGAATTTTTTCCTGCTATATTGAGCTGGCGCTGCATAGTGAGGCTCACCTTCCTTTCATTTTACGCTGATGCGCAGATTATTCCGTCACATTTTCCGCCGGAGTCGTTTCGGGTGCGGGCGTTTGTGGCTCAGTTGTTCCGTAATACTCCTCGTTGTCCCAGTCATGTTCTTCATAATAGGTCAGCTTTTCCGTATCGTTATCTTCCTTCTGAGGATTCTTACGGTTGTTTTCAGCCTGTTCAAAGAGTTCCTTCATATTTTTTACATGGCCGTCGATATAAAGCTCATTATCGGATATCCACTTATAAACAACGGAATCCTTATCCATAGTTGCGAGTATTTTAAGGCTGTCAAGATGACGGTAGCACTTAAGATAAGGGAGTTCGATATCGTCAGCTGTCTTTTCGATGTAATAGCTCACAAGACTGCGCTCATTTCCGGCGTCATCGATATAAAGAACGAGTCTGTATGTCTTGTCCGGTGAAAAATCATATTCGGTCGAGCGTTTTGAGATGTCACATTCCGAAAACGGCATAAGAGTCTGTATCGTAAGGTTGAAATGAAGCATTGTGAGATAAACGAGCGTTCCCACTACAAACATAAGCAGATATACTGTTCCGAGTATAGTTTTCAAGGTCTCGTTCATTCCGGAAGCCAGAAATGTGAAAGCGCATATCACGATCGGCGGGATTATAAGATACCACTGTCCGAACGCGATAAAGAACAGAACAAATGACAGTGCAGGTGTCACCAGAGCGACTATGCGTGTGATTATCTGCATTCGCGTATAAAACATTATCCCGGCAAACACAAACAGGACAAGAACATACATCAGAAACAGCGGTACTGCGCTTACAGGCTGAAGATAGTACGCAAAAGCGAGCCAGTCAACATACACCATAAACGCAGGGAGTCCGAGCGACAGGAACGAAACGCCGAACTTGACCCATTTATTTCTGAAAATGTCGATAATTTTATCCATCGGCAAACCTTTCTTTATCTACATATCTATTTTTATCAGGGCACAAAAAGCCAATATATTAAATATTGTACACCAAAACGCAAAAAAAAGCAATAGGAAAGCTCAATTTTTTATAAAATCCCGTTAAAAACAGGTAAATTCCGTTCATTTTTATTTCACACATGCACATACAGTTTGTGCGATATGTCATTTGAAATCGTTTATAATAAAATATATTTGTCCAAAACAAGAAAAATAGTTTGAAAGGGCTGAAAAATTTTTCAATTTATGGTATAATCATATAAGAAAAAATACGTTCAGTCGAAAGGAAACAAACATAATGAACATCGCAATCGCCCAATCAGGTGGACCTACCTGTGCGATCAACGCCTCTCTCGTCGGAGCTTTTTCGGAAGCACTGAAAATACCGGGTATTGACGCAATATTCGGCTCTATCAATGGAATTGAGGGTATCATCAACGACGATCTGATAGACCTGAAAAACTTTATCCGTTCAAACGACGATATGGAGCTTCTCAAACAGACGCCTTCCACCGTTCTCGGTTCATGCAGATATAAGCTGCCGGACGCTGTGCAGGACAACACGATCTACGAACAGATACTCCACTGCTTCCATAAGCACGATATAAAGATATTCCTGTACATAGGCGGAAACGATTCTATGGACACGGTTATGAAGCTCTCGGCATACGCTGAGGAAAAAGGCGAGGATGTCCGTATAATCGGCGTTCCAAAGACAATAGACAACGACCTGTGTGTGACCGACCATACTCCGGGATTCGGCTCCGCGGCAAAATATGTCGCTACGACCGTTCAGGAGATAGTCTGCGACAGTTCTGTGTATAGTGTGGATTCCGTCACCATAATCGAGATCATGGGACGTCATGCCGGCTGGCTGACCGCTTCTACCTGTGTTATCCGCGCCAACGGAGTCAACGCTCCGCATCTTATTTATCTGCCGGAGGGAAATTTCAGCACAGATAAGTTCATAGAAGATGTAAGGCGTGAACGCGCAAAGCATAAAGCGCTCGTTATCGCTGTTTCCGAGGGAATAGAGCTTGACAGCGGAAACTACCGCTCCGGCGCAGTTGATAACTTCGGCCATAAATATCTGTCCGGTATAGGAAAACAGCTTGAAACACTTGTCCGTGAGAATTTCGGCTGTAAGGTGCGTTCTATCGAGCTTAACGTTATGCAGCGCTGCTCTTCTCATATCTGCTCCAAAACCGATATCGACGAAGCGTTTATGATAGGCGCTGCGGGCGTAAAGGCGGCACTAACAGGAGAATCCGGCAAAACGATGGTTTTCAGACGCATAAGCGATATCCCGTACATCGTGAATATTGTTTCAGTCCCCGCATCGGAGACAGCCAATAAGGAGAAATTTTTCCCGAAAGAATGGATAACCCCCGACGGCACCAATGTGAATGAACAGGCTCTCAGATATTTTCTGCCGCTCATACAGGGCGAGAACGTCCTGCGTATGCGAAACGGTATGCCGGAACACTTCAAGATAAAAGAAGAAGTGCTTAAATAAAAAACACTCCCGGAATCTGAATTTCCGGGAGTGTTTTTATAAGGAGAGTTCTTTCAATGACAAATTTGATGAGTTTTTTTATTTAAGTGCGGCAAATCCCTTTTCGAGATCAGCGATTATATCGTCGATGTGCTCTGTGCCTATCGACAGACGGATAGTGCTCTGTGAAATACCCTGATCCGCAAGTTCCTGCTCTGTGAGCTGGGAATGTGTTGTAGTAGCGGGATGGATAACAAGAGACTTTACATCGGCAACGTTCGCAAGCAGAGAGAATATCTCCAGATTGTCGATGAACTTGTGAGCTTCCGCCTGTCCGCCCTTGATATCAAACGTGAAGATGCTTCCGCCGCCGTTCGGGAAGTATTTCTGATACAAAGCATGATCCGGATGATCGGGAAGAGACGGGTGATTTACCTTTGCAACGAGCGGGTGCTTCGAGAGATATTCAACAACTTTCTTTGTGTTCTCTGCATGTCTCTCAACGCGCAGTGACAGTGTTTCGGTTCCCTGAAGAAGCAGGAATGCCGCAAACGGGGATATTGTTGCACCTTCATCACGGAGCAGTATCGCTCTGATGTATGTAACGAACGCCGCAGGTCCTACAACTTCTGCAAATGAAACTCCGTGGTAGCTGGGGTTCGGAGCAGCGATAGGAGCATACCTGCCGCTTGCCTTCCAGTCGAACTTACCGGAATCCACTATCACGCCTCCGAGTGTGGTGCCGTGGC
>CAMVEM010000055.1 GCA_947166515.1 uncultured Clostridia bacterium | reverse complement strand
ATAAACGTCTGCCGCAGAGCATTCGCTATCGAGAACCTCGACGACAGGATACATCTTTATTATGTGAAGGCGCTGCTCGACATCAATGAAAAATCCGCCGCGAAGCAGCACTACACCTACGTCATGGACCTGTTCTACAATAAGAACGGCATCAACCCGTCTCCGGAGTTCGTCGCGCTTTATGAAAAGACGGTAAAGGACGACAACGCTTATAATGCGGATTTCGGCATACTGAAAGGACAGCTCGACAGCATTGATGACGGCATAGGAGCATATTACTGCGAGTTCGCATTCTTCAAGCATGTCTATCAGCTTGAGATACGCGATGCTGTGCGCTCCGGCAGACCGACCAATCTCTGCCTGCTGACGGCGGTATCCAAAACGCAGGACGAACTCGAATCAAAGCAGCTCAACCGTGTAATGACCAAGCTTGCGGACTGCATAAGCTCGTCGCTCCGTTCAAGGGACGTTTTTTCAAGATACAGCGCGTCGCAGTTCGTACTTCTTCTGACAAACACTACAAAAGACCAGGCGGAAATGGTGCTCGACCGTATCTTAAAGCGCTTCAAGCGCGACAACCCGAAGATGAACTGCACGCTTCTGTATAAATTCGACAAGGCGGGAAGACCCAAGCTTCAGGAGCCGAAATGAACTATAAAACAATAAATGGCCGCGCCGAGGACAGATTCATAGAGAAAAAAAGCGAGTTCATCGGCTATCTTAAACACACGGAGACCGAAGCCGAGGCGCTTGATTTCATAGCAGAGATTCGCGCGATGCACCGTAAGGCTACGCATAACTGTTATGCTTATATCCTGCGCGAAAACAACCTCTCTCGCCACAGCGATGACGGCGAGCCGGGCGGAACCGCGGGCGTCCCGATATATGAGGTGCTCCGCAAGGAAGGACTTATCGACGTAACCTGCGTCGTGACGCGCTATTTCGGAGGGATACTTCTGGGAGCCGGCGGGCTCGTCCGTGCATACACCAAAGGTGCGAAAATGGCGTGCGACGCTGCGGAAAAGCTGGATATGCGCACCGCGGCAAAGCTGATACTTACGCTTGAATATACCTACTACGGAAAGATCGGCAAGATACTGACAGACCACGATGTCCGCACCGAGAGCGAGGATTTCGGCGCAGATGTGGTCATCACGCTCTATATAGCGGTCGAAAACGAGCAGAGCTTCACAAAAGAGCTTACCGACGTATGCGGCGGGTGCATATCTGTCAAAAAAGAAACTGAAATGGAGTACAATTTTAGCAAATCCGACGAAATTTAAGAATTCCTTCCCGAAAAAAAGGAGTTTCGGGAAGGTTTTTTGTATAATATAAGTGGAGAACTATTTTTGAGAACGGTTACAGAAAGTCGCTCCGCTTGAGATTTGGGGCTCTGCCCCAAACCCCGCTTCCTTTCGGATGCGACGCAGCAGGAAGCTGCGGTAGTTTTCGCCGAAAGCGCGCACGATGCGCGCATTAGAGCGAAACGAAAAGGAAAGCGAAAGCGACTCGCTTCGCAATTCAAATATACAGTTTCTGCTCCATTTGCAGACAATGATATACAGAAAAGGTTTGGAACAGATGTTACCAAGAGAAATAACACTGGAAAATGAGAAAAAAATACTGTCCGGATACGCATGCCTCAGCGAAAATTCAAAGGGCAGAGAAATATATGAGAAGCCCTGCGATATACGCACCGATTTCCAGCGCGACCGCGACAGGATAATACACTGCAATGCTTTCCGCAGATTAAAGCATAAAACTCAGGTGTTCCTGATACCTAAGTCCGATCATTACAGAACTCGCCTGACACATACTCTTGAAGTGTCACAGATTGCGAGAACTATCGCCCGTGCGCTGCGCCTCAATGAAGACCTCACAGAAGCTATCGCGCTCGGACACGATCTCGGTCATACCCCGTTCGGTCACGACGGCGAGAGAATGCTGCAGAAGCTCTATCCCGAGGGAGATTTCCGCCACTATAAACAAAGCGTCCGCGTTATCGAAAAGATAGAGCGCGACGGACACGGCCTCAACCTCACATGGGAAGTCAAGAACGGCATACTCTGCCATACGAACATGACCGCCGCAACGCTCGAAGGCGTGGTCGTAAAATTCGCCGACAAAATAGCATATCTGAACCATGATATAGAAGACGCGGTAAGAGGCGGCGTGCTCGACCCCGCAAATATCCCGAAGAATGTCATAGATGTTCTCGGTGACAGCAAAAGCAAACGCATAACAACACTTGTAAAATCTATCATAGACAACAGCAGCGACGAGATCAGATACTCCGACGAGGTGCAAAAAGCGCACGACGAGCTGAGACAGTTCATGTTCGGCAACGTCTATTACGCCGAAGTCACCAACCGCGAAAAGGACAAAGCCTGCCATATAATAGACTTCCTTTTCCACCACTATATGGAGAATAAAGACGCTATGCCGGAGCTCTACCGGAGACTCGCGGACGAGGACGGACTTGAAACGGCTGTCAGCGATTTTATCTCCTGCATGACCGACGAATACGCTATCGACCTGTTCAAAGAACTGTGCATACCGAAACAGTGGATAAGGATCTGAACGTATGAGATTACCCGATAGTTTTCTCGACGCGCTGAGAGCAAGCAATGACATAGTATCCGTGATGTCGCAGTATGTCGAATTGAAGCGCGCCGGAAGAGATCATGTCTGCTCATGTCCTTTCCATTCGGAGCGAACACCGTCCTGCCATATCTATACCGATACCCAGAGCTTTTACTGCTTCGGCTGCGGCGCGGGCGGAGATGTCATAAACTTCATACGGCTTATAGAGCATTTCGATTATATGGAAAGCGTCCGATTCCTGGCGCAGAGAGCGGGAATGGCCATGCCCGAGGACGGCGGCAGCGACGATATGTCCAGAAAGCGGACAAGACTTTTAGAGATGAACCGCGACGCGGCAAGATATTTCTGCGATGTACTGTTATCGTCGGAAGGACGTCCTGGACTCGACTATCTCGCGGAAAGACAGCTCACGCCCAACACGATAAAACGCTACGGACTCGGTTACGCGCCGGGGGGCTGGCACGATTTACAGTTCCACCTGCGAAAGCTCGGCTACAACGATCTCGAAATGGAGGAAGGCGCACTTCTCGCCCGGAAGAACAACTCGGTATATGACAAGTTCAGGGCAAGAGTGATGTTCCCGATAATCGACAGGCGTGGAAATATAATCGGCTTCGGCGGACGAACGCTCGAAAAGGACGCTCCCGCAAAGTATCTGAACAGCGACGAAACTCTTGTTTTCCGCAAGCGCGAGAACCTTTTCTCACTGAACTTTGCGAAAAATACGAAAGAAAAATTCCTTATACTCTGCGAAGGCTACATGGACGTTATAACGCTCAATCAGGCGGGATTCGACAGCGCCGTGGCAACGCTCGGCACCGCGATAACCCCTCAGCAGGCGAACGTCATGAAGCAGTACGCGACAGAAGTTATAATATCATACGATTCCGACGGCGCCGGCCAGAACGCGACGCTAAAGGCGATAAATCTGCTCGGCGAAGCGGGAGTCACCGCGAGGGTGTTAAACATTCCCGACGCGAAGGACCCGGACGAGTACATAAAGAAATTCGGAGCCGAGAGCTTCCGCCAACTGCTCATGGGTACGACGACGGCGCTCGAACACGAGTTCGGACGGCTGCAGAACGGTGTGGATACGAACACGACGTCCGGAAAAGCGGAGTTTTTAAAGCGGGCGGTGGGATTCCTCGCAAAGCTGCACAGCGACACCGAGCGCACTGTGTATATATCCGAGACGGCACGGATAAGCGGCCAGCCGGTCGGAGCGATCGCCGATCTCGTCAAGGACAAGATAAAGTCGAATTCGCGTTTTGAACGCCGCGAGGAAGAGCGCGAGCTTATCCGCGGCAGCGTGAAGCGCGACACCATAAACCCGGACGCGGTGAATTATCCGCGCGAGGAAAAGGCGGAAAGAGGCATAATTGCGTATCTTTTCCATTCTCCGGACGTTCTTCCGAGAGTGGAGAAAGCGCTTAACGAAGCCGATTTTCCTACCGAATTTAATCGAAAAGTGTATCATTTTATCGCCGGACACTTACGAAAAGGCGAAAACGTTGATATATCGTCGGTCGGAGGCGAATTTACAGCCGAAGAAACGGCAAGAATAACAGGTATATGCAGGCAGGCGGATCAGCTACCATACAGCCTTCCCCGGCTTGACGAATATATAAAGGTGCTTGTTGACCACAGGGATTCGGCGGCCGATAAGCCGATCACCGAGATGAGCGACGAGGAGATGCTCGCCAAAATGGACGAGCTTCGCCGCAGGAAGCACAAAACTTAAGAGAAACTGTTAAAGAAATCGCTTACGCTTGAGAGCAGGGCTCTGCCCTGCACCCGCAAGCCCTTTAAAAAGGGCTTGATCCTAAACCTGCTCCCGTTACACGGAAAGTTGTCAGTCTGCAAACCAATTCAAGTTATAGCTAAATAGCGACAAGACTCACAATTTATTTTAAATGAACGTGATTGTAAATTTCAGTGCGAAGCGAGTCGCTTTTGCACTTACTTTTCGCTGATGCTTATATGCGCGCATCCATGCGCTCTTCTGGCATCAGCTACCGCAGCATCATGCTGCGTCGCGTCCGAAAAGAAGCGGGGTCTGGGGCAGAGCCCCAGTCTCAAAAAATCTCTCTCGAAAGGAACTGTAAAAAAGAAGATGTCAGAAATGAAATCAGCGCTTGTTGAGCTCATAGAGCACGGCAAGCAGAGCGGAAAGCTTACTACTCAGGAGATAACGGATGCTCTTGAAAGCTGCGACTTTGACGCAGAACAGATAGACAAGCTTTACGACGACTTTGAAGCAAACCACATCGACATCGTTGACGATTTCACCGTTGACGACGACCTCGACTCCGCACTCTACTTCTCGGCGGACGACGACCTCGATATGGCAATGGCGAACGACCAGATCGCGATCGACGACCCCGTCAAGATCTACCTCAAAGAGATCGGACGAGTGCCGCTGCTCACTCCGGAAGAGGAGATAGAGCTCGCGCAGAGAATGACACAGGGCGACCCGAAGGCGAAACAGCGCCTGTCGGAGGCTAACCTGCGCCTTGTGGTAAGTATCGCAAAGAAATACGTCGGCCGCGGAATGCAGTTCCTCGATCTTATACAGGAAGGCAACTTAGGACTTATAAAGGCTGTCGAAAAATTCGACTACACAAAGGGCTATAAGTTCTCGACCTACGCGACATGGTGGATAAGACAGGCTATCACGCGTGCTATCGCAGATCAGGCGCGCACGATACGCATACCCGTCCACATGGTCGAGACTATCACAAAAGTAAAGAAAGTTAGCAGCACGCTGCTCCATAAGAACGGCCGTGAAGCTACCGCCGAAGAGATCGCGGAAGAGCTCAAGCTCCCGCTCGACAGAGTGCGCGAGATAATCCGCATATCTCAGGACCCCGTGTCCCTCGAAACGCCTATCGGCGAAGAGGAGGACAGCCACCTCGGCGACTTCATACCCGATGAAGAAGCTCCCGCACCGGCTGAAGCAGCTTCACAGATGCTCCTGAAAGAACAGCTCAACGAAGTGCTCGATACGCTGACCGAGCGTGAAGGAAAAGTGCTCAGACTGCGCTTCGGACTCGAAGACGGCAGACAGCGCACGCTCGAAGAAGTGGGCAAGGAATTCAACGTTACGAGAGAACGTATAAGACAGATAGAAGCGAAGGCTCTCAGAAAACTCCGCCACCCGTCAAGAAGCAAAAAGCTCAAGGATTTTCTTGACTGAGGATAATGCCGCATCGTTGAAGGCATAAACAAAAATGAATGAAACGAAAGGAAATTGTCGATGAATACCGGAAAAACAGCCGCAAAGGAACTTAAACCGCAGGGAGACCTCGTGTTCGCGCTCGATATAGGAACAAGGACCGTAGTCGGGATACTCGGAGAATACATAGACGATAAATTCTATCTTCAGGATTATATCAGCGTGCCGCATACCAAGCGCGCAATGGTTGACGGTCAGGTCGAGGATATCAAGCAGGTCGCTAAGATAGTTACACAGGCAAAGACTGCTCTCGAAGAGAAAAACGGGATAAAGCTCACAAAAGTTTCGATAGCCGCCGCGGGACGCGCGCTGAAAACGCGCCGCGTTTCAATGGACTTCGACATATCCGAAAGAGACACACTGACCGAGGATATGGTAAAATCCATGGAGGTCGAGACCATACAGAAGGCGCAGTCCGAGCTCGACGCGACAAGCACCGGCCGCACGCTCTTCTACTGCGTCGGACACTCGATAATCAGCTATATGCTGGACGATTATAAGATCATAAGCCTTGAAGGACACAAGGGTGAAAAGGTGACGATCGAGCTGGTAGCCGCTTTCCTGCCGAGCATAGTTGTAGAAGGCCTCTACTCGGTCATGGACCTCAACGGGCTTGAAGTTACGAGCCTCACGCTGGAGCCTATCGCGGCGATGAACGTTATAGTTCCGCCCGAGATAAGACTCATAAACATAGCGCTGATAGATATCGGCGCAGGTACATCGGATATCGCTATCGCGAAGAACGGCTCGGTAGTCGCTTACGCTATGGCTACGACCGCGGGCGATGAGATAACCGAAGAGATAATAAGAACATACCTGGTGGACTTCAACACCGCTGAAACAATAAAGCAGAGCATCTCGAACGGCGAAGAAGAGATAGAATACCGCGATATCCTCGGAAATCCGCATTCCGTAAATGCCGAGGAGCTCTCGGAAATGCTCAGTCCCGCTGTCGGAACGCTCGCAGAGACGATCTGCACAGCCATACTCGAAGCAAACGGCGGAGATTCGCCTGCCGCAGTATTCCTTGTAGGCGGCGGAAGCCTTATCGACGGACTCACTCCGCTTGTTGCAGAAAAGCTCGGAATCGACGAATCAAGAGTCGCTATCGGCGGCGGCGATTTCCTCAAAAACGTTGACGAGTGCGGAGCTAAGCTCGGCGCCGAATATGTCACCCCGCTCGGAATAGCGGTAACTTCAATGCTCAATCAGGGCTACGATTTCTCTGTTATCACCGTAAACGACAGCAAGGTGCGCGTCTTCGACACCAAGCAGTTAAGCGTATATGAAGCGCTCACTATCGCGGGATATAAGTCCGGCGAGATAATGGGAAGAAGCGGCAGAAGCCTTTCCTACACCCTCAACGGCACGCGCCACACGATAAAGGGCGAGGCTATGGTTCCCGCAGAGCTGTTCGTAAACGAGCGTCCCGCTTCGATAATGACAAAGGTCACACAGGGCGACAGAATACGCATAACTCCCGCAATGAGCGGAAAGAACGCTTCCGCAAAGCTGTCGGATATACTCGGATATGACCGTTTCAACGACGGAACCGTCACATTCGGCGGCGAAATGTATTCGATAGGTCTGAAAGCGACCGTCAACGGCGAAGCAAAAGACCCCGATTACAGCATTCAGCCTCTTGACAGCATAGAGACCTCCGGCATCGTCACATTAGGCGACCTGATGAGAGTTATCGACGCAGGCTCCGAGGGAGTTGAATACCGCGTCGGCGACAATGTGATAAACGAGGATTATATCCTCTGCAACGGAGACATAATAAACGCGTATGACAGCTATGGAAATATGATCGGCACGGCCGAAGCTCCCGCAGTTGCGGAAAAACCGGCTGCTCCTGCAGCTCCCGTACAGACCGCTCCCGCACAGCCGGCGGCTACCGCTCCCGCTGAGGATAACAAGCCTGCTGCTCCTGCAGCTTCATCGGTCGAAACAAAGAACGCTATCCCGTTCAACGGCGCCGGAATGACCGTCGAGATAAACGGCGAAATGGTCACTCTTCCGCCCAGAAACGGCGACTATATCCTGCTCGACCTGCTCAACAGCATCAACATCGACCCGGCAGTCCCGAACAGCGAGATAATCCTCGAAATAAACGGACATCCCGCTAATTTCAGCAGCTACATCACAAACGGCGACAGAGCCGTTATAAAAGTTCAGGAGAGAACCGGCAGCTAATGAAAAAAAGACCAACAGCATCCGCACCGGCAGTTCTTCACCCCGTCAGACGCACGGGGTGGAGAGCTGCCGCCGGATATTTATGCTTCCTTCTTGCGGCAGCCGCGACGCTCGCGTCCTGCTCAAAGCAGATAGATTACGCGGCGCTGACTTCCGACGGGCAGCTCAGCACCCCCTCGAACGACCCGAACGATCCCGACAGCACGAAGGATTTTCTGCAGGAAACACAGATCATTCCCGACGCGCTGTCCGCAGATATTTACCGCCCCGCGGAATATATCGTGTCTCCCGCCGAGCATGAGGAGACATTACAGGCGGAGCTCGTCACCGGCGAGCAGAATTATACGAGCGGATTTGAAGGATTTAACGGCGACGGATTTATATGTCTTGCGGATCACGCATACACATCTGTCACTGTTACCGTACCAACCGGACAGCACTATGACATTGGAGTCCGCCTTGCGGGAAACAGTGCCAAAACTGCCATAATAACGGGCGGCGAAACCGAGATCGACAGCCCGGACGGCGAATACAGAACGATCGACGGAACGGTCTGCGGCGCGGTATATGCAGGCTCCGGCAATGAGTTCACGACCTGCTGGCTCCGGGGTGTATATCTGAACAAGGGTGAAAACAAGCTGACTTTCCAGGCGCTGCAGGGCTCGTCATATATCGACGAGATCACTGTAAAAAACGGCTCGACTGTTCAGAAAGCCGCCTACAGCATCTCAAACACCTGCGCCGACCCGAACGCAAGCGTAATGACAAAGACCGTAAAGCGCTATCTTGCCGATGTTTACGGAAACCGTGTCATAACCGGCCAGTTCTGCTCTTCCGGTACAAATACGGAGATCAACGCCATATATATGGCTACAAACCGTTACAGCGCGATACGCTGCGCGGATATCGGGATATTCACCGACCATTACAAAGGCTATGACAAGAACGACGAGAACGAGATCGACACCGCAAAGAACTGGTGGAAACGCGGCGGCCTTGTGAGCTATTCGTGGTATTGGGTGTCTCCGACGGAAGAGGCCTCATGCTACACCAAGCTCACGGATTTCGACATAAAGAAAGCCGTCTCGGATAACGAGCTTGTACCGGTGCTAAGCCCTGCTTCTCTCGACACATACGTCCGCACAGGACGTATAAGCAGCGAATGTATGGAGCTCATAACCGACATAGACTCAGTAGCTCAGAAGCTCAAGCTTCTCGAAGCGGACGATGTGCCGGTGCTGTTCAGACCCATGCCGGAAGCCGGCAACGGCTGGTACTGGTGGGGAATGGACAAGGACAGCTATCTCTGGCTGTATAAGTTCCTGTTCCGCCGCCTGACCGAATATCATCACCTCACGAACATCATCTGGGTGTGGGACGGCGAAAGCTATGACTTCTATCCGGGTGATGACTATGTGGATATCGTCGGCATGGATATGTACACCCGGTCTGACATTTCCGGAAATTCACGAATGTCGGACGCTATCGGCTATACGATAAAGAGCAAGGCCACCGCGCTTACCGAGTGCGGCAGGATCCCGAACCCCGATCTTCTCGTCCGGGATAATGCATACTGGCTGTGGTTCGCGCTCTGGAAAGGTGATTACATCATCAATGCCGATGGCTCGATACAGTATTCCCATGTCAGCGCTACCGAGCTCGACTACGCCTACAACAACGAGCTTTTCATCACGCTCGATGAGCTCCCCGATTTTTCAAAGTATTGAGATCTTCGCCGCTTGCGCTTGAGACCCGGGGAAGAAAGAGGAAGGGAACCCCCTTTCTCGCGGAGAAAGGAGTTTCCCTCCCTCTCTCCTCCCCGGATCCCTCCTCTCTCTCACTCTCCTGAAAGACGACTCGCTTCGCAATTAAATTACAAAGTAACATAAAAGCACAGAGTTTTGCTGCTCTGTGCTTTTGTTGTTATCCGGTTATTTTCTCAGCTTAGCGAGAGCCGTTCCCATTCCGTCAAGGAAAGCGTCGATATCGCTGTCACACGTTTCCTCCGACATAGTTATACGAACGGAGCTCCGCGCTTCGTCATAAGTCCTTCCGATCGCAGTCAGAACGTGCGACGGCTCCGACGAGCCGGACGTACATGCAGAGCCGCTCGATACCGCTATCCCCATAAGATCAAGCTGCAGTATCAGCGCTTCTCCCTCGATCCCCTCAAATGAGAAATTCACATTCGATGCGAGCCGCATCGCGCGGTCGCCGTTAAGCTTAGCGCCGCTTATCCGCGAGAGCTCCGAGATAAGCTTTTCCCTCAGCGGCAGGAGCTTCTCATTTTTTGCGCTCAGTCCGTCGGCCGCCGCCCTCATGGCTTCCGCAAGCCCGACTATACCTGCTATATTTTCTGTTCCGGCACGCTTTCCGCCCTGCTGCGCTCCTCCGAGCATAAAAGGACGGAGCTTTGCGGAGTTTCTGACATAAAGCAGTCCCGTGCCCTTCATCGCGTGTATCTTGTGGCCTGACAGCGACAGCATATCAATGTTGTGCTCGCTTACGTTTATAGGAATGTTTCCGAAAGCCTGCACCGCGTCTGTGTGGAATGTTATCCCTTTTGCGCGGCAGAGCTCCCCTATCTGCGCGATCGGCTGTATCGTGCCGATCTCGTTGTTCGCGGCCATTACCGAAACGAACGATGTTTCGGGCGTTATCGCGGCTTCAAGGTCGGATACCCGGACAATCCCGTTTTCATGAACGGGAAGATATGTTATCCTGAAACCGCGACTTTCGAGCTCCCTCATCGGCGCCAGAACAGCGTGGTGCTCGAACGCGGTCGTGATGAAATGCTTTTTACCCCTTATCTCCGCACTTTTCGCCGCTGAAAATACTGCGGTGTTGTCGCTTTCCGTTCCTCCGCTTGTAAATATTATGTCTCTGCTCTCACAGCCAAGTATCTCCGCGCACTGTGCTCTTGCCTTATTCAGCGCGATCGCACTTTTTCGCCCCGCCGAATATACCGCTGACGCGTTTCCGTAGCCTTCTTTCAGCCACGGAATCATAGCTTCCAGCACATTGTCGGTAATACGCGTTGTGGCGGCATTATCGAGATAAATCGTTGTTTCGCTCATGTTTGTCTCCCTATAAAACCAACGCCTTCCCGATGTACCGGGAAGGCGGTTCGTGTTTTTATCAGCCGTAGATGCCCTTCTTGGTGTCAAGTATCGTCTGGATCTTGTACATTCCCTTTGAGCTGTCTTCAGTCACGGTGAAAGATTTTCCGGTCGATGCTATAAGCTCGTCAAATTCGTCCTGCTTCAGATCGGAGCGTATGGTCTTGACTCTGTCTGTGGTATGATCGGGCTTTGAAAGGATATCGAACTTCTGTACAACGTATGTGTGCGTCGTTTCGCCTTCCTCAACTGTCAGTACCTTGACATCGCCGACATTCATCTCATCATATACCAGCTTGAACAGGTCGGAATACGGAGCGCTTGCGTCCTTGGCGAGCGTCTGGATAAGCGAGTCAGTCTCCGGAACAGGAGTTTCCTGAGCTGCTGCAGAAGTATCTTCGCCTGATCCGGCAGCGTTTTCTTCTGTCACACCTTCGGCTGCCTTTGCGGCTTCTTCTGCGTCGCTCTTGGCTTTCTCTTCTGCTGCTACAGCCACTGTGTAGTCCCTGTAGACCTGCTCATAGCTTTCGCCGTTCTTTATCCTGTCGGCATAAGCCTGTGCGCCTTCGCCGTTCTGGAGCGTATATTCAAAGTAATTGACCATTACATAGTCAGTGCTGAGCTTTGCATTGATCTCTTCCGTTGTTGCCGCCTTTATGCCGTTCTCGCCGTAAAGATAATCAAAGATCTTTTCTCTCTTCGACGACAAAAGCTGCATTTCTCTGTAGGATTCCTCGCCAATGCCTATCTTCTCAAAATACTCACCCGGTATTTTCACGCCGTAGATATATACTGCGTACTGGTTTTCTTCTGTCCATAGTCTCTTGACGTACGAATAGACTTCATCTGTCTCTTCCTTTGTCAGTTCAAGTCCGTACTGGTTGAACAGACGATTTATTGCCATATAGTTGCAGCAGAATTCTGTTGTCTTGTCATCGACCCATTCCGAGAACTTCTTTCCCTCAACTGTCTGATCGAGATAGCTGAATCCCTTTGCTGTCGTGTCAAGATCGGGCTGCTCCTCGCTGAGCTTGTTCTTTGCCTGATCTATCGCACTTGACTGCTCAAGAATATATATTCCTGCGCGTATCTTCTCACCGTCAACGGTAAGCGGATATGTCTGACTTGTGGCACACGATGCCGCGGAAGCTATCATCGCTCCGCACAAAAGCGTTGTCAGTATTGTTTTTGACGATCTTCTCATATCTCTTTTCTTTGTCCTTTCTTTTTTTCGCCGCTTCGCTCGAGAGTTTCTGTCGCTTCACTCGAGAGTTTCTGTCGCTGCGCTCGAGACTTGGGAGACAAATTTTGTTCACAAAATTTGTCTCCCAAACCCTCTTTCAAAAAACTTTACTCGCTTCGCGTTTATATTCGATGTTTTGTTATCTGAGCGTTATCTTCTTCTCGCCGAGAGCCTTAAGTATCTTCTCGACCGACTTGTCGGCTTCCTCAGCCTCCATGGTCTTGTCCTCGCGGCGCATTACCAGATTGTATGACAGGCTCTTCTTCCCGTCGGGAACGCCCGCGCCCTTGTACATGTCAAAGAGCGTTACCTGTTCGAGGTGCTTGCCCGCCTTGTTTATTATGTCGATTATCTCGCCGGATTCCACCGAGTCGTCGCATACAAGGCTTAAGTCACGCGATATTGCCGGGAATTTCGGGAGCTGCTTATAACGTATCTCGTCATTTTCAAGCTCGCACATTGCCGCTACATCAAGAGAAGCAATGTAGATGCGCTCCTTCACGCCGTAGTTCTCGGATACCGCCGGGTGAAGCTCGCCGATAACGCCGATCTTTCTATCGCCGACCGTTATCTCCGCACATCTTCCGGTGTGGAATGTCGGGTCGGAGGCCTTTGAGAATTTTGCATCTATTCCGGTCTCGTCGAATATAGCCTCAACGATGCCCTTTACGGTGAAGAAATCCTCATCCGGTCCGTAAGCGCCGATGCAGAGCACATCTCTCTCTTCCGGGAGCTGCTCGGGCGTTTCTTTCGGGAGATAGATGCGTCCCGTCTCAAAGAAGCGTCCCGCAGGCGTGCGGTTGTTTATATTGCGGACGATGAGCTCCGTCATCGACGGTATCATCGTTGTCCTCATAACACTTGTATCCTCGCCGAGCGGACGCAGGAGCGTAACGCTCCTTCTCTGCGCCTCGGGAAGACGTATCTTCTCGTAGCTCTTGGGCGAGATGAAGCTGAAAGTCATAGTTTCGAGACAGCCCTGCGAGATCATTATATCGGTGAGCTTGTCCGCAAAGCGCTGCTCTTTTGTGACCTTGCTGCGGCTGGAGAGCTTCGGTATCGTGGAAGCAATCTTGTTGTAGCCGTAGATCCTCGCGACCTCCTCGCCGATATCGCACGGCAGGTGCATATCTATACGCACGCTCGGAACGGTGATCTCATGGCTTGCGCGGTCATATTCAAAGCCTAAGCTTTCGAGTATCTTTATCTGTTCGTCCTCGGGTATTTCAGCGCCGAGGAAGTTATTTACCCACTTGTAGTCATGCTTTAACTTGTGGGGAGTCTTGTTGGAATTGTCAACATCTATCACGTTTGAAACGACTTCGCCGCAGCCGAGCTCTTCAACAAGCTGTAATGCACGGTAAAGCGCGTTCTTCGCATTTATCGGGTCGAGACCCTTCTCAAAGCGCGCGCTCGCCTCGGTACGTTCTCCGACCTTGCGGGCTGTTCTTCTTACGGATACTCCGTCGAAGCACGCGGATTCGAATATAACTTCGGTCGTATCGTCCCAGATACCGCTGTACTCGCCGCCCATTACGCCTGCGACAGCCATGGGCTTTTCAGCATCCGCGATGATAAGCATCTCGGGTGTCAGCTTTACGGGCTCCTTCGCTTCATCGAGAAGCTTTAAGGTCTCGCCGTCCTTCGCGTTTCTTACGGTTATCTTGTTGCCCGCTACATATCTTGCGTCGAACGCGTGCATCGGGTGGCCGTATTCGAGCATTACGAAGTTCGTGATATCAACGAGGTTGTTTATCGCTCTTACACCGCTTGCGCGAAGTCTCTCGACCATCCAGCGCGGCGAGGGCGCGATCTTCACGTTCTTTACCTTTGCTGCCATATAGCGTGAGCAGAGCTTCGGATTCTCTACCGAAACGGTAAGCTCAGAGTTTATGTCGCCGCCGGCACCCTTGAATGTGGGTTCCTTCACGTTGTAAGGAAGTCCGAACGTTGCGCTTGCCTCTCTCGCGAGTCCGAGAACGGACAGACAATCCGGACGGTTGTTGGTTATCTCGAATTCTACGCTTATATCGTCAAGTCCGACAGCTTTTAGCACATCGTCGCCGGGCTTCATCTTATCGAAATCGGGGTCGTCATTCAGAATGAGCACTCCATCGGGCGAAGAATACGGGAAATCGGAGTTGTCCATGCCGAGCTCATTGAACGAGCAGAACATTCCGAGGCTCTCGGCTCCTCTTAGCTTGCCCTTCTTGATCTTCACGGTGGTGCCGTGTTCCTTGTCGATGACTGTGCCACCGTCAAGCACTACCGGAACGCATACGCCTTCTTTGACGTTCTGCGCAGCGGTGACTATCTGTATCGGCGCGCCCTGTCCTGCATCGACCTGGCATATCCAGAGCTTGTCGCTGTCCTCATGCTTCTTTATTTCGATGACTTTTCCTATTACGACCTTATCGACCTCGCCGCGCATCTCGCTGTACGTTTCCACCTTGGAACCGCTCATCGTGATGCCTGCCACGAAATCCTTTATCGGCATATCGGCTTTGACATAGTCATTGAGCCATTTCATTGAAAGATTCATTTACTTCCTCCGTTGAAGCTGTCGCTCCGCTTGAGACTTGGGCTCCGCCCAAACCCGCTTCCTTTCGGACGCGAAAGGAAGCGAAAGCGACTCGCTTCGCATTTTTATTTACAGTAACTGCTTTTATTAGAAACGATTTTTATCAGACAACATAAGGACATCTCATTTTGATCTCCGTATAGAGACTTTCGGCGAGCATCCGTGCCCTTTCACCATTTGCGAGACTGCGGTATCTGAACAAACATGAAAACTTGCTGCCGTCTGCGAGATTAAAGACGACCCTGTAGCCCGCGCGACCCTTCGTGCCGTAACTATGCGTGATGTTTAAGCCATATATTTCATTAAAGTACACGATCCTCGGCTCATACATCGCTATAAGCCTGTCGGCGAACACAAAGTACAGATCATCGACTGACGCTTCACATGACATCAGAAGCTCATCCGAGAAGTATGGCTCGGCGCTTCTCACCTTGTTCAGCTTTGAGAACCACAACAATATGCTTATCAGGCCGATCAGCATACAGAACACGGAGCATACCATTATCGAATACGCCGATCTCATCTTCCTTACAGTGTCTGCTGCGCCGGACGCCGCGAAATATATGGCGCCCACCAGTCCTATAAATCCTACGACCATGAGGATCACACTGCCGGAATTCCGTCTCCGTGCTATATTTCTTATCATCAGAACTGCGAGAGGAATCTCGCGTCGTTCTCGTAAAGAAGTCTCATATCGTCTATGTTGTATCTCATCATTGCGATACGTTCGAGACCGATACCGAACGCGAAACCGCTGTATTCGTTCGGGTCTATGCCGCAGTTTATAAGTACCTGCGGATGAACAACGCCGGAGCCGAGCATCTCTATCCAGCCCTCTCCCTTACAGAGCGAGCAGCCTTTTCCTCCGCACTTGAAGCAGGAGAGATCGACTTCCGCCGAGGGTTCGGTGTACGGGAAGTGATGCGGTCTGAAACGAAGCTTCACATCATTTCCGTAGAGGCTCTTGGCAAAGTTCTCAAGAGTTCCCTTGAGGTCGCCGAACGTGATGTTCTTGTCTATGACAAGTCCCTCGCACTGGTGGAATATAGGCGAATGCGTGCCGTCCACGGCATCGGGGCGATAAACTCTGCCGGGGCTGATTATCGCGATAGGGGGCTTTTCCTTCAGCATTGTGCGTATCTGCACCGATGACGTCTGCGTGCGCAGGAGCGTGCTTTCGGTGATATAAAACGTATCGCTGGGCTCTCTGGCGGGGTGTCCCTCATCGGTATTGAGCATATCAAAGACGTACTTTGTTTCCTCGACCTCGGGACCGTCAACGACGGTGTAGCCCATTCCCCTGAATATTGCTTTCAGGTCTTCGAGCACTATATTGAGCGGGTGGCGCGAACCTATGCTGCGCTTTTTGCCGGGCATGGTCACATCGACTGCCTCGGACTTCAGTCTCTGCTCGGTGATCGCGGCCTTGAGCGCCGCCGCCTTTTCGTTTATGGCATTTTCGAGCTGTGTTCTCACGTCATTGGCGAGCTGGCCCATAACAGGTCTTTCCTCTGCGGAAAGAGAACCCATCTGCTTGAGTATCGCGGTGAGCTCACCTTTTTTTCCGAGAAACTTTACTCTCAGATCATCGAGAGCCTTCGCATCGCTCAGCGCGGCTATTTCCGCGGCAGCCTGCTCTCTGATCTTCTGAAGCTGTTCTTTCATCATAGCTGTATGTTAGCTCCTTTTCTTTGTGCCGCGTTCTGCCGGAGTTTCCGGCGCGGCGCTTTACTGTCCCGTAACGAGCAGCGCCCGTGCTGTACCTGCTGTACCACGCGGGCGTAATCTCTGTGCTGGCACCCCCTACCGGAATCGAACCGATAACTAACCCTTAGGAGGGGTTTGTTATATCCATTTAACTAAGGAGGCAGAAGTAATGAATAATTAATCGTGACACTATATAAATATAGACCGGGAAAAGAAACTTTTACTATTATACTACCTTTTTAATAAAAAAACAAGATGTAATCGTAATTTTTTTCATAATTATGAAATATGAGGGCAAAACAGCGTGAAAATATGTAAATTTTTTGTAAAAAACCCGGCAAGTGTTATGATACAATAGATATGTTACAATAAAAAAGTAGAGAAAAACTTTCAAAAA
>CAMVEM010000054.1 GCA_947166515.1 uncultured Clostridia bacterium | reverse complement strand
ATCCGCGAGAAAGGAAGACCCACTGTCAGGGATTACATACCGGCGCTTTTCACAAATTTTCTTGAATGTCACGGCGACAGACACTTCGGCGATGACAGAGCGATAATCGGCGGCATAGGAATGTTCGGCGGACGTCCTGTCACAGTGATCGCGCAGGTAAAAGGCCGCAATCTCGAAGAAAACAAGGCGTCGAATTTCGCTATGCCACTTCCGGAAGGCTACAGAAAAGCTCTTCGCCTTGCAAAGCAGGCGGAGAAATTCCACAGGCCGGTGATATGCTTTGTGGATACTCCCGGAGCATTTGCAGGTGTAGATGCCGAAAAGAGAGGCCAGGGCGAAGCGATAGCGCGCAATCTCCTCGAATTCATGACCCTTAAAACTCCGATAGTCTCGATAGTGCTCGGAGAGGGCGGAAGCGGCGGAGCACTCGCGCTCGCGGTATGCGACGAGCTGGCGATGCTTGAAAACGCGCTCTATTCGGTAATCTCGCCGAGAGGCTTTGCTTCCATACTCTGGAAGGATGGCACGAGAGAGTCAGAAGCGGCCGAGCTTATGAAGATAACCGCTGAGGATCTCGTAAAGTTCGGAGTATGCGAACGGATAATCGACGAGCCGGACGGCGGCGCTCAGAACGATCCGACTCTTATGGCTGAGAACATCTCGAATTATCTGGGCGAGGTGCTCACAAGGCTGTCTCTTGTCAGCACAGATGAGCTCCTTCGCAGACGATATGAAAAGTTCCGTAAGATAGGAGTTTTTGAGGAACATCTCGGCTGATTTTTGGCTAATACATCTAAAATACGACAATATTTTTGGCGTTAATTGCCAATTTTGGAAAAAATACAAAAAGCTATTGATTTTTTCGATACTATCATTTATAATGATAACAGTTAAACAACAACAAAACTATTGGAGGTAATATTATGATATTCGATAAGGTAAAAAGCATTATAGTTGACCAGCTTGACGTTGACGAGGAAAAGGTTACACTCAACGCAAATATTCAGGACGATCTCGGCGCTGATTCGCTCGATATAGTTGATCTTGTGATGAGCTTTGAGGACGAGTTTGATCTTGAGATCCCCGACGATCAGGTAGAGACAATAAAGACAGTCGGCGACGTAGTAAAGTACATCGAAGAGAACACAGAAGAATAAGTTCCCCGACATCAGGACAGTAAAAAATAACCGCTTTGTGCCGAATACCGAACACAAGGCGGTTTTTGTTATGCATGTGACCTGTTGTTTTCAGGTTATTTCAACATCTGCTCCGTAGTAATGATGAAGTATCTGCTCGGCAGTGCTTCCGGAAAGCGCCATAGCGTTCGCTCCGTACTGGCTGAGTCCTGCGCCGTGTCCGTAGCCTTTCGTCGTGAATGTGAAAATGCCGTCGAGATAAGACACTGTGAATGCGGGAGAGCGAAGCCCGAATATCCGCCAGATGTCGCCGCCGGAAAATACATTTTTGCCGATATTTACCGTGATGACATAGCCTTCCTCATTCGCGTTCATATCAGTGAACCATCTTGCGCAGTCCGCAGGAGTCTCGATGTCCGGGTCATAGTGTACGAGCGCGGCACGCACATCTTCCTCGCGAAGCTCGTTAACGCACTCAAAGTTTATATAATCCGTGTCATAGCGACTGTCGGCCGATCTGAGATAGTCAAGCGCTGTTCCCCAGATATATTCGGACGGGCAGGTCCTTCCTGCGCTTACAGAGTGATAAACTGCGTATATAGGCTCGTTTTCGTATGTTATTATATGGTATTTTCCATATCGCGCGGCAGCTTCTATATTCCCGATGTATTTGTCATAATCGGCACCGTATTCTTCGCGGCGCTTTTCCTCCGTAAAATACGGCTGGCATATCGTGCTGGCGTCAGAAATATCAGCTCCTGGCGGAAGCTTGTCACTCCCGCGCAGATTTTTCGCAACTTTAAGCGCGTAGGTCGCGGAAACGCACGCCTGCGCTTTCAGCGCCTCCGGCTCATAGTTTATCGGTATCTGTGCGCATAGACAGCCTGTAAGATATTCCTCCGCGGTCACGGTGACAATCTCGTTTGTTCCGGTGAGATAAAGGTTCAGCTTGTCCGGGAAAACGACTGCGGCACGCTCCTCCGCCGGAAGTCCGGACTCGCCGGTTTTGCCGAGCAGCAGTGGAACAGTGAATATAACTGCCGCAAAAAGTATAAGAATGATTATTATATCCTTCATTTTTTCACGCCTTTCCGAAAATTCATATTAAATTATATTGACTTGACAGAGATTTTATACTATAATATAATCTGTGTAGGTTTTTAAGAACTTTAATGAAATAGTATAAACATTATTGATTTTAATGCGAAGCATGTCGCTTTTGCTTCTTTTCGCGTCCGAAAAGAAGCGGGGTTTGGGGCGGAGCCCCAAGTCTCGAGCGCAGCGATAAAAAACAGAGGAAAAGGCAATGGCTAAATTTATAGATAAAATTTTCTTGTTATTTGTGACAGCAGCAGCAATAGTGCTGGGTACGATCAGATTTTTCCAGTATATGAGTCTTATCGACTTTTCGACCGGATATTACCTGGGCGGTGCGGAATCCGGGGCAATGCTGCTGAATATCCTTATGATAGCGTCAGGCGTTATAATTATCGCAATAGCGATCGTCGGAAACAGAATGGGCGCCGACGCGTTCAAAGTTTCTTCCGACGGGATGGGACGTCATGCAACACAATATCTTGGCATCTCTGAGATAATCGCCGGCGTTCTCACTGCATCACCTATATTCACATCTTCCCCTGACGTATTGTCCATAATTGGCATATCAGTTGCGGCGCTGTGTCTTGCAGCCTGCGGATTTATTGATCTTCAGCGTGTAGTCCCGCCTATGATAAACGGTCATCTAAAGCTTGTGTGGGCCGTTTATCTGTTCCTCAGAGGCGCAGGGCTGTTCAATTCAGACCTTACGATACTCAGTCATTCTGATACGCTCATCGAGCTTACATCTTTGCTTTGCGCAATGATGTTTGCAGCGTCCATGGCGAGATTCTACGCACGCGTTGAGACCAGGCGTTCAAGACTTAGAGAGATGATATTTGCCGGACTTACTTTTGCGTGCTGCGCAGTCCACATAATCCCGAAGCTTATCGTTTATATATCTCCCAGCGATCTAACATCGGGAATGAGAGGCATCAACGCCGATACTGCGGCGGCTATGATCGTAAGCATCGCATATCTCGCAGTAGTTGTCCTGACAAAGAAGGAAAAGGATATAGTTCCTGTAGAAGATTAACTGGAAGAAAAAGAGAAAACGCATTCATAATAAAGGAAACGGCCTTTCACACATATTATCGGCGGATAAGTTGATAATATATGAGAAAGGTCGTGATCTTATGTACGGTGAACGTCCCGAAATACCTATCGGGCTTGGATATGCGCTGTCGGAAAACACAGGCGCGCTCAAATATTTTGCGGAGCTCTCTTCCGAGAAGCAGCGGGAGATTATAGACAGGACGAACAGAATGTCCTCGCGCAGTGAGATCCGCAGTTTTGTGCGCAATATGACCGGTATGAGCAATATACAGCAGTGACCCCACCCGCTGCCCCGACTTTTGGCGGGTCTCGCGCACATGCCCCCGATACTTCTTCCCTATCGTGAGTACACAACAAAAAATCCCGCATCACAAAGATACGGGATTTTTGTTATACAGTGTAGATTACTTTCTCTTCTTGGAAAGAACGAAAGCACCAGCAGCTGCAACTGCAAGACCAGCAACAGCAGCAACATCAGCAACACCTGTGTCAGGTGAGCCCTTGCTGGAATCTGTAGCGCCGTTTACGTCACCAGCTGTGGGGTTGGGAGCATAAACGAGATCGCCGTCTGTCTTGTCTGTGTAGTCAAGCTCAGAAATAGTGCTACCGTCAGCAGCGAGGAATCTGATCTTCTCTACCTTAACGCCTGCAGCAGCGCCATTCCACCAGTCCTGGATCTGGAGTTCGCCGAACGATACAACGCCTGTCTTTTCGTCGTAAGAAGCGATGTTTGTGATAGGAGTATCTGTGATGTCGAGAACTACCTGTGTAGCCTTTCCGTCGGGAGCAAGAGCTTCGTTTGCGTTAGCAGCACCGATCTCCGGACCCATTGCCCATGTTTCGCCGTTGATTACTGCAGCGCCGATTCCGCAGCCGCCGCACCATTTCTCACCGGGTGTCCATGTGAAGTCGATCTCGATCTTTGCGAGCTTGTCCCAGTCGTCGCCAACTGCGTCGTAAAGGTCGATCGTGCCCTGACCAAACTTGAATGCAAGGTTCTTTTCATGAGCAGCAGACTTGTTGTAATCTGCGAACAGATCGATAGAGGGGTCTGCTGTTGTATCGGTTTCAGCAGCTGTTGTCTCTGCGGGAGTCTCTACGGGAGCCTCTGTTTCAGCAGCAGAAGTTTCTGCAGCAGCAGGAGCTTCGCCGACATTTGCTTCTACACCACCCTTGGTGTATTTGAAATCTGTTACCTTGATAGTAGCTGTGATCTCACCGTAAGCAGCGAGCTCATCCTTGCTGATATTTGCCTTATAAAGCGTGTAAGCGCCTTCAATGCCCTCAGCATACTGGTTCTTAGCTACAGTCTTCTTTACCTGTGTGGTCTCTTCCTTTATTGTTCCGGAAGCAGCTGTGATCTTATACTCGATAGTAGCAGACCAGCTGTCGTTGAGATCGAGGTCAGCCGCGCCGTCAACTGTGCTCAGATAGAACTGAAGACCAAACTCAACTGTGGGGTCGCCCTTTTCGTTCATAAGAGACGGGTCAGCAGTGATTGTCATTGTACCGTCATCAGCTAATACTGCCTGGCCGCCTGCTTTCCAGAACCAGTTTGTTGTGCCCATTCCATAAACAGCTGCGCCGAAATCGCAGAATTCAACTGCTCCGTTGAGAGCATAATCGTCTGCGGAAGCAACGATAGCTGTGGATGTAGCCATTAAAGCAGCTGCTAAAACAGCGCTGCTTATCTTTCTGAATTTCATTTGAGTTTTCCTCCTTGTTTGTACTGCATATACATCCGGCACGACGATATGCAGAAACGGGATCAGGGAAGTGATCCCAGATTTGCAGAAAATACGGTAATGGCAAATTACCGTATTTTCCACATAAACTTGTTAAATTACTTTCTCTTCTTGGAAAGAACAACTGCACCAGCAGCTGCAACTGCAAGACCTGCAACAACAGCAACATCAGCAGCGCCTGTATCAGGCGAGCCCTTGCTGGAATCTGTAGCAGCGTTTACATTGCCAGCCTTGCCGGCAACCTTAACTTCTGCCTTTTCGAATTCAGCTTCTCCGCCAGCATTGTAGATCTTAGTAGCGTCGCCGAGCTCGGAAGCGTCGGAAGCTCCTACCAACTTAAGAACGTCAGCCATAGCGATCTCGTAAGTAGCGCTGTCACCTGCAGGAAGTGTGAAATCGAGCGTTGTCCATGCCCAGCCGTTTGCAGAAGAGCAAGCGCCGAGTTGAACGGCAGCGTCTTCGTCAGCGGAGTAGGTGATGATAAGCTTCTCAACGCCTGCAAGATCGTCCCTGGTGAATGTAACTTCGTTGTTCTCGATAGTGATGTTAGCACCGGGAGCAGGAGCTGCTGTTGTAGTAACAGGAGCGGGATCTGCAACCTTGACCTCGTCAGCCTTGGAAGGCAGGTTAGCCTTACCGTTAGCGTCGAACGAGATAAGAACATTACCGGAAGCATCCTTCATTACGAAAGAAACAACTGTAACATCCTCAGAACCGCCGTACTGGCTGAATGCGAACTGTACGAAGTTGTAGCCGTCGATTACGGTGTTGCCGATTTCGTCTGTGAGGTCGATAGAAGCCATATAGGTATCTGTATCGATCTTGTTGAAGATAGCGCCCTTTGAATCATCAGCTACTAAGCCTTCGTCTTCATCGTTAACGCCCCACCATTCGATAGCGTTCCAGTTGTGGGAATTAGCATCGGTAGGTGTCTTGGAAGACATAACGATAGCTCCGCCGGCATCGCCGGTGAAGTCTCCGTCGCTTACAGCGGCTGTGATAGTAACTTCACATGTCTTGATCTTTGTGCAGTCGATACCATAGTTGGTAACTGCCTTTTCGCTTGCGTCATACTGACCGTCGGAATAGAGCATTACGAGGAACATTCCGCTTGAGCTTCTTGTATAGCCGTCAGAGGGAACTTCCGTGATGAATGCGGAAGAAGTAACAGCCATTGTTGCAGCACACATAACGGCAGCAGCTGTTGCGATAAGTTTTCTGAACTTCATTTTGAGTTTTCCTCCTTGATATTGTTAATGGAAAATCATCCGGCACGACAATTCTCCGTTTCAGAGTCGGGGAAAGCAACTCTGTAAAATCGTGAAATCAGCGGAATTGGCACTTCCCGCTGTTTCTTTCTTATGTAAATACGACCGGAACCGTTACCGGCTCCGGTCGATTTTACCGATTATTCAGTTTCTTGAATTGATTTAGTCGCGTTTGCGATTACTTTCTCTTCTTGGAAACTACTACTGCAGCACCAGCTACGATAGCAGGGATAACTGCGAGAGCAACACCGGTGTGCGGGTTCTCATCAGCCTTGTTAGAGCCGCTGTCAACAACTGTTGTGTTGCCGCCGTCAGCGGGTTCGTCGATGGGCTTGATTACATCGCCGCCGTCAGCAGGCTTCTGCTCTTCAGCAGGCTTCTGCTCTTCCTGCTTGGGCTCGTCAGCCTTAGGCTCGTCTGTCTTAGCGTCTGTAGCAGAAGCATCGTCATTGTATTCATATCTAACCTGCTCTACCCAGAGACCCTGCCAGCCTTCGAGTGTAGAAGCGCCGTTAGCAAGACCATAGTAGAGATCCTGAACTACGCCGATTGTGCGGCCGCCGAGAGCTGTGAGGATGTTGGATACGTCGAATTCAACTTCACCGGAATCGGGCTTCAGAGTAGCTGTAGCCATGAGCGAACCAGTTGTTGCATTGTAGTTTACGAAGAGAGCGAAGTCCTTAACGTCCTGAGCGTCGAGGAAGTTCTTCAGACCAACTTCTGTTGAAGGAATACCACCGTTCTTCCAAACGTCGCCAGCAGCAGCAGCAACGGGCTTTGTGAACTTGAAGATAACCTTAGCTTCCTTCTTGGGAGCTTCGCCGTATGTGCTGTTGAAGAAATCAGCGAACTTGGAAGCCATACCGTTGAAGCCCTTCGGGATTGTACCTTCGTTGCCCTTGTCGTCTGTTACGTTGTATGTCTGGTCGTTAGAAACTGTCTCGGAACCGCGGTCAGCAACAGAGGAAGAGTTGTAATCAGCTGTATCGGAGAGCTTCCAGATCTCGTCTCTTACCATGATCTCGTCGCCGTCAGCAGGGTTCTCAGTTCTGGGCAGCCAAGCATACTGATCGTATGTCTTCATGGAAGAAGCATCGCCTATGAACTTGATGAAGATGTCGCCCTGGAGGATAGATTCGATCTTCGAGAAGAGGAGCATACCGTCATTTACGCCGTCAGCCTCAAGTGTGGTATCAACCTGATCGCCAATGCCATCGATGCAGAAAGGCTTGCCCCAAACCTTGAAGTCGCCGTCGCCAAGCTTGCCGCTTGCCTGTGCGATCTGATATACAACGATGTTCTTGTTTACACCGTTAGCATCAGGTTCAAAACCGTCAGCAAGGGAGATTCTGATCTGAGCTGCACGAGTACCGTCCTCATTTGTATAACCGGTTACCCAAGAATGTACAACGTTCTTATTGTTATCAGTAAGAGGCTGGAGCTCATTTGCCTCATCAGGATCTGTTGCGCCGTCGCTGTCTATTGTGTCGAAACCAAGAGCAGCATCCCAAGCGTTGCTTGTGAGCTCAGTCTTGAGCAGAGTGTATTCAGACTGGTTGAGGCCTGTTGTAACCATGTAGTTCTTTGTCTTTACATTGAAGGTGATCTTATCAACCTGAACATATCTTTCAGGAAGGAAAGCGTTGTCAGCGGGAGCACCGTTGGTGTAGATAGGAAGGATATAGCCTGCGGAAGTTGTTTTCGAAGCGCCTACGAGCTTTTCATCCTCCTGAGCAGCAGCGTCATCCTCTGCATAAACGTCTGCGCCGTAAGAAACGGACTTAACAGCGATGAGCGGAATGGTCTGGCTATAATCTTCGGTGGATGCACCGTCGGATCTCAGCTTCTTACCCTGGATTGTGATGCTTATAGAATCGAGGCAAGCCATCAGATCATCATCATCAAAATCTACAAGGAAAGGAATATAGTAGTCGAAATCATATTCGTTTACTATGTCGTTCCATTCTCTGTCGTGGTCGCCGTTGGTGTTGACCTGTGCACCGTTTTCGGAGTTGTTGTCAACATAACCAGCGATAGCGAAGTTTCTGGCAACGTCATCAACTGTTAAATAGTCAAAAGCAGCACCGGGATCGCAGGGCTCGAGAGCCTTGTTAGCAGAGTTTCTTACTGTAGGATTCCAGTTGATCTGGCCGTATGTCTTTGCCATATCCCATGTCCAAGCCTGTACAACAGCGCTGGAAACAGCTGTGAGGGAAGTTACGGCAAGTGTTGCAGCGATACCCGCTGCAAGGGTCTTGTTAATCTTCATGATTAAATTCCTCCTAAATATTTTAGTAATTGCTTTTTGCCATTACCTAAAAACTATTATACAAAATACTCTTTGATTTTTCAATAGTCATTTTTAACATATTTTGGAAATTGCGTGTCCATATTGGAACAAATTTCACAAAAACTGTTAAAAATAACTATCTTGAACCGCGAGAACATGTTTTTCGTTCATCGGTTTTGGCTGCTTACATTGAGGTAGTCATTCACTGTTTCGAAAAAGTTTCACTTAATTTAAAAATTTTTTAAAAAATTTTAAACCTTCCGAAACTGTGATATTTCCGCCTCTTCAAGCGCTTACATTTACGCAGTCATCGGTCCGGGCAAAAAAGTTTCACCTGTTTTTAAATTTTCTGAATAATTTTATGCTATGTATTATAATATGTATAACGTCCTATTGACAAGAAGCCGGAAACATAGTATAATAAAAGCAACAAGAGCAGCCGACAAACGGTCGCTCCCAAGATAGTTATAAGAAATAACCGTTCAATTGGAAGCTGAGGCGGTTATTTCTTTTTATGCCGTAACTCTTTCAAGGTATGTACCATTGTATATACCTGGCCGAGACTGCCGATCACAATACAGATAAGTTCTGCAGTAATTTCAAGCATGGGCATCACTCCCTTCCGGGAGCCTGGATTGACCGCCTGCCATTTGCAATGCACGAAGCATTGGCTGCTCTTGCCGGGAATTACCGCCGATCCTGCATCATACGGGTTCCTGACAGAATATTTTGCTTAGCTGGAAATATCCTGCTTTGCGTATCATAGCATATTTCCGACGCTTTGTCAACAAACAATAAAAAACATTGACTTACAGGCTATAATGTGGTATAATATGTACAATACTTTTTGAAAGGACGACAGACGATGTTCAACAAAGATGATTTTTTAAAGCAGTGCGAGACGACTCTCGCCGAGGAATATGATATAGATTTCGCCGGCGCGAGTGCTCAGCAGATACACTTTGCGGTATCTAAGGCTGTTATGCAGATGATCGCAGACAACTGGGCAAAGAGCCGCGCAGCTCACCTTAATACCCGCCGTGCGTGCTACTTCTCTATGGAATTCCTTGTAGGACGCGCTATCTACAACAACCTGCTCTGCCTTGGCATTGAAGAAGATGTTGCAGCAGCGCTCAAAGAAAAGGGCGTAGAGCTCGCCGACCTCGAAGAGATAGAAGACGCAGCGCTCGGAAACGGCGGCCTCGGAAGACTTGCCGCGTGCTTCCTCGACAGCGCCGCAACGCTTGATCTGCCGCTTGACGGCTATGGCATACGCTATAAATACGGTCTGTTCAAACAGTCGATAAAGGACGGTTTCCAATGCGAAGAAGCCGACGACTGGACAAGATACGGCGATCCGTGGAGCAAGCGCGTGAACGGCGACGCTCTCACTATCGAATACGGCGACCAGACAGTGCTTGCTGTACCGTATGATATGCCGATAGTCGCTTACGGCACCGATCATATAAGTACTCTGCGCCTCTGGCAGGCTGAACCGCTCAAAGAGTTCGACTTCAATCTGTTCAACGCGCAGAAGTACGACGAAGCCTGCCGTGAGCAGAGAATGGCGGAGGATATCTCGCGCGTTCTCTACCCGAACGACGATACGCGCGAGGGCAAGATACTCCGCTTAAAGCAGGAATATTTCTTCTCTGCTGCTTCCGTTCGCGATATTGTGAAGAAATTCAAGAAAAACGGCGGCGATATGCGCAAATTCAACGAGAAGATCACCATTCAGCTCAATGATACGCACCCCGTTATCGCTGTGCCGGAGCTTATCCGCATCCTCGTTGACGAAGAAAGCTTCGATTTCTTCGATGCCCTTGAGATCGCGAAGAAGACATTCAACTATACGAACCACACCATTATGGCGGAAGCGCTCGAAAAGTGGGGCGCAGACCTTATAAAGGAAGTAGTTCCGAGAATTTACGAGATAATCCTCCAGATAAACGAGGCGTTCATAGGCGAGCTCTACAAGGCGGGAATGTTCAAGAACGACATAGACCCGATGAAGATAGTCGCCGGTGACGTTATCCACATGGCAAGAATGGCTATCTACTGCTCGACGTATGTAAACGGCGTTGCCGAGATACACACCGAGATACTCAAAAAGGACGCGCTCAAGGAATGGTACAAGCTGTACCCGAAGAAGTTCCAGAACAAAACGAATGGCATCACGCCGCGCCGCTGGCTCGCGCTTTGCAACAAGGAGCTTTCCGCGCTGATAAACGAGCTCAACAAGGGCAATGAGTGGATGACCGATCTTGAACAGCTCCAGAAGCTCAAATGGTTTGCAGACAACAAGAATGAGCTCGGACGCTTCATGGATATAAAGCACACCAAGAAAGTCCAGCTCGCGGAATATATCAAGGAGCACGAGGGCGTTGAGATAAACCCCGACAGCATTTTCGACATTCAGATCAAGAGACTGCACGAATACAAGCGTCAGCTTCTGAACGCGTTCGGAATTCTGTGGATATATTATGGTATAAAGGACGGCTCGATAAAGAATTTCCACCCGATGACGTTCATTTTCGGTGCGAAGTCGGCTCCCGGCTACCGCAGAGCGAAGGCTGTCATCAAGTATATCAATGAGATAGGCCGAATAGTCAACGAGGATCCCGAGACCCGCGATCTTCTCAAAGTCGTGTTTGTGCAGAACTACCGCGTTTCTTATGCGGAGAAGCTTGTCACTGCGGCTGATGTTTCCGAGCAGATATCGACTGCCGGAACAGAAGCAAGCGGCACCGGAAACATGAAGCTCATGCTTAACGGTACTGTAACGCTCGGAACTCTCGACGGCGCGAATGTCGAAATAGTCAAGGAAGCCGGCAAGGAGAACAACTACATCTTCGGCGCGACTGTCGAGGAGCTCGAAAATATCATGAAGATATACGATCCGAGATACCTCACCGAGAAGAATCCGAAGATCGGAAGAGTTATACGGAGCCTTATCGACGGTAC
Source organism: uncultured Clostridia bacterium (assembly GCA_947166515.1). Taxonomy (GTDB): domain Bacteria; phylum Bacillota; class Clostridia; order Oscillospirales; family Ruminococcaceae; genus Ruminiclostridium_E. The sequence continues at coordinate 5,644 of CAMVEM010000054.1, read as the reverse complement.
GGTAAGCGACGGCGGAAGCGGTGATTTCCGCGAGCTTTACTTCTCGCTCATGGACGGTGCTCACTGGCACAGAGCTGATAATTATCATCTTATCGGCGATCTCGAAAGCTATGTTGAGGCAAAGCTAAAGCTCAACAAGGATTATTCCGACAAGTTCGCATTTGCGAAGAAATGCTGGATGAATATGGCTTCGGCAGGAAAGTTCAGCTCCGACAGAACTATCGCGGATTACGCGAAGGAGATCTGGAAGATAGAAAAGGTGAATATCTGAGTATAACCAAAACTCCCCGCAGATTTCTGCGGGGAGTTTTTATATAGAGCAAAATCAATTTCCGTAATCAAATTCCATATCATTTTTGTAATCTTTAATCTCCTTTTCATAGTTATTTATAGTATCTTGAGCTTGATTAAAATTACCAGAGGGATTGCTTACCCATTCCAAATATGCATTACATGTACTGTAAAAATTTTTCATATCTTTATAATTATCAAGATCTTTTGTTACATTCTGTATGCTAGTTTTTGCTTCGTTTATCAAACTTGAGACATCTTCATAATAGCCTTTTTTGTTCATAACTTCTTTTACAATTAATATATCATAAGAAAATTCATCTAAATTGGATTCAAAAATACCATAATTTTTACACACCTCCACTATATCTGAGCTTGACAAACCTGTTTGTTGTGCTAAGCCGGAATAAGTGTGCTTGTGATTGTTTCCGTATATTCCATAATACCATGCATTCTGTATTACTTTCGCCATAGACTTAAGTTTATCACTGGCAGAAACCAGCAAACCATACGCCTTTTTTAATTCATCATTTCCCTTATCAACTGATTCAACTGTGCTGTTATTAGATTCTGGGGAATTATTTGCTGAACCTGTATTACAGCTTGTAACCGTCAATAAAGTTGAAGCAAGTAAGATTATTGTTATTAATTTATTCAATTTCATTGTCGATACTCCTTATATATTTCTTCTTTATTAACATTATACTACTATAGATATTGTTTGTCAATACCTATAGATGATTTTTTATTTCTATAGTTTGGGTTAAAATATATCTAAGGAGTGGTATTATGGACGAAAAAATTTCACAGGTGGGGCAAAGAATATTCGCATTAAGGAAACAACAAAACCTTACCAGAGAAATGCTGGCAGAGAAAGCGGATATATCTGTGCAGTTCCTTGCAGATATAGAAAAAGGCAGAAAAAATATGACTATAACGACATTAAGAAAAATTTCTGCTGCTCTTTTTGCTACAACTGATTATATCGTTAATGGCAGCAAAGAAAAAACAGATGAAACTGAATGTGAATTGATAGATTTATGCAAATCGTTATCTCCAAAACTACAGGCAAAAGCAATAAAACTGCTTAAAGTATATTTGGAAGTTGTTAGCAGTGAATAAAACAACCCTCGTCCGCATTAATATGCTGATGAGGGTTTATTATATCTGATTGCGTTACACAAAGTATATCTGTGCTCCGGACAGCAAGGCAGAAAAATATCCCGCCTCGGATAGTCCGAGACAGGAGTCGCTCCGACCGTCGCCGCTGGCGCGCCACGAGGGATTCGAACCCCCGACCCCTTGGTTCGTAGCCAAGTACTCTATCCAGCTGAGCTAGTGGCGCATCAAAAATTACTAATTTATTATACACTAATGAAACCGGTTTGTCAATACCATTTTTTCAATTTTCCAAAAGAGATTTGCCCGAAATCCCACAACATAATAAAAAACCCGGGTAAACAGGGAGCGGGGGCTCCGCCCTCGCAAGAAATACCCCCTCCCCTATGGGGAGGGGGTTGGGGGTGGGGCGTTGCCTCAAAATAACTATTGGTCTCGGATATACTATTATATATAGCACCAGAAAAAGCACAAAACATCACATGTGCCTGCAATACGATAAAAATACCGCCAAAACTATTGAAATCTGTAAAAAAAAGTGGTATAATAAGCTGTTACATAACAAAAAGACAGATAAACAGAACAGAAGGGGACACAAATGCGTATATTTGACAGTCACGTCCACATCTACCCTGACAAGATCGCCGTAAAGGCTTCCGAAAACGTCGGAAGATTCTATGACAAGAATATGGCATTCGACGGGACAATTGCAACACTTAAAGAAAGCTGCCGGAAAAGCGGAGTTGAGCGCTGCCTTGTACATTCGGTCGCTACAACTCACGATCAGGTGCCAAAAATAAACGACTTTATCAAGAAAAGCGTCGATGAGTCCGACGGAATGTTCGTTGGATTCTGCACGCTCCACCCGTCAATGTCCGCAGCTGAGATAGAAGCGGAAGTAGATCGTATCATCTCAATGGGACTCAAAGGCGTGAAGCTGCACCCCGACTGCCAGAAGTTCCGCATAGACGACAAACACGCCATGGAGATGTATGAGATCATTGATAACAGAGTTCCGATACTCTTCCACACGGGCGACAAAAGATATGATAACTCCAATCCCGACAGAATGAAGGCGGCGGCGCTCCGGTTCCCGAGACAAAGAATGATTGCAGCGCACCTCGGCGGCTATACCGTCTGGGACGAAGCCTCAAAGAAGCTCCCCGAGCTCGAAAATATCTGGGTGGATTGTTCAAGTTCAATGGGATACATAACCCCCGAACAGGCGCGTGAATACATACTTGCCTACGGCGTGGACAGAGTTTTCTTCGGAACAGATTACCCCATGTGGAGCGCCGAGGAAGAGCTCGAACGCTTTGACCGTCTCGGTTTCACCGACTCGGAGCGTCAGAAGATGATGTGGGATAATATAACAAAGTTTCTTGGGATAGAGTGAACGAGAGCGGGACTCTGGCCCGCACCCTGCTTCCTTTCGGACGCGAAAGGAAGCGAAAGCGACTCGCTTCGCACATATACTTCACAGATACAAGATACAAATAACAGTATGTACAACAAATAATTATTAAGGAGCACCAAAAAATGAAGTGGACAGGCTTAAATGAACTAAGAGAAAGCTATCTCAAATTTTTCGAGAGCAAGGAGCACCTGCGTATGGCATCGGCTCCGCTCGTACCGCAGGGCGATAACTCCGTCCTGCTCATCAACGCGGGTATGACCCCGCTCAAAAAGTTCTTCCAGGGCGTTGAAACTCCCCCCAGAAAGAGAGTTACAACCTGCCAGAAGTGCATACGCACACCCGATATCGAAAACGTCGGCAAAACCGCACGCCACGGCACATATTTCGAGATGCTCGGAAACTTCTCGTTCGGCGATTATTTCAAGCACGAAGCTACCGCGTGGGCGTGGGAATACCTCACAAAAGTGCTCGAAATAGAGCCCGAAAAGCTCTGGGTAACGATCTACGAACAGGACGACGAGGCCGGCGACATCTGGGCAGAAGAGATCGGAGTTCCGCGCGACAGAATAGTAAAGCTCGGCAAGAAGGATAACTTCTGGGAGCACGGAAGCGGTCCCTGCGGCCCCTGCTCCGAGATACACTTCGACCGCGGCGAGAAATACGGCCCGTTCGAAAGCTTTGAACAGGCGGGCGACTGCGACCGTATAATCGAGATATGGAACCTCGTGTTCACGCAGTTTGACAACGACGGCAACGGCAACTACACCCAGCTCAAAAACAAGAACATCGACACCGGTATGGGACTTGAACGTCTCGCATGCGTAATGCAGGGCGTTGACAACATGTTCGAGGTCGATACCATACAGAATATCATCAAGCGCATCTGCTCCGTGACCGGAAAGACCTACGGCGCTGAACACAAGGACGATGTTTCTATCCGCGTCATCACCGACCATGCTCGTGCGACCACATTCATGGTAGGCGACGGCGTTCGTCCGTCCAACGAGGGCCGCGGCTACGTTCTGCGCAGACTTCTCCGCCGCGCTGCAAGACACGGCAGACTTCTCGGCATGACAAAGCCGTTCCTTACCGAGATAGTCGATCAGGTCATCGAGGAAAACAAGTCTGCATATCCTGAGCTTGCCGAAAAGAGCGAATATATCAAGAAGGTAATAGCGACCGAGGAAGAAAGCTTCAACAAAACAGTCGAGAAGGGCTCTCAGCTCTTGAACGATCTCATTGCGGGACTTGGCGAGAATGGCGTGCTCAGCGGCGACGACGCGTTCAGACTGCATGACACCTACGGCTTCCCGCTCGATCTTACCAAGGAGATACTCGAAGAAAAGGGACTTACTCTTGACGAAGAGCGCTTCAAGGAGCTCATGCTGAACCAGAAGCAGACCGCGCGCGCAAACCAGGCGTTCAAGGGCGGCTGGGACGAAGCTTCTATGAATGCTGTATCCGGATTCAAGACCGAATTTACGGGATATAAGACACTTACGCAGGAAACAAAGCTCCTTGCGCTCATTAAGGACGGCGAAAGCGTTCAGAGCGCGTCCGAGGGCGATCAGGTGATAGCTGTCATCGAAAAGACCCCGTTCTACGCAGAAATGGGCGGCCAGGTAGGAGATACAGGTACCATAACCGCGGGCGACAGCGTACTTAACGTTGTTGACACCAAGAAGGCGGCAAGCGGACAGTTCGTATGCTACTGCAACGTTGCACGCGGCGAATTCTTCACCGCCGCCACCGTGACCACTACAGTTGACCAGGAGCTCAGAAACACCACTAACCGCACCCACACTTCTGTGCATCTGCTCCAGGCGGCGCTGCGCCAGGTGCTCGGCGATCATGTCCATCAGGCAGGTTCGTATGTTGACGAGAAGATCGGACGTTTCGACTTCTCGCATTTCAGCGCTATGACTCCCGAAGAGATCGCAAAAGTTGAGAAGATCGTAAACGCCGAGATATTAAAGGGCGTTGATGTAATAACCGAGGAACTTCCGATAGAGGAAGCCCGCAAGAAGGGCGCAATGGCACTGTTCGGCGAGAAATACGGCGACGTTGTACGCGTTGTAAGCACAGCGGACGGCTTCTCGACCGAATTCTGCGGCGGTACTCACCTTGACAACACATCAAAGGCGGGACTTTTCAAGATACTCTCAGAATCGTCGGTAGCTTCCGGCGTAAGACGTATCGAAGCAACAACAGGCTACGGCGTGCTTGAAGCTCTCGAAAGCGCAAAGCAGACGATCGCAGGAGCGGCAGATATCCTGAAGATACCGAATCCGAATGCGCTTATTCAGCGCTGCGAGGCGGTTACCGCAGAGCTCTCCGAAGCAAAGAAGGAGATCGACAAGCTCCAGCGTCAGCTCTCCGCAAACGCTATGGGCGATCTTACAGCAAATGCGGCGGATATAAACGGCATCAAGGTGTTCTCGGCTGTGCTTGAAGGAACGGTCGGCGACGCTCTGCGCAAGGCTGGCGACGACATAAAGTCGAAATACGACAGCTTTATCGCGGTACTTGCCGGACATTCTGACGGCAAGGGCAATTTCCTCTGCATCTGCAGTAAGGAAGCGATAGATAAAGGCGCAAATGCCGGTCAGATCGTAAAGCAGATCGCTGCGATCGCAGGCGGCAAGGGCGGCGGAAAGCCCGACAGCGCTATGGCGGGCATTGCCGATCTCTCAAAGATCGACGAGGCTCTTGTGGCTCTCAGCGGAATCGTCGGCGATATGCTGAAATAAGACCCTAACCCCTTCCCCTTCCCCTAAAAGGGGAAGGGGTTCTTTTTAGGTGGGGACTTCGTCCCCA
>CAMVEM010000053.1 GCA_947166515.1 uncultured Clostridia bacterium | reverse complement strand
AGGACAAGACCGTTCTGATAATCGCACACAGACTCAAGACTGTCGAAAAAGCCGACCGCATACTCGTTATGAAAAACGGCAGGCTTATTGGAAACGGCACACATTCCGAGCTGCTTGAAGGCTGTTCAGAATATGCGGACATGGTCGCCGCGAACGAGCGGCGTGACCGCTGGACGGTAAAAAGCGCGGGGGAGGGGAGAACGGCATGAGCGGCTTTAAAGAATGGTTCCGTACGATGACTCTCGGACAGACGAAAAAATACCTGAAGTTGTTCGCGTGGTGTATGTTTGACAGCTTCGTCGTCTCGATACCGTATGCGGTGATGATGCTTGCTGCGTATGTTCTGTTGATACCTGTGGCGAGCCCAGAGACTTCGCTTCCGACCGACAGGATATGGATACTCACCGGTGTGCTTCTGGCACAGTTTATCGCATACTTCTTTGTCCGTAAAAAATCCTACCTCGATTTCTGTATCGGCTTTATAGGAACTACAAAGACTTCACGTATCGAAATGGGTGAGCATCTCCACAAGCTGAGCATGGGCTTTTACAGCGAGCGCGATGCGGGAGACCTGTCCACGGTGCTGTTACGGGACTACTCCGAGATCGAGAATTTCACCCAGCAGCTTCTTCCGCAGGTCGCAACGATACTTACAAGATTTTTGCTTGCGATAATATTCCTGTCGGCTTTTGATGTGAGAATGATGCTTGCGGTGTTCTCGGTGATCCCGCTTTCGATACCCTTTGCGTTCATTTCTATGAAGCGAATGCGGCATGAGAGCGAGAACTTACAGACATCGCAGCAGGAAGCGGCTTCGGGCATACTTGAATATGTCGGCGGCATACAGACGCTCAAGGCTTTCGGAATGGCAGGCGAGCATTTTGAAACGCTTAAAAGATCGCTGAACGAACAGCGACATTCGGCTATTGCGCTTGAAACTCACGCTGCTGCGCCGATAAGCATGATCGGACGGTTCATCCTCAACTGCGGAATAGGTGTCGTGATGCTCGCTGGAGCACTCCTTCTTACGGGCGGAGAACTGTCGCCGTTTTACTACATAGCGTTCCTGCTGCTGTCGCTTACGGTATATGATCCGTTTCTGATACTGTTCACATTTATCGCGGATTTTGCAAGATCAAAGCGCTGCGGCGACCGGATAAGAAAACTTTTTGAGGAGAAGCCTCTCCCGGAAACCAAAGACCCGAAGCTCCCCGCAAGCGAGGATATCGAATTCAGGAATGTCAGCTTCGGTTACGGCAGCACAGAGGTGCTTCACGGCATCGACCTTTCGTTCCCGTCGAAAAGTGTTACCGCGCTTGTGGGACCGTCGGGTTCGGGAAAATCAACGATCACGCGGCTTATCGCACGGTTCTGGGACACATCCGGCGGTGTGATAAAAATGGGTGGAGTTCCGATAAATGATATCCCTACGGAAGAACTTGTATCAAAGATAAGCGTTGTGTTCCAGGACGTTTACCTGTTCCACGATACCATAGAAGAGAATATCCGTATGGGAAAGCCTGATGCGACACATGACGAAATAGTCGAAGCTGCAAAGAAAGCTGCATGCCACGATTTTATAACGGCTCTCCCCAATGGCTATGACACTATGGTCGGAGAAGGCGGCTCTACGCTGTCGGGCGGCGAGAAACAGCGTATCTCGATCGCGCGCGCACTTCTCAAAGACGCGCCTGTGGTATTGCTTGATGAAGCGACTTCCTCGCTTGACCCCGAGAACGAAGTGTTCATCCAGCAGGCAATATCCGCACTCGTCCGGGATAAGACCGTCATAGTGATCGCACACCGTTTGCAGTCTGTCTGCAACGCCGACAGGATAGCAGTCCTCGATAGCGGTAGGATCGCGGAATGCGGCACACATGAGGAACTGCTTAAAAATAAAGGTCTGTACGCGGCTCTGTGGAATGAACAGGAGCACGCGGGAAGCTGGAGGATAAAGTAATATGAACAGAGCAAATAACAATAAACTTCAGGGAAAAGATTTTATTACCTGCGGCATTTTCAGCCTTATCGCAATGGTCGGGATGGCACTCGCGGCGGTAATGAACATTTCGGGATATACGGCGATCTTCTATCCGGCGGTCGCTTCGTTCTTCGTCGGCATCCTTTACGTTATCGTCAGCTGCAAGGTGCCGAAACGCTTTGCGGTACTGATATTCGGCATAGTACCGTGCGCTTACTTCTTTGCGAGCGGGCTTATCGAAGGTATTGTGGGCTCTGTCGGTATCATACTCCTGTCTTTCGCAGCGGAAGTAATACTCGGCAAGGAACGTCCCGACTCCGCTAAAATAACAGTTTCGGGGCTTGTATATACGCTTTATATGTCGGTTATCGGTATGGCGGAAAACTTCATATTCACGGACAAATACTGCGATGACGCTCTTGCTCACGGTATCGACGGAACTATTGTTGAGCAGATGCGTCAGATGTACGGAATAAAGTGGCTGTGGGCTGTTGTTATCGCGGCTACCGCTCTTTGCACATTTGTCGGTATCGCTATCGGTAAGGCGATAATGAAAAAGCACCTCAGAAAAGCGGGTCTTGTATGACTCTCGATGTCCGGACATACATTGTAATGACCGTGCTGTCGGCTACCTGTTCGAGTCTTAACACTGACATTCTTGTCGAGATAGGGATAATGACGGCTATAACGCTTTTAATGCTTATCTCATCAAAAGGCTCGTTCATGCCGAAGCTGCTGATATGCTACGCGCTGATGCTTTTAACGCAGTTCGTGCTTTTTCCTGTAATGCCGCAGACTGCGGTATCTCTGCTGTCCCTTCCGGTCGTGAACATACGCAGCTTCTTCCCGACCATAATGTGTATAGTTCTGCTGTACCGCAACACAAAAGTAAGCCAGATGACTGCGACGTTCACCAGAATGCACGTTCCGAAAGGTGTTACGATCACGCTCGCAGTTGCTGTAAGATACATACCCGCGCTTAAAGAGGAATGGCTCCACATACGCGAGGCGATGAAAATGAGAAACGTTTCGGCAGGTGTCAGAGACCCGTTCAGGCGGATGTATCGCAGGCTGGAATGTCAGCTTGTGCCGCTGTTCGTTTCGGCGATAAACACATCCGACGAGCTTTCCGCCGCCGCTGTTACGAGAGGTATCGACGCCCCCGCAACACCTGCCTGCCGCAATTACAGACCGCTCGGGATGCGTGACTATACGGCGCTGTTCATCACAGCCGCGGTCACGGCTTTCTGTGTCTGGCGGGAATACGGAGGTGCTGCATAATGCTTGAACTGCAAAGTGTCAGCTTCGGTTACGGCGAAGATATGGAAAAAGCCCCGGAAATACGCGGCATTGACATGAGCGTGAAGAAAGGCGAATGTGTTCTGCTTTGCGGGGCATCCGGCTGCGGAAAATCGACGATACTGAAAACCATAAATGGCATTATTCCTAACCTTATTCCGGGAAGGCTTGACGGGAGTGTTTTTATTGACGAGAAGTGCACCGATAATGTCCCGATGTACGAGCTCGCCGCAAAGGTTTCAAGCGTTTTCCAGAACCCGAAAACACAGTTCTTCAATACCGATGCCGAAAGCGAGATAACATACGGACTTGAAAACCGTGGGATGCCGGTCGATGTAATAAACGAACGACTCGAAAGGACAGTTTCGGATCTGAAGATCGAAAGCCTGCGATACAAAAGTATGTTCGAAATGTCGGGTGGAGAAAAACAGCGCATCGCCTTTGCGAGCGCATACGTTTCAGACAATGACATTATCGTGCTCGATGAACCGTCAGCGAATCTCGATCCCGAAGCAATAGACGAGATACGGGCTGTGATAGCTAAAATGAAAGAAATCGGTAAGACGATCATCATAGCCGAGCACAGGCTTTATTATCTCGAAGGCATAGCCGATACGGTGCTGCACATTTCCGGTGGTGAGATCAAAAAGCGGTATGAAGCTGTTGATTTCTATTCGATGACAGAAGACGAGCGCAAAGAGCTCGGACTTCGTAAGCTGCACAAAAATGATATTAAGCTAACGTCGGAACTATCGCTACACACAGAAAAGCCCGTTCTCGCAATGAATGGGATAACACTTGCTTACAAGAAACATATCGTACAGAACAATCTCGGATTTGAAGCATATCCCGGAGAGATCATCGGGATAGTCGGCAGTAATGGGGCGGGAAAAACTACTCTTCTCCGTGCTCTCGCCGGGCTTTGTAAGCCGAAAAAAGGTATTATAAAATACAACGGCAAAGCGCTCTCCGCAAGGCTGCGTCGAAGGATGTGCGGACTCGTTATGCAGGACGTGAATTACCAGCTTTTTTCGGACTCTGTAAGAAATGAAATACTGCTCGAAAATAGCGTTATGGACGAGCAGACGCTTTCTTCGATTCTCTGCGAAACAGGGCTTTCCGGGCTTGAGGACAGACATCCGCAAAGTCTGTCGGGCGGCCAGAAGCAAAGGCTCGCGATTGCGGCGGCGTATGCCTCCGGCAGAAAGATCCTGTTACTCGATGAACCTACGAGCGGACTCGATTACAGAAGTATGCTGCTTGTCGGAAAACTGCTGAAAAAGCTGTCGGAAAAAGGGGTTATTTCGATCGTTGTTACGCACGACACCGAGTTTATTGAAAGCGTTTGCAGAAGAATATTCAGGCTCGAAAAACAATAAGTCGGTTGCGTTCTGTTTTATTTCAGGATCCTGTTTATCCCTTCAGCGAAATCCTCCGGGCGAAGCGTGGCAAGTCCTGCGTGCCCGATGCCTTTCACTTTGCGGAAAACAGTGCCCGGAAAGGCTTTGCGGACATATCTGATATCCCACTTTCTTGCCTTTATCTCTGATTCCGCAAGCCAGTATTCTATCGTTTTGCAGCTTGTTGTGATCTGTTTCGGCATTGAGTAATTGTTGCAGGAGTCGAATGTCCTCCAGATCGTTTTGAGACTTATCATTCGCAGTACTTTCGTAACATAAGCAATATCTTCTTCGGTATATTCATCCGCGGAAAATGCTTTTTCGAGCAGCTTCGTGCCGCCGATCCTGCCGAGCAGTATCATCAGAAAGTCGCGAAGGGCTATGAAAAATGTTATGGGTCGCGGGAGCTGATACGGGGTTATCCCGCCGTCAATGACTGCACTGTTTATTGCCGTTCTGTTATCTGCGAGGATTCGCGCCACTATAGAGCCGCCCATTGAACATCCGTAAATGCAATCTGCTTCACCGCCGTTGTTTACGATCAGCCAGTCCTCAATATCACGCGCTATCTGCTCAACAGAGGTATAATCGCACTTTTCGTCCGGGTCATAGCCTGGAAGCGCAGGTATATCGAGGTGATATTTCTTTTCGAGAAGAGGTCTCACATACTCAAAGTAATCCCACATAACGAGAGACGGGTGTATCAGCACTACCGTCTTTTGGTTTTCTTGTCCGAATTCGTGTACGGTCATATCTGCTACTTTATACGTCAAATGTTTCTATCGTTCATTTCGTCTATCCACCTGCAAATAGTATCGAGCGCTAACTTCCCGTTGCCGACATTGCAGTGGTTCTGTGAGTTTTCCTTGTCGGTGAAAAGACGGAATGTAAGACTCGTAACATTCGTGAGCATATTTATCTCGCGCCCGATTAGACGGTAATCTATGAAGTGATCGCCGTTTGCGCCGAGGATAAGCACGTCCTGCGTTATCCTGTCCGCGACAGGTTCGAGATCGTAGAGCTTCAGCTTCTTCGCGTAACTGTACGCGTCCTTGGCTTCATAAGCGTAACAGCCGTGCTTTATGTCCCAGTCGATTATCGGCGAGCTTTTCGCTTTCTTACCGAACACGAGGTTGAGCAGCGGGCGGGCGTGAAGCTTCATCAGAGTGTGGAATGCACGCTGTGTTGACTGCGGCTGCATACTCACAAGAATATCCTGAAAGCACGGAAATACCGACCATGCAACGACTTTCGTGATGCGCTTGTCGAACGCCGCGGCTCTCGGAGCAAGGTACCCGCCGAGGGAGATTCCGACTATCGTTATATCCGACAAGTCAAAGAAATCAAGCACAGCCTTGACCGGCTTTTCCCACTCGTATGTGAAGTGCATTCCTTGCGTGCGCATAACTCCGCCCTGTCCGGGACCCTCGAACAGATACACCTCAAAGCCCTTTTCTTGCAGATACAGCAGCGAGAACAAGAATTCCTCGAAGTAGCTGTCATTACCGCCGTGAATCAGTATTTTTCCTTTGCTTTCACCGGATGGCTTAACGTGCATCACGGGGAGCTTCACATTCTCATACGGTATATCGTATCGCTCTATGCGAGGGTCATCGCCCTCGAAATAATCCGCGTAATACTCGTAAAACAGTTTCGTTGCAAGCTCGTAGTATTTGCGCTTATCGGGGTCGCCGTCGTACATGAAAAACTCGCTCATGCGGTAGTAAGCGATAGCGTTTCCGGTGCGTTCCTCAATCATAGCAATGTCACCGAGCTGGATCAGCTCGCGTTTCCAGTCCACGCTTGTTTTTATCTTCGATGCGACAGGCTCGACATCTTCCAGCCTGCCGCCGTCCCAGTTGATGACACGGTTGAGCTGGTAGTCAAAATTTCTGTCATCGCTGAGTTTATAAACGCCTGTTTTAAGCACTATCGGCTTAGTTATATCATATTTTATCATATAGTTTTCTCTCCTTTATTTCGTATAGTAAGCATTTGCTAACTGTATTATAATATCACAAGATCTCCGAAATGTCAATACAAAAATTTTTCAAAAAACCCTTGACAATATCGCATTTTGGTGATATAATATATACAGTTAGCGAATGCTAACCAAGGCGGTGATAAAATGTCCAAAGAAGAATATTTCAGCTTTAATCGAAAGCTCGCGTTCCATACGGCTCCGACGTTAATGGGAATAAAGTGTGCGAGCCTTATCGCGCTGTCCTGCTCAGAGTTCGATATCAACATTCATCTACGTATCTTCAACCGCCGCGCAGCCGAGAGAGGTCTGAAAATACGCATAATGCACCTGTGTGAAACGCGCTGCGTACTGCTTGTTTACAACGAGAAGAAGCTGTATGCAAGACTTCGCGAGACCGAGACGGCGGCGATGCTGAATGCCGAAGGATATGATGTAAACGGCGGGCTCGAAGCTATGCTCACACGGCTTTCAGAACGTATGTGTGAATGTGAATTTCCGCACGAGATCGGGCTGTTTCTCGACTATCCCGCCGAGGATGTTAAGGGCTTTATTGCGAACAACGGCTGTAACTACAAACTCTGCGGGTGCTGGAAAGTTTACGGCTCCGAGGAACGCGCGAAGCGGACATTTGCAAACTACGAAAAGTGCAGAAAATTTCTGTGCAATAAACTTAACGAGGGCTGCGACATTTATCGCGCTCTCAGAATTTCATAAAACAGTAGGAGGTCATTTTATGGCAGCAGCAGTTATTTATTGGAGCGGCACGGGCAATACCGAGGCTATGGCAAAGGCGGTCGCTCAGGGCGCAGGAGTCGAGGCAATAAGTGTTACAGATTTTAACGGCAACATCGCGGATTTCGACGCGCTCGGTTTGGGAAGTCCCGCAATGGGTGACGAAGTTCTCGAAGAATCGGAGTTCGAACCGTTCTTCGCGGGTATAGAGGATAAAATAAGCGGCAAGAAGATCGTGCTTTTCGGCTCGTATGATTGGGGCGACGGACAATTTATGAGAACATGGGAAGAACGCGTCAGAGCCGCAGGTGCAACGATCGTGAATGACGCGGGATATACCGTAAATCTCGAACCGAACGAAACCGAGCTTGCCGAGCTTCGTAAGCTTGGCGAAGAGCTCGTAAGTTGAATTATGAGCGTAGTAGTTGTAGGCGGCAACGACCGCATGGCGACAAGATACAAGGAGATCTGCAGCAGCTATAACTGCAAATCAAAGGTGTTCACACAAATGCCCGCGGATTTCGAGAACAAGCTCGGAAGTCCCGATCTTGTCGTCTTATTCACGAATACCTGCTCACATAAAATGGCACACAAGGTCGATCAGAAGGCGCAGAAACAGAGCTTTCGGGTCGCCAAGATACACAATGCCAGCGCGAACGCATTGAAGACAGTGCTTGAGCAGTTCTGTATAAGTTAGCAGTTACCGGAAGGTTTTATAAAGAAACCTTCGATCCTCTCCATTTTCAAATATCCCCGTTGAACAAAATCGTTCAGCGGGGATGTTTGTTATCCTTTCTTTTTGTACCCGCAGTCACAGTACGGTCCGCCCGACGCAAGTGTGTATTCCCGCACGAAATCGCTCACTCCGCTGAGATCAGCCATGGTGTAGTCAAGCGTGCACATCGCGGGGACATACTCGTAAAGTCCGAGCTCCTTCATCAGCGTGCATATGCCGCATTTGTAGAATTTCGCCTCGTATCCGCTGCCGTCCTCGTACTCGCGGAAGTCCATATTCCACGAGTACGGATTTCTGTCCGCAGCTTTAAAATCAGCGGTTTTTTTCATTCCCGAAATATCTTCGGGGCCGAATTTTTTCTTGCTGCCTTTTTTGCAGAACCACTTCATCGCACCGGTCGCCATGCCGGCTTTGTAGTATTCCGTGATCTGTTCAACAGTAGGCTTTTGAGGCAGATTCAGAATGAATACCGAGAGCATAGCACAGCTTATTATATTGGATTTGAACCTGTCGCCTTTTTCAAATTCGGGCAAGCTTCCGATGATCTTTTTGAATCTTTGTTTTGCATTCGCGGTAATGCTTTTTGCAGTCTCACGATCGTAGTTCAGCACCGTTGTCAAAGCCTTTCGGAACGAGCTGCAAAACAGTATCCACATACCTGCGGGCGCTCCGGAATATTTCATATCAACACTTGCCTTTCATCATTTGTGCCTGTAGCCTGTAACCATTACCATAAAAAGGCAGAATATCATTGCCCATGCCCAGAATTTATGCTGTTTCATTTGCATCTTCCTTTCCGAGATAATTTCTCATGCTCGCGGTACCTATCAGCACAGTCGAAGAATTGTGCAGCAGCGCGGATGTCGTCGGCGGTATCACACCCGCGACCCCGAGCAGGATAAGCGCGAGATTGAACCCGATTATCGAGCGGTAGTTGAACCCTATGCGCTTCATCAGCGCCGTGCTTATCTTACGCAGTTTAAGCAGACAGTACAGGTCATCTGCCGAAATGGTTATGTCGGCGATCTCACGGGCTATTGCCGCGCCCGTGCTTATGGCAATTCCCACATCGGCTTCGGACAGGGCAGGGGAGTCGTTCACGCCGTCGCCTATCATTATAACCTTGCGTCCGGCTACGTGTTCACGCCTGATGAACTCCGCTTTGTCCTCTGGCAGCACCTCGTAATAATACTCGTCAACGCCGACCGCAGCTGCCACAGCTTCGGCAGTGCGCTTGCTGTCTCCGGTAATCATCACAGTCTTTTTAATACCGAGCTCTTTCAGCTTCGAGACAATGTCGGCAGCCTCATCACGCAGCGGATCTTCGATACAGATAACAGCCGCGAGAACTCCGCCGACCGCAAGATACAGGTGCGAATACTCGCTCGGGAGTCTGTCCAGCTTTGTTTCCTCGCCGTCGGGAATTGTTGCGCACTCATCCTCAAAAACAAAATGATAGCTTCCGATAACAGTCTTCTTGCCGTCTATCGAGCTTGAAATGCCATGCGCGACAACGTACTGCACAGCCGAGTGTTTTTCCTCGTGGAGCAGTCCGCGCAGTTCGGCCTCGTTCACGACTGCGTTTGCTATCGAGTGCGGGTAATGCTCTTCGAGACATGCCGCCAACCGCAGACATTCGGCTTCATCGCAGTTTCCGAAAGTCACGATCTTTGCAACTCTCGGCTCCGCGTGGGTGAGCGTACCGGTCTTGTCGAACACGATAGTGTCCGCTTCCGCGACAGCTTCAAGGAATTTGCCGCCCTTGACTGTGATGCCGTAACTGCCGCACTCACGCATAGCCGCGATCACCGAGATCGGCATCGCGAGCTTTAATGCGCAGGAAAAATCCACCATAAGAATGGACAGCGCTTTTGTCGTGTTTCGCGTCAGAAGATACGTCAGCAGCGTGCCGCCGAGGCTGTACGGAACGAGCTTATCGGCGAGCCGCGAAGCCTTGCTTTCGGCATTGGATTTCAGCTTTTCCGACTCCTCGATCATCTTGACAATGCGGTCGTATTTGCCGCTTCCCGAGGTCTTGTCAACACGCAGGATAACGCTTCCGTCCTCGACGACAGTACCCGCGTAAACATAGCTTCCGGACTTCTTGTGAACGGGCATCGACTCGCCTGTCATCGAAGCCTGATTTACCTCGGCTTCACCCGCGATGACAACTCCGTCGAGCGGTATCATACTTCCCGTGCGAACGGATATTTCGGCACCCGCTTCGACGGTATTTATCGGAACGAGGACTTCCGAGCCGCCGCTTATCAGCCATACTTTATCGACCCCGAGCGACATTGTCCGCGCAAGATCATCGACAGAGCGCTTGTGCGTCCAGTCTTCGAGCAGCTCGCCGAGGGTCAGCAGGAACATCACCGATGCCGCTGTCTTTCTGTCGCCGCGAAGCAGTGAAACGACTATTGCAGTCGCGTCAAGTATCTCGACGCGCATTTCACGTTTCGCGATACATTTCAGCGCCTCACCGACGTATTTCAGAGATTTTATTACTGCGATCGCAAAGCGTATTTTTTCGGGCAGAAACAGCATTGAAAACGCCTTTTTCGCAAGCAGAAAAATCAGTTTGTCCTCGAATTGCCGGTCAAGCTCTCTGCCCGTGTGCTCCGGTACGAGAGCGCATATTTTCTCGTCGTTGTATGTGAATTTCGAGAGCGCGGCAGCAACATCACACTTGTCGCCGCGATAAAATATCACGGCATCGCCGGTGCGGTCATACACCTTTACGTCACGGATAAAGGGTTTCGAGCGTAGATAGTATTCGAGAATATCCGCCTGTTTAAGCGTCATTCTGCCGCGCCCGATATGTACCCTCATTCGCCCGCTCGATTCATGAAGAATGGCGCATTTCATTCCTCTTTCGTCTCCGTTTCTTCGACAGAATTTTCGCTTTCATCTTCAATAGTTTCAGGACATTCCGCAGCTTTCTTTTCGTTGATGTCACGCGCCTCCGCGAGAATATCGCCGCAGCCTTCGCGTATCTCGTCCGCCTTTGTCATAACGCAGTCCTTCGCGCGTATCACTGCGGCAGTTGTGTGAGCATAAGCCTTTCTTGCTTCCTTTGAGCCGAGAATTTTCACTCCCGCCGTTCCGATAAGAAAGCCTCCCGCAAGTAATGCAATGTTTTTCCAAGCACTCATTTTTTATTCTTCCTTTCAAAAATATATTTAATGCCAGAAGGCATTATTTACGCTATCGCCCAGTTCTGCCCCTCGCTTTGCAGTTTTGCCATCTGCGCGAAAATGCCGTTTTTAGCGAGCAGATCGTCGGGTGCGCCTTGCTCGGCGACAACGCCGTCAGACAGCACGACTATCTTGTTTGCGCCCGCGACTGTACGCATACGATGAGCGATTATCAAAACGGTCTTGTTTCTTATCAGCGCAGAGAGCGCCTGCTGTATTTCGGTCTCGTTCTCGACATCAAGAGAAGCCGTAGCTTCATCAAGCAGTATAACGGGCGCGTCTTTGAGGAACGCACGTGCTATCGAGATACGCTGGCGTTCGCCGCCAGAAAGCTCGCTTCCGTTCTCGCCGATCATTGTGTTATAGCCGTAGGGGAGCTTCGACACGAACTCGTCACAGTTCGCGAGCTTCGCCGCCTGTATGACTTCCTCGTCCGTCGCGCCCTTTTTGCCTATGCGGATATTCTCCATGACCGTCTGATTGAACAGCGTAACGTCCTGAAATACGATCGAGAATGCCGAGAAAAGCGTCTCGGGATCTACCTTTGAAATGTCCATTCCGCCGAGTGTTATCGTGCCGCCGGTAGTATCCCAGAAACGTGCCGCAAGACGGGAAACGGTAGTCTTACCGCCGCCGGAAGGCCCGATAAGCGCGGTGACTTCGCCCTGTTTAGCGGTGAATGAAACGTCTTTAAGCACCGCGGTATCGTCGGAATACGAGAACGAAACGTGGTCGAAATTTATGTCGTAGCCGTTATTAGTCATCTTTTCGTCGCCGGTCTGAATGTCGTGTGAGAGAACTTCGTCAAGGCGTTCGCACTGCACAGTGCTTGCGATTATCGCCGCAAAATTCTGGAGCGTTATATTCATCGGGTCGTAGAGCCTCGAAACGAGCATCAGGAACATAAAAAATGTCAGCAGCGTTATCTCACCCGTTTCGAACAGAGCTCCGCCCACAAGCGCAGTTGTGGCAATGCCAACTTTGAGGATTATTGCGGCTGCATTTACGAAAACCGCAAGTTTCAGTTCCGTGAAAAGAGCGTATTTTTCGACGTTATTTATCTTCACATCGAGCCCGCGCATATACCTGTCCTGCGCGTTGTTCGCACGCAGATCACGAACCGATTCAAGCGCTTCCTGTATTCCGTCGGCAAGCTCCATTTTCACACGGTTGTTTTTTCTCACCGCGTTTTTCTGAGCCTTCGAGGATGCAAAAATCAGCAGGAATGACGCGGGAATTACCCAGAAGCTCGCAAGCACGATACGCCAGTCAAAGAAGATGAAAAGGCTTATCCCAACAAGTCCCGTTGAGATCAGCGCACCAATAAGCTCCGGTATCCAGTGGCTCGACGCTGTCTCGATCATCGCACAGTCCGACATTATCGTGGTCGTGAGGTCGGACAGGTCTTTCTTCCCGAAGAACGACAGCGGGAGTTTTCTCAGCCTCTCCGCAAGTGTGGTACGGCGCACGCCGCTCTCTCTGTAAGTAGTTAAGAATGTCGCGTTGTACTGAAAGTAGTTCGCTATCCAAATTAAAACAAGCAAGCCTACGGAGCCGCCGATATAGATAGGCAGACGGTCTGTTATGAGCCCGCCGTCAAGCATATCGCTTATCAGAAGGTAGAGAATACCCGCGGTCATCATGAACGTGATATTCGTCACCGTGACGCTGATACACGCCTTTATCATATCCTTTGCGCCCGCACGTGAAAGCGCGAATTTGTGTTGTAAATACTTTATCATTTCAAGCACCTACCTTCCAGTTGACCGAGCGGGTATATTCCTCAAACATCTGACTGTAAACACTGCCGCGTTCCATAAGTTCATCATGCGTTCCGCTTTCCGTGACTGTTCCGTTCTGCATGACATAGATGCAGTCGGCGTTCTTGACGGTGCTCAGTCTGTGCGCTATCATTATCAGCGTTTTGCCCTTTGCGAGAACTTCCAACGCAGCCTGAACCTTTGTTTCGTTGTCGGGGTCGGCAAACGCGGTAGCCTCATCGAGAATGATAACGGGTGCATTTTTGAGTATCGCACGGGCTATCGAAATTCGCTGCTGCTCACCGCCGGAAAGGTAAACTCCCTTTGTGCCGATGACAGTATTTATGCCGTCGGGGAGCTTCTCGATTATGTCGCCGCACTGCGCCTTTTCGAGCGCGTCAAGCACTTCGGCTTCGGTTGCACTGGGTCTTCCGAGCCGTACATTTTCAAGAATCGACAATTTCAGCAGCTTGCTGTCCTGAAATACGAACGAGACCTGTTTCATCAGCTCGTCCTGCGGAATGTTTCGGATGTCCGCGCCGCCTATTTTTATCGAGCCTTCGGTGACATCGAAGAACCGCGCTATAAGCTCGGCAGTCGTTGTTTTTCCGCCGCCCGAGGGACCCACAAAAGCGACGTGTTCACCCGCGTTGATATGCAGACTCAGGTCATGCACGGCATCGGAGCTTGCGCCGGTATAACGGTAGCAGACATTTGTAAGTTCTACCGAATTATCGGCGGGAGTTTCGTTTTTTTCCGCGGTTTTGAGCGGCTCAACGGAAAGTATCGAATCAATGCGCTTGAGCGCGTACTCGACTACCATTTCCTGCTCGCCGGAATACGCGATCTTCGTGAGCGTGACCGTGAACAGCGGTGTAACGATGATGTAGTACATGATGTTGAGAATCAGCTCCGGAGTCATTCCGCCGCCCGAAAACAGGTACGCCGTAAGAACGATGAATGCGAACACAGCGTTGATACAGGTCATGAACGCCGCCATTTTCGGGCGCAGCATTATCGTGTAATCCGTCGCCCATTTGCTGTAGCCGTCTATCGCGTTTTTGAAGCGTGTGAACGAATGTACCGACTGCCCGAAAACCTTCACGACGGGGATGCCGCGGACGTACTCGGTAGCCTCACTGCTCATTGTATCGAGTGCGTTCTGGTACTCCGCCATTTTCTCCTGCATGCCCTTGCCCATCATGGTCATAAGAAATCCGAATCCGATAAGTGCGGGGATAACACAGATAAGTCCTATGCGCCAGTCGAATATCAGCAGCAGCGCGGCAAGGCCTATCGGTGTCGCGGCAGCTACCGACTTATCGGGAAGATTGTGCGCGATAAATGTCTCGGTGGCGGCAGTGGAGTCGTTCACCGTGCGTCGAATCTTACCTGTGCCGTCCTCGTCAAAAACTCCGAGCGGAAGCGTCATTATCCTGCGCATAAGCGTGCTTCGCATACTTGCCTGAACGCGGAACGCCGCGATATGCGTACACATCAGCGCACCGATATACACGAGTAGTGAGCCGACAGTCCACGCGACCGCCGTCCATGCTATCGAAGCTATCCCGGCGGGGTCTTCGCCCATTACGGCAATGCGGATGATCTGCCACAGGTCGTAGAACGGTACAAGCGCCATAAATGCGCTGACTGCGGCAAGTATTCGCCCTGTGGTTATCATGTGACGATGACCGCCAGCGTAGCCGTTGATGACCGACATACAGTTGAAATTCGGGTCTGTTTTCAAGATAATATCCTCCTTTTGCAGTTAGAAATCGCTAACTGCTGCGTAAAAATATATATAATTATTTCTTTCTGCTTATTAAAAATCCGTTCTCGTCCGTAACGATCTCGTATTCCGACGCAAGCGGGTTTTTGTTCCCGACAACACAATAATCACAAACATCCGAATTGCCGCATGTCCCGCAGCGGATAAGTGTTCCGTGTATCTCGGAAATGCCGAAGAAATCGCAGTTGCAGCCAAGCGGGAGAACATGAAGAAGTCCATGCGCCTTTGCAAACTCGGCGTTCGGGCATTGCTTGAAATAATATCTCGCGGTGTGATGCTCCTTGTCGTAAGGTACATCGACATTGACAAATCCTGCCGGGTAATGCTCAATGTCTTTTCTGTCCCTGTTTCCTGATCTGCGGAATATCATGTCGATGAGTTTCATATCGCGCGGGCGGTTGAGATCGAAAATTTTACCGAGCCTTGTGAACGAACCCATAAAAAGCGAATTTACAAACGGCTGGAGTTCGGCGATCGGAGGCTGATCGGGCAGAGATACATACCATGCGAACATAAGGATACCGCCGTATATCGCTATTGCGTGACCGTTCTTTTTCCCGCCGTAATCCGGCAGGTCATGCAGATAATCATTGTATTGTCTGACCGTCTGAGCCCATATTCTATCGGCTTCTTCACCGTAGCGCTCCTTCAGCCATTTTTTGTACTTCTTTGGATATGGCAGCTTTTCTATCGGTAAATGATCGTATCCCGTCATCTATTTATCCTCCGATCCGGCTTTCTTCATCATTATCAGAAGTCCGCCGAACATCCATATATTCCCGATGCTTATCCAGGCGGCAGTAAGCGCGTTTGCAAGTGCGTTGTTTCCAGCAAATTTCAAAAGCATTGTAAATGCCATCCCTACGGGCATACAGAATATCCAGCACCATTTCGGGTACGGCGTAAGCCTTTTTGCGAAAGCGTAGATATGTGCAACAGACTGTACAATAAAGAATATCAGAAACGCGATAGTTCCGGGAAGCAGAAAATACATCCCGAATTTTATCGCATCATCAAATGCGGTGGCCGGGCTTACTGCGACAGCATATTTATAGAAGTAAACACAGGCAAGGCACGGAACGTGTACACCGCACGCCCCAAATATCAGATAACCGATCACGCCCGAACGGTAAACGTGAGCCCATTTGATCGAATTCGGCGCTATAAGCCTGTAAATTCCGAAATAGCACAACCCTTCGAGCGGTATTCCGATAAAACCGAGAAACGCAGATATAAATATCTCGGTATCGTTCATCGACAGATATGACGACAGCTTCTGTTCAAGTCCGGTCAGGTTCTCGTCTCCTGTGCGGAATCCGAGAATAAAATCTCCGATAAACACGGTTATCCCTGCAAGCAAGCCTATGGTAAACAACTTCCGAATCCGCTTCCGGTCGGGAACGCCGCTTATTCCGATGTCGTTGTATGTTGTCATGATCCCGACCCTCTTTCGTGCAACGTAATAATTAGCGCCCGCTAACTGAATTATTATATCACTTTCAATTCGATCTGTCAAGCATTTTATTGCGAAAAAAGTATTGACATTTCTTATTAAATGTGATAGTATAATGTGGTTAGCAGGCGCTTACTGCGTTGACTTTTATTTCCGGATCCTCTTGATTCTATACGGCATCACAAAGAAAGGCAAGACAAATGACAGATACAGAATATAAGCAGCTCTCGAAAAAGGAGTTCGCAAAAGCCGCAAAAGTCTATGAGACAGATAAGGGCGGCGTTTACAAAATGTGCAAGAAGGATTACCCCGATGTGCTTAAAGAGCTTGAAAAGGAGCCCTTCACCGATCTTCTGGACTGTGGCTGCGGACCGGCACCGATGCTTACGCTGCTGCACGAAAAATACCCGGAAAAGCACTATACCGGTATTGACCTAACGCCCGAAATGATCGAAGTCGCAAAGTCAAAGAATATGGAAGGTGTGGAACTGGTAGTCGGAGACTGCGAAAATCTTCCTTTCGCCGATCAGTCGTTCGATGTTGTGATCTGCTGTCAGAGCTTTCATCATTACCCGAATGTGCAGAATTTCTTCAACAGCGTATATCGCGTCCTTCGCCCCGGCGGAAGGCTGATACTGCGTGATATGACTGCAAAAACGGCGCTCGGGCTCTGGTTCTTCAATTATATCGAGCTTCCGATCATTAATCTGACCGGACACGGAGACGTGCATGTTTACGGAGTCAATGAAGTGCGGGAGCTTTGCCGCAAAGCGGTACTTAAACTTGAAACCGGAGAAAAACGCGGGTTCTTCAGACTTCACTGTGTTGCAAGAAAATGAGATAAGGAGCGAAACCGATGAGTGACAGGATAAAGGATTCCTACAAGGCGTCGAAGAACATCTACGATGACAT
>CAMVEM010000052.1 GCA_947166515.1 uncultured Clostridia bacterium | reverse complement strand
AGGAAAAATCCCCCCTCCCCTACGGCAGGAAGCCGTACAGAAGGTTTCCAAAAGCGCGCACGATGCGCGCATCAGAGAAACCTTCGATTTAGTGGGAGGGGCCGGGGGTAGGGCTCTATAAATTATGATTTATATAGCTTTAATGCTCTTTATTACAGCGGTGCAGTGAGTTGTTCCGAACTGGTCGGAATAAATGAGCTTTATGTCGGTCAAGGTGATCTGTACCTTTCTGGTCACGTTATCGTTTCCGCCGTTGGTAACATCGTTGAGTTCACCGTTGCCGGCGTAATTCACGAACAGGTTGCCGGCTCTGAAGGTGGGCGCGCTGCTTATGAAAGCGGGGCCGTCGCCTCTTTTTTTGCCGTTGCCTGCATTTTCGCCGTAATCTTCGACGACATCAAATGTCGGGAACGCTCTTGCGGTCTCCTGCGTAGGATCGCAGGCAAGCGGAAGTCCCTTGTAGCAGCTGTCGGGGGTGAAAAGTATATCGCCGCTGTCGATGCCGTACTGCATGTCATAGTAGTAGTTCATTACGCCCGTGAGTGTAATCTCGCCGTCAAGCTCGACAGTATTGCCAAATAAATAGCTGCTGTCGCCCTGATTCGAGACCTGTGTCTCAACTTTCTTTACCGTAAGCCCGCCGAAAGTATCTCCGACCTTTACCTCTTTTATCTCACCGGGCTCAGTGTTATCGCCGCTGTAAGTAAAGTTCTCGGTATCGAAAAGGTCGGGATCGGTGATACTGTCGTGGTAAAATCCTGTGGAAATACGGACAAATCCCGTGGCAAATGACTTTATGAAGCCGCCTTCCCATTCGGTCATGATGGTACCGTCCTCAGAGTAAAGAGCTTTCCCGTTAGCAAGCGTTATAAGCGCAGTCTTGCCGGAATTGTCCTCAGTCTCCGCGGGAGTGGTCTCTGCGGGAGCCGACGTTGTGGTGGTCTGCTGAGCAGGAGCCGCAGTTGTCGTCGTGGCCGCGGACGAGTTTTCTTTCTTGCTGTCGTTCTTTGCGACGCAGCCCGCGCAGGCTATAATAAGCGCTGCGGCAGCTAAAACGGACATAATTTGTTTTTTCATGGTTATATTCTCCTTTATATTATTCATTATAAACAACTTAAACAAAAATCTTCTTAAGCTGTAGATAGTGCTTTATTACCGGGGATTCTCAGATCTGCAAAAAAACAGTCGGATGTTATCCTATTTAATTAGACGCAAAAATAAGCAAAAGGTGACTGTTTTTCTTCGTTGTGATTTTTTACGAAATTTCGAGACAAAATCAACAAAATTTCTAAAAATGCGTGAAATAAATATATAAATATGGTATAATAATTTCTGCAGATTCCTTTTGTATGCGTGCATTATAGCATATTTCGCCTCAGATGTAAACATAACAGGCGGCGGGAACGCGCATTTTTGTGCAATTGTCAGTAAAAAAACGCGCGTGTATGTAAAAAATGCCGTTATAATCACAAAAAGCAAAAAAATTGTAAAATCGCTAAAGTTTCAGAGACGACGGCCGATATTATAATTGTAATGTAATGTCTGTGATTTACAGCAAAAGGAGTTGAAATATATGGAAATCAAGAATCTTCAGCTGAATTCCATCAGCGCCTACAAGAAGATCAGCAAGTCCTTCTCCGCAAAGAAAGGCGAAGCTGCGTCAAAGAAGTCGTCAAATACCGATAAGGTAGAGTTCGATTTCACGCGCTCGCTTTCTGCTGCCCAGGCAGCGGCTGCAGCACACGTTGACAGCGACGCGGGTGAGGACAGACTTGCAGCTCTTGCGGCAAAATACGCAAACGGAAACTGCCCCGTATCCGCAGAAGCGGTAGCAAACGCGATGACAGCGTAATTATACGGGTGCATCACGGGCTCAGCACGCACATTATGCGCGCGGGATGTCGGTGACACGAAAAGGAGGGTCGGAAATGACAGTCGGAACAGCAAAACAAGTTATAGCATTCATGGAGAAATATAACGCACATTTTGAAGCTTTGTCCGCTTTCGTTTCCGAAAAGCGGGCAAAGGTCATAGCCGACGAGCTCTCATGGCTGCTCGATTCGCTTACTGCGGAGCAGAAGTTCGTAATGGAAGGCAATGACCTTGAAGCCAAGAGACTCGCTTTGTTCAAAAATCTCGGCCTTGCCGGGAAAAAGGCAAGGGAACTCATCGAGGAATGCCCGGAAGAGCTCAAAAGCAAGCTCACTCTTGAGTGCACCGCAATGGAAAAGTACGTTGAGACCATAAAGGCCACCAATGCCGATATAATCGACATCATAGAGCGCAAGCTCTCGGTGCAGGAAAAGCTCATCAACCGTACACATTCCACCGCTTCGACCTATACCGGAAAAGGCGTCAAAGTGACAAAGCATAACACTTCCGGCGGGTTCTTCGGAGAAGTCTGAACCGTCGTAAGACCGATGTCATAAGGAAGGACAGATATATATGCGTTCATCATTTCTCGGGCTTGAAGTTTCCAAGCGTACCATACAGCTTTCACAGAAGGCTCTCGACGTTACGGGCGGAAACGTTTCAAACGCCAAAACGGAAGGATATACAGGACAAAGAATAGATGTGGGCTCCAGCTACCTGAACAAGTACAGCTACTGGCAGACCTCTACCTCGAGAATGGCTCTCGCGGGTCAGGGCGCTATCGGATTCGGCGTGGATCAGGTAAGAGACCCCTACATAGACAAGAGATACCGCGAATCAACGCCCTATGTCGCTGAGTACAGCACAAAGGCGGATACGCTCAGAGAAGTCGAGAACGTCCTTGACAACATCACGACAGACGGACTTACAAAGAGCATCGACGATCTCAAAAAGGCTATCTCAAGCTATGCGGAAAGGCCGGACAGTGAAGAGCTCGCCAGCATCGTGCGCAACCAGGCGTACAATATGACAAATCAGCTCCATTCATATTATGCAGACCTCGAAAACTTAAAGGTCACCAATCTAGAATCCCTCGACGCTTCTATCGAGGATACCAATAATATAATAGACCGCATCGTGAATTACAACAAGTCGATCGTCAAGGAGTATTCCGCAATGGCTGTCGGCAAGCTTACCGACCCGAATTATTCGGTCACCGGTTCGTACGGGCCCAATGAAATGCTCGATGAAAGAAACCTTCTTCTCGACGAGCTCTCATACAAGGGCGATATAACCGTTCACGACAACCCGGACGGCTCCGTAAGAGTCACAATGGGCGGCATAGAGATCATAAACGGCGAAAAGTATGAGCATGTTTATATGAAGGGCAGCACCAAGATCGAGGGCGAATTCTCTTCCGAGCTGCTCAGAAACTATTCGGCTTACGATTCGGCAGTCCTCAGGTGGACTTCCGGTGATGACGTTCACAACGCGACCGGCGAGCTCAAGGCATACACCGACCTGCTCAACGGAAACGGCGTTTATGCAACCGGCTATCAGAATGACGCTTACGGCATACCTTATTACGAATCTGCCATGAATGCGTTCGCTCATACGTTCGCAAACTATATGAATTACTTCAACGGCGCCGTTGACATAAACGGAAAGCTTGTTGACCCGAACAGACTGCTGTTCAACACTGTGGAATACGACACGTATGACAAATACGGCAACAGGCTCGCAGAGTACGAAGAGCTCGACATGACAATCAGCAACATTCATATAGCGGACTCCTGGATGAAGGACGCCACGATGTTCGGTCAGGTCTATAATGAAGAGAAGGATAGGTGGGAGCTCTCACTCGACGGCGACCACATCAACCAGTTCACCGTAAAGATAAACAACCAGGCGCTTGAATTCGGCGGAAAGGGCGACTATGAAGGCACGGTATATGACTATCTGCTCTTCATAAACAACCGCATCAGCCAGAATATCGAATACAATGACAGCAGACACGACGCTTCGTTCGCGACTGCAAATGCCCTTCTCGACAGCAGAGATGCCGTATCGGGCGTTTCGGAAACCGAAGAAGGCATAAATATGCTGACATACCAGAACTGGTATAACGCAAGTGCAAGACTTATGACGGCGCTCGACGATGCTCTTGACCGTCTTATCAATAATACCGGCAGAGTAGGTCTGTAATCATCTGATGATCTGACAGCCGGAAAAGCCGGAACGGTACAGTGCAGGAGGGAACCCCCATGAGAATAGCAGGAGATCACATAAGAAGAAACTATCTTGCGAGATATGAAAAGAACTATTCCGACAAGTATGATTCGGAAAAGAAGATCTATTCGGGAAGACAGTTCGATAAGGGAAGCGAAAATCCCATAAACGCTGCAAGAGCGCTTAGAGTGAGAAGAACGATATCTGAAGTGGAGTCTTACCAGGATAACCTGAAGACCGCGGATTCGGTCTATACTAACGCTGAGTCCGCGATGCTTGCGGTGTCCGGAATTATCCAGAACGTATATGAAAAGCTCGTTGAAGGCGCTCACGGCACACGAAATCAGGACGACCTCAATATCATAGCAAACGATATCGACAACTACGCCGAAGAAATGGTCCAGTCGCTCAACATCGACGTTGCGGACAGAAAAATATTCGGCGGAATGAACAATAACACGGTCGCTTTCAAAATAGAGGGAAGCATCGGCGGAAAATATGTCACATACAACGGCGTGGCAGTCAATTCCTCAAATGATCCCTCAAGCTTCCCGTATAACGGAGAATCCTACCTTGATATAGGCATAGGTCTGTCCGTTGACGAGAACGTGAACCGCATAGACGATCAGACCGGACTTCCGATAACCTTCAACGGCGCGGAGTGCACAGGCTGCGGAATGACAAACAAGACAGCCTGCATCGATCTGGACTCACTGTATCCCAACAACACCTATAAATTCACGATCGCTGCGGGCGGAAAGAGCGCAAATATCTCAATAACCATTGACCCCAGCGATACAAAGCAGAATAAGATCGATAAGCTCAACGACGCGTTCAAATACGCGTTCCGCGATTCGCCCGAGCTGCTCGACGACGGTTCGTTCGACAACATAGAGTCGCCGAGAGTTTTACCGTATAAGGAATCTCCCGTCGAGGACAATGCCATTAAAATGGATGAGCTCGAAGACGACACATACTATTCTATAGAAGTATCTCTGAACGGCAAGACGAGAGTCATAGATTTCCTCGGAAGCACCGACAAAAATACTGCTCTTAAAAACATCGACACCGTGCTGAAGGAAAAATTCGGCGAAAGAGCCTATGCGGATGCGACAGGCTCTCTCAGATACGGCTACGGAGACATCGGAAACGTAAAATCCCGCCTCGGCGGAATAGAGACCGCTCCGCTCACGGACGACGGCAAGATCGACTTCGACTCGCTCGTCCCCGGCAAGGAGTATGCCGTTAATCTCAGCACACCCAAGAAGAACAGCAGCGGTGAAGTCCTTACGGACGAAAACGGCGAAACGATCTATCAGAACGGCGAAATGGTATATTTCACCGCAAAGGACACCAAAGAAGAAACGATAGACGAAATAAACGACTACATCTCGCTCAATCAGCTGTTCGGAAAATCCGAATATCCGCAGGTAAACGACAGCGGCGTTATAACGTATGCCATTGAAGGAGCAAATATAGTCCTCGATACCGACGAGGGCTCTGCCGATGAGCTTCCGTTCACCGAAATAAACGGTTATCCGAAGAACATCATGCAGCTCGTCCTCGACGCGGGAAAATACCTCAGAGAAGGCAACCAGCAGATGGTCGCAAGATATGCCGACCTGATATTCGCTGCACAGAGCAATCTTTCGATAGCGATATCCGATCTCGGTACTCACTCAAAGTTCATTGAGTTCAACGAGGACAGACTTGATTATGTAATGATCGGACTCAAAACAAGACAGAACGATCTTGAGAGCACAAAACTCGAAGATGAGATCACAAACTGGAAGGTGCTTGAATCTGTTTATAATGCTTCGCTGCAGATGGGATCGTCAATACTGTCCCAGACGATCTTTGATTATATCCACTAAACTAAAATGAAAGGAGCTGATAGCCATGGTAGATAGTAATCTTCTCAGCATCACATCTGTACCGATAAAGGTGGAGATAAATATCAAGAAGGGCGAGTTCGTTAACCCGAAGGCAGGAGATCCCGACAAAGCCCTGAAAATGAACATCCAGACCGAAAAGGGCGAGCTTAAGATACATTCCGAGCTTCCGAAGATAAAGATCGACACATACGCGGCGCGTTCAAGTATGGGTTACGGCAATTACAACAATGCCGATTTTATCAAGCGCAATTCTCAGGACGGTATCTCGGTAGCCTATCAGGCAACGGCCAAGATCGTAAACGAGGGCGATCAGCTCGTGCGGGGTGTATCTCCCGCCGAGATAGCCGCGCAGAACAATAAAGCAGGACAGACGATCCAGACGATCATGGACTTTCTGCCGAAAGAGGGCGCAGATGTCACATTCGACAAAGGCGTGCTCAACATCAACTATGACGCCGGCGATGTAAACATCGACTGGGATAATGCCGGAATGGTACCTTTCGAGTTCACCCCCGGAAAAGTCGAATTTGAAGTCACACAGATGCCGACAGTTCAGATCGAGTATCTCGGCGATCCGATCTATGTGCCGCCGCAGTCCGACCCGAACTATGTTCCCCAGATAGACGTAAGGGGCTGATATGCCCGATCATCCGGATCTCCGGAAAAATTTACTGATGCGAAAGGAAAACGACCATGATAAAAATTGAAACAAGAGATTTCGGACCTATCGAAGTTTCGGAGGAAGATGTTTACGATTTTCCGAACGGGATCTATGCCTTTGAAGACAACAAGAAGTTTGCTCTTCTGTCACCGCTGGGCGATGATGTATATCCCAGATGGCTCCAGTCGATGGACGACCCGTCTCTCTGCTTTATCGTTTTCAACCCCGTACTTATCGACGGCGGATTTTCTATCACACTCGACGACAGCGAACGCAAACTGCTCGGACTTGGCAGCAACGACGACGTGACCGCACTTGTAATTGCAAAAGTCCCGGCTGACTATAAGCACACAACGGTCAACATGAAGTCGCCTATCGTTATCAACAAAGCGAACAGAAGAGCTATACAGGTCATCCTTCCGCTCGATTATCCATTCAGAATGCCTGTCTATGAGTCGCGGGAGGTGGTCTGATTGCTCGTTGTTACTAGAAAGACCGAAGAGAGCGTCATCATAGCGGACAACATCGAGATAACCGTGCTTGAAGTTGCACGAGACAGAGTTAAGCTCGGAATATCAGCTCCGAAAGATATAAAAATTATCCGCAACGAGCTGAGAGACGCTCAGAAAACGAATGTAGATTCGTCGCTTGCCGTATCCAAGGAGGCGCTGAACGCGTTCCTTGCTATGAAGGACGGCAAGAAATGATCTGTCCGTCAAGGACGAAATATCAACGCGGCGGACATGATGTCTGCTGTGCACCCACAGAAAGGATTTGATAACTATGGGAAATGATATGATAAGAATGAGCGGTATGAACTCCGGCCTCGATACCGAGTCTATCATAAACGCTCTTACTGCAAACAGCAAACTCAAAATAACCAAGCAGGAACGTAATGTCATGAAGTATGAGGAAACTCAGAAGGCTTATCAGGACATTACTTCCAAGATGCAGGCGCTCAAAGATAAATATTTCAACCTGCTGAACAGCCAGAACAACCTTTCCGGTTCGTCAATGTGGAACAAGTATGCCTCCAAGACATATCTTGACGGCACAGAGACCACTATGGCGGGATTTTCCGCTCAGACCACCGTTAATTCGCAGCCCGGCGAATATACGATGAAGGTAAAGACCAACGCGAAGCAGGCGACCATGAAGGGCGGTTCGCTCAGCAGCAACGCAAGCATTTCGGACTCCGAGCTTTCAAAATTTGAAGAGAATAAAGAATACGGCTTCACGATAGATGTCGGCGGAGTAAGCAAGAACATCACGTTCAAGGGCGGCGCCAATGCAAACGCTACGCTCGAAAACATCAACCAGGCACTCGAAGACGCATACGGCGAGAGCAACGATTCCGCAGGCGATAAGGGAGTAATCGGCATGGTTTATGTCGATCCCGCGACCCACCAGTTCATGACCAAGGACGGAAAGGGCATTACCGTTTCCGGTATCGGCTCTATGAGCAACTCCAACGAGATCGACCTCAGCTCGGCTGTCACCGGCACGAACACACTTACGTTACAGGTCGGAGGTCAGACTGTTACAACGTCTTTCCAGTCCATAAAGTCTGACTATTTCGATAATGCTATCGGCGCGGGACTCATCAAATCAGACGGTACCGTTGACTGGGACGTTACCACAGGCGATAACAGAGCCGCTTTTGATGAGTTTGTCAAGAATGTCGCAAAACAGCAGCTTACAGAAGAACTCGGCGGTGAGGAGCCTACCGGACGCGCTATCGAACTGCGTTCATATCAGGTAGAGGCTGAAATAAATGACGCTGCCATCATGTATGAGCAGGTCGTTAATGATTATAAAGAATCCGTAAGATATGACGCGTTCAAGGCCTGGAAGGCTTCCGCTACCGATTCTCAGATAGACAATCTGTACAATAAGGCTTTAATCGAGCACAAGGATAATCAGATAAGCAAGTGGGTAGTTGCCGACGACGATATGAAGGCGGCATACACCGATTATCAGAACACTTTTGCTTCAAATGCGCTTTCGAGCGAAGCTCTGAACGCATATAACGAGTACAAGAACGGCTTGTCTGCTGAGGAGCAGGAAAACGCAAAAGGTCTGTATGAGTGGGCTCAGGACAACGATGAATACAAGAAAGCCATTGAAGATGCCGAGCCCGCAATGAAGAGCGCATATACTTTTGCGACTGAAAATGGCAGCTTTACAGAAAAGCTCACCAAACTTGAGCATAAGTATGCAGGTATCGGAAACGGCGAAAGCGACTACGATGACGCTTACTACAATGACGGATATACCAATTATCTGAACAAATACGCCGAGAACAATCTTTCTACAGAAGCAAAGAGCGCTTATGACGCTTATGTGAGCAGCACTGTAGATGCGGGCAATGAGCCAAAGGGCATTTATGAGTGGGCTACCGACACAACAAGCGGATTTGATAACGAAACTGCGCAGAAAGACCTCGAAGATGCGCGTATAAGCTACAATCTGTCAACAGAAGCAAAACTGGCTTATGCTACATATAAGATCAACCTTGCTTCTACCGATACTCCGCTCAGAGTTTCCGAATGGGTGGCTGACACGACCAGCGGATTCGATAACGCAAAGGCACGGGAAGACATTCAGGAAATGGAGGAGCCGATAAAGGACTTCGCCACATGGAAGAATGACAAGATCGAATCAGACAGCTGGAAGCTCGATAAATCGACCTTTACATCCACCGAGAGCAGTATGTTCACACAGTACAAAAAGTCTGAATATGACGAGGAACACGCTGTATATAACACCACCAAGGAAAATGTCATAGACCACTTCAACAGGTCAGCGCTCAAGAACAGCATAGGAAGCATTGAGCTTTCAGACGGCACAAAGTTTGAAGTAAATTATGACAATGATACCAATAAAGCTGTCATCTCTGCTTACAAGGAGACCACCGATTCGGAGGGCAACACCACCCGCACCGATGTCGGCTTCTCGGTAACTGCCGCAAAGGACAGCGCGAACAATTTCGGAGTTAACACCGCAAAGACAAATATCTCACAGATCTCGAACACCACAAAGCTTTCCGACCTCAACATCGCAGCAGACGAGAACGGAAACTACAATTTCAAGATCAACGGCCATTCATTCAGCTTTGACGGCAACACGACCGTAAATGATATGATGAAGAAGATCAACGCTTCTTCCGCCGGCGTAAAAATGAGCTATTCGTCGCTCGACAACGCATTCACGATCACTGCAAGCAAATACGGTGTTGACAGCGAAGTAAACATAACCGATGACTCTCAGGGACTTATGAGCGCGCTCGGACTTTCCGGAAAGGTTAATAACGGCTCTAACCTCGTGGTCAATATAAACGGCACTGATTATGAGAGCGCCGGCAATTCTATCGAGGCTGACGGCACAACATTCACCTTCACCGACAAGTCTAAGATTGATACCGAGTTCACCGTAAACATCGAGAAGGACACAAGCGCTATCGCAAATGTCATCAAGGACTTCATAAAGGACTACAACCAGCTTATCGAAGATGTTTACAAATATCTCGACGAGAAACCCGAAAAGGACTACTACTTCCTTACCGACGCCGATAAGGAAGACCTCGATCTCACGGATAAGCAGGAAGAAAAGTGGGAAGAAAAGGCAAAGAAGGGTCTGCTCTATCACGACAGCACCGTTACCGCTGCCATGACACAGCTCAGAACAGCTCTCATGGGCTCGATAGAAGGACTCGACGGAAACGCATTCTCGCTTTCATTGCTGGGACTTAAGACACAGTCCGACTATAACAAGCACGGAATGTTTTCAGCTATAAATGATGACACGCTCAACGCGGCTATCGAAGGACATTCCGACGACATAATGAAGCTGTTCACTGATGACGAGAACGGTATAATGAAGAAGTTCCAGTCGGCACTCGATGCAGCGGTCGGAACCACAGGTACCACAAAGGGTACTCTTATCAGAAAAGCCGGCCTTTCTACAGGTACTTCTTCTACCGACAACGAGTTGTTCAGAAATATCAAGAGAACCAAGCAGAGAATAGCTTCCCTTACGACACGTTATGAAAACGAGCAGAACAGACTCTGGAAGAGATACTCCAGCATGGAATCTATGATGGGTACTCTCAACAGCCAGCAGGCGTCTTTCGCATCCTACTTCGCTCAGTAATGACTGTCCGATACGGATAAAGAGCTCAATAAAATCTATGCAGCCGCACGAGCGTGTGCGGCTGCAATATATAAAAAAGGAAGGTACCGTATATGGCGGCAAACGCATATTCCGAATACAAAAAGCAGTCTTTGCAGACTCTGACTCCCATGGAAATAGTTGTAAAGCTGTACGATGAAGCGGAAAAGCAGATGAATATAGCTATCATGTCGATAGATGAAAAGAACTATGCAGCTGCAAACAAATCGCTCCAGAAAACACAGGATATAGTAAATGCTCTGCGGTCGGTGCTGGATATGTCCATTCCTATGTCAAAGGACCTTGATGCGCTGTACGACTTTTTTAACAGACAGCTTATTTCCGCAAATATGAAAAAAGATACAAAGATGATAAAGGAGCTTATACCCCTGTTCGCGGATCTGAGAGACGCATTCGCCCAGGTCGCGGCAATGCCGAAAGTCTGAGGCGGTGATATCGTGACCGGCGAGATAAAAAACAGGCTCATAGAGGACATCAACGAGACGACCCGACTTATAGAGGAATACAGCATAGCTACCTCTGAGATACTTACTACCGATATCGACGAGACACTTGAAGAGATACTTCAGCGCATCGGAGATATAAACGAGGCTATCGGCATACAGAGAGCCGATATTGACGCCGCGTGCGGAGAATGTACCGAGCAGGAAAGCGATCTCGTACATAAGATGATAACCGGCGGACACGTTCCGCTCGGTATTTCTCAGGAAATGAGAGAGATACACAAGGCGACCGTAAAGATGCGCTCGGCGTTTCTTGCGGTAAGAGACAAGGAAAAACAGGCAGCTCTGAGAGTTGACGCAAGAGTCAAGGAGCTTCGCATAGAGCTCGAAAATGTCAATTCCGACAGGAAAAAGATGAGCGGATATTCCGCTATGTCCGGCGGAATAGGCGGCTCCGGCGGCTCATTCGACGGCAGACTGTAAGGTGAAGAAATGCTGATAGATACACATATCCACGCTTACACCGACTCTCTCGCAGAGCGCGTAATAAAAAAGCTGAGCGCGACCGCTGACTGTCCGTGCTACACGGACGGTACCATAGCGGGCGCGCGTGCTATGCTCGAAAGATGCGGAGTCGATCTTGGCGTTCTGCTCCCGATAGCGACAAAGCCGACTCAGCAGACGACTATCAACAACTGGGCAAAAGAAGTATATTCGGGGAATATCATCTCGTTCGGGACCGTCCACCCGCTTGCGGAAGACGCGCTCGACGAGCTCGACAGGATAAAGTCGCTCGGACTGAAGGGCATAAAGATGCACAATGACTATCAGGGCGTATTTATTTTTGACGAGCACTGCCACAGAATATACAAGCGCTGTGAGGAGCTCGGACTCCCGATAGTTTTTCACATGGGCTATGACCCCGTATCGCCGCTTGTACACCGCGCCATGCCGTATGATCTGATAGAGATCTGCAAAAAATACCCGAAGCTGAACGTGATCGGCGCGCACATGGGCGGAAACTATGCGTGGGAAGCAGTTCTTAGATATATCGCCGGTATCCGCAATCTTTATTTTGATACTGCGTTCGTCGCGAAGGACATCGACCCGCTGTTATTTGAAGCGATCGTTAAAAAGCACGGCACGGACCGCATCCTTTTTGCGAGCGACCTTCCGTGGAGCGATCCGCGTACTGCGGTAAAGCTGATCGACAAACTTGATGTTCCCGACGGCGAAAAGGATAAGATATTCTATAAAAACGCGCAGGAATTACTGCATATATGACGATGAGCCCCGAAACGGTTTACGGACCGCTTCGGGGCGTTGTATTATACAAAAACAACCCCCTTCCCCTGAGGGAAGGAGGCTGTGGTCCGGACGAAATTATCGTCTTCTGCTGTCGTTATCTTCCTCGATACGCTTTTTTGTAAGATATGCTACCATTGCGGCACCTCCGGCTATCGCGCTCGCTGCTGCGAATGCGCCTGTGCCGGTCGAGGGATTTCTGTCAGCGCCCTTGTCATAATAATTCTGTTCTTCCTTTATACGCTCAAGCTCTGCGTCGGTCTTGCCGAGATCGGGGTCGTCGTCAACATCGTCCTCATCGGTCATACGGGCAAGATCATTTTCGGCAGTGGGATCATTAACGGGCCCGTCCTTGGACTCTACATCGCCGCCTGTGATCTCTTCAACAGCGTTTCCTGCGCCGTCAATTACGTCAGCGGCAGCGTTTCCAACGCCCTCGGCAACGTCTCCGATACCTTCGCCAACGTTCTCAACAACACCTGCGACACCGCCGTTGTTATCGGCAGGAGCCTGTGCGTATGCGGCTATGCCCATAAACGACGACATCACGATCGCCGCGGCTGCCGCTGTAAGCTTCTTATTCATAAAGATTCCTCCGTTCGTCTGTCATTACTCGGAAATTCCGGAAGCGCACTGGTGCGCTCTGTTAAGAGTTCATACGTTTGTTCGTCTGAACAACGTTATTTTCTGCAAATAAATGATTTTTATCAGTTGAAATTTTTTACAATAAGATAAGGATACCCCACCCCCAACCCTCTCCTAAGGGAGGGGGTTGGGAGTGGGGACGATTATAATGACATAAAAAACTTTCAAAAATACGAAAAAAACACTTGAATTTTTGAAAAATTATGTTAAAATAGTATTGTACAGCCTTTTTTGGTATGCCCAGAAACAAGACTGCCTAATTTAACATAAAGGAGATTCAGATTGCTTTACTATCTTGCGGATATCTGGAACTCGCTGCTCAGCGTGTTCCGCTCAATGACATTCATTGACGTCCTTGATATCCTGTTCCTTGCGATCATCCTTTACTGGGTCATAAAGCTTGTTCGCGAGACCAGAGCCGAACAGCTCGTCAAAGGTCTTGTTCTTCTTGCTGCGCTCCTTTTTATACTCAACCAGTTTGAATTCAAGGCAATGCGCGTTATAAGCGAAATGGTAGTAAACGGCGGACTCATCGCGTTTATCGTAATGTTCCAGCCGGAGCTTCGCCGCGCCCTCGAAAAAGTCGGCCGCTCAAAAGTAATGAAGCCGATACTCCTGTTCGATCAGTCCCTGCCGGAAGCACAAGGCAAGGATACCCTCGCGATAGAGCAGATCTCCCTCGCCTGCGAAAAGCTGTCCAGAACCGCTACCGGTGCGCTCATAGTCATTGAACGTCAGACAAAGCTCGGCGAGCAGATAGAAACAGGTACTATTATAAATGCTATACCCAGCGAAGAACTGTTCAGAAATATATTCTTCCCGAATACACCTCTCCACGACGGAGCTGTAATAATCAGAAACAGCATGGTCTATGCGGCAGGCTGCTTCCTTCCGAAGCCCTCAAGAGACGAACTTATAAATAAGGAGCTCGGCTCACGCCACCGCGCCGCTATCGGAATGAGCGAGGTCTCTGATGCTATCATAATCGTCGTGTCGGAAGAGACCGGAATGATCTCCATAGCCGAGAATGGCAGACTTGAACGCGGATTTGACCGCGAGAAGCTCTACAATTTTCTGATGAAAAAGCTTGTTCCGGAGACCGGCGAACAGCGCAAAAATAAGGAAAAATCCAAAGATAAAGCCGGAATCGTAAAAAAGAACTCCCGCATCCGCGAGAAGAAAGGCGGTGACGGAGCATGACCAATGTATTCAAACGTTTTGCCAAGGGATTTGTCGGCAATCTAAAGACAATAATACAGGCGCTGATATTCTCGGTCATCATCTGGATGTTCATTTCAATACAGATATTCCCGGATATCAGTATGCATATACGCGATATCCCCGTAAAATATGAGCCGACCTCATTCATGAACGATGAAGACCTCCGCATAACCTCGATAGATGTGAACAAGGTTGCTATACAGATCGAAGGAAAGCGCTATGCCATAAGCGATCTTACCACCGAAGATTTCAGCGCGGTATGCGATCTTTCGGGAATTTACGAAGCCGGTGAACACTCGGTGGATATAAACGTGTTCCCGAATGATGAAAGCACAAAATGCCAGATCATGACGGGTAACCTCAAAGCTACCGTGACAGTCGTGAAGATCGTGACACGCGAGATCGAAGTCATACCTAACACAAGCTCCGTAAAAATAGCTGACGAGATGCAGATAGAGGGCGATGTGACCGTAGAGCCCGCGACTATCTCTATCACAGGTGAAGAGTCCCTCGTTAATTCCATAAGCCGTGTTGAGGCTCTCGCTGAATACAATGACGGCGACCTCGACCATACTGCGGGACTTACCGCCAAGCCGGTATTCTACAACAGATCCGGAAGCAGGCTTGTTTCTCCGTCATTCACCTACAGCACAAGTAAGTTCACGGTAAATGTTCCTGTCTATAAAGTAAAGACCCTGCCGGTACAGGTGAAGTTCACCGGCTCGGTAAATTCGTCCGGATTTACCGCCAAAGACCTGGAATATGAGCTTTCGCTGACGGAAATAACAATAGCGTCGCCTGACAGCTCTATAGACAATCTCGATGCGATAGACATAGGCGAGGTTTCGCTGAGCGCGCTCACGCTGAAAGATCTCCAGGGCGGCATCACGCTTCCTATCGAGCTTCCGGACGGTTATAAGAATATCTCCGGCAACCGCACTCTTACTGTGACATTCCCGCAGGCCGACAATTTCGGTCAGCTCGGATTTACCGTGCCGTCTGAGAATATCGTGATCAGAAATACCCCGAACAATTACACTGTCAAGGTACTCACCAATGAAATGGTAGTAAATGTCGTGGGATACTCCGATTATATCCAGGAGATGACTCCCGCCGACATTCGCGGTACTATCAACCTGCTCGGTATGGAGCTGAGCGAGGGCACAAAGAGCGTTTCAGTCACATTCCGGCTTACGGGCGGAAATGTCCGGGCATGGGTGACCGGCGAGGAATACAAGGTGGAACTCCTCATAACCGCTAATGAAACCGAAAACGAATAAACAAAAAGTACGGAGCTTACGGGCTCCGTACTTTTGTTTGTAAAAAAAGTATAACTTGTTATTTAATTTGCGAAGCGAGTCGCTTTTGCACTTACTTTTCGCTGATGCTTATATGCGCGCATCCATGCGCTCTTCTGGCATCAGCTACCGCAGCATCATGCTGCGTCGCGTCCGAAAAGAAGCGGGTGCAGGGCGGAGCCCTGCTCTCAAGCGCAGCGTTTCACTGAAATTCTCAAGCTAAAGCGACTTTTTTATCATTCCGCGATATAGGCATTCACGATCTCGCCGTAATAGAGGATATGTGCATCTTCGGGCGACGGATAGAACGCACTTTTATAATTCTCCGCTATGAGCGACGGCTCCTGCTTCTGGCGGCATACCACTTTGCATTCGAGAGTCAGCGGAAATTCCTTTATCCCCGGAACAGAAACAATATCCGACTGAACGAGTGTAAGTCCGCATTCCGCGATCTTGTCGGTGCTTCTGCCCGACTTGCTTCCGCATACTCCGAGTATTTTCCTGTCACATTCGCCTATCGGTATATTTACTGTGAACTCCGGATTCTTGTCAAGAAGCTCTCGCGAGAACCTGCTCTCGCGCACATACGCCGTGAATACCGGCTTGTTCCAGTCTGTACCGAGAGCCCCCCAGCCTATCGTCATCGAGTTCACCCTGCCGTCAGCCTTTGTCGTCAGCAGTATCCCCTTCGGCAGCGCTGTCAGGATCTCCTTAGCGTAGTCGAATACGTCAACTTTCTTGTTCATATCGCATCTTCCTTTCATATATCCTTATGCGGAAATTCCGGAGAATATCCCGCATTT
This sequence comes from uncultured Clostridia bacterium, assembly GCA_947166515.1. Classification (GTDB taxonomy): domain Bacteria; phylum Bacillota; class Clostridia; order Oscillospirales; family Ruminococcaceae; genus Ruminiclostridium_E. The sequence continues at coordinate 734 of CAMVEM010000052.1, read as the reverse complement.
TGTTATACTATACGTTTATTTTATTGAGCGTTATACGTTTTGCTCGCGATCTGTGCCGGTTTTGTTCACATTCCGGTGCCAAGTGTACATCTTGGCGCCATATCCGGAATTATCTTATCACTCCGTATTGCGCGACAGCTTTTCTGATCGGAATAGCCATAAGCTGTGCGGCAACTGTGCTGAGTATATCCTTAAGCATGAACGGCAGAACTACCACCGTGATGCTCTCGATAAATCCGATCTGCGCGATAAGGCAGTACTGGAGAGCGCCGCATAGATAGCAGACTATCAGACCGATAATAGAAAATCCCATTTTGAATGCGAAGTTCTTGGAAGATATGCCGCAAAAGAACGCAAACGGGATAAATCCGAGCAGAAATCCGCCGGTCGGACCCACAAGCATGGCAAATCCCCCGCGCATCATAGAAAATACGGGAAGTCCTACTGCTCCGAGCAGCACATAGACCGAGGTCGAGATCGTTCCTATCATCGAGCCGCCGACCGCAGCACACAGCGCAACGCCGAAAGTCTGCAGCGTGATCGGAACATTTGTCGGCAGCGGCAGCGAAATCTGTGCCGAAATAGCGATTATTGCGGCAAACAGCGCGCAGGTCACGATTGTTACTGTTTTTGTTTTGTTGTTTTTGGATTCCATATTATTAACTCCTTCTTTTGTGAAATAAATCATAATTTGTGGGGCTATCGCCCCACACCCCATTTTCTGGGGGGCTTTC
>CAMVEM010000051.1 GCA_947166515.1 uncultured Clostridia bacterium | reverse complement strand
GCTTACTTTCGTACGCGAAAGGAAGCGAAAGCGACATGCTTCGCGCATCTAACTACGAACATCGTTATCGCATATTAATAATATAAGCCTCTACGGAGAAAGGAAAGTCTATGGAAAAGAAGATCGCTACTAACAAGGTGCTGTGGATATTCGCGATCGGTCAGCTCGGCTGGTCGATATTATCCGGTATAGTTTCAAACTGGCTGGTATTCTTCTATCAGCCAAGTGCCGAGGAAATCGCAAAGGGAATGCCTGTGTTCCTGCCGCAGGCTACATTCATCGGCCTTACAGCTATCGGAATGATAACAGCGTTCGGTCGTGTGTTCGACGCAGTCACCGACCCTCTCATCGCAGGCAAATCCGACCGCCTGAAACACCGCCTCGGAAGGCGCATACCGTTTATGCGTATAGCGGCGCTTCCGTTCGGTGCCGTTACCGTGCTTATGTTCATTTCACCCATAGCGGAAGAAAGCCCGTGGAACGTTGTCGCACTCTTTATCTGCGCAATGCTGTTCTATCTCTGCATGACATCTTACTGCACGCCGTACAACGCGCTTATTCCCGAGCTCGGACGTACACAGAACGCACGTATCAATCTTTCAACTTTTATATCGGTAACATATTTTGTCGGCACGGCTGTGGCATATCTCGTACCGAATATTGCCGGCATCTTCCTGAATTCGCTCAGCAATGAAGAAGTCGCTGCAAAAATGGGCATGACAGTCGAAGAAGTCATAGAAAGCGGTGCAACGATCTATACGAACTATCCCGAAGCATACCGCATCACTATCGGCATACTTGCAGGTATCGCAATAATCTGCATGTTCGTTCCTGCTTTCTTTATTGATGAGAATAAATATGCGGACACGACGCCTACAGAGACCCCTGCTTTCAAATCGCTCGTTGCTACATTTAAGAATAAGGATTTCCGCCTTTTCGTAGCTTCTGATATTTTCTACTGGATCGGACTTACGCTGTTCCAGACAGGTCTTTCGTTCTACATCACGGTGCTTATGGGACTTGACGCGACGTGGACTTTCCCGCTGTTCGCCATTATGACCGCAATGTCGCTCGTGTGCTATGCTCCCGTTAATATCCTCGCCAAAAAGCTCGGAAAGAAAAAGCTTATTTCCTTTGCGTTCATGTTCTTTGCGGTGACATTCCTTGTGACTGCATTTGCGGGAATACTTCCGATACCGTCCGTGGCATACGGAATACTTGTAGCTGTGCTCGCGTCCATACCCATGGCGATCCTTGGCATACTGCCGCAGGCTGTCGTTGCGGATATTTCCGAGGCTGACAAGTACGACACAGGTGAGAGCAGACAGGGCATGTTCTATGCGGCGAGAACTTTCGCATTCAAAATGGGTCAGTCGATAGCTATGCTTCTTTTCACGAGCATTGCGCTCATAAATAAGGATATAACCGACAGAGCGGATATAGGCTATGGACTCGGCTACAGACTAACAGCTCTTATCGCTGCAGCTCTGTGCCTGCTCGGAGGATTTATATTCTTCCGCTACAATGAAAAGAAAGTCATAGCGAGAATAGAACAGGGTACAACTGAACATAAGGAGGAAACTGCAGATGCTTAAGCTTAATAACGTTAAATTTGCATACCGCGTGAACGGAAAGGGCTATTCCGTTACTACCGCCGAGAGCATCGGCAATAACCGCATCTCACTTGACATCAGGGAAGCAGGCGATATTTTCAACGCCTCGCTTCATACAAAGAGTGAGATAGAGATAGTAAAGCTCTCTGCGGAATTTGAATGTCAGTTCAAAGAATCGGACTCTGTTTTCCTCAACGGATATCAGTCGTGGACGGACAGCTATGAGAACGACATTCATGCGAAATTCAGAGGGATAGATCTTATCCCCTCGCCGATAAATGACAAATACGGACTGTCGGCATACGGCGACTACGATTTTGTGAAGTACAACCGCCGCAGAGGAAATATGCACGGCTGGTCATACGGCTATATCAAGCACAATACCGGAATATTTGAACTTATAGGCTCGCTCACTGAGAATGACGGCTTCACGCAGATAAGGGTGAATACCGAAAAGAATACCGTCACAGTTGAGAAGGACTGCTCCGGATACTGCTTTACCGGAGACTACAGCGGAATATCGCTCTATATCGGTAAAGGCACCGAGAATGAGGTGTTTGACGGATATTTCGCGTGGCTCGGTATCGCGCCGACGAAAGAAAAGCCCGTATTCGGCTATACGAGCTGGTACAGACATTATCAGGACATAAACGAAAAGTGCATCACAAACGACCTCGAAGGTCTCAGGAACTACGGCTATAAGGCGGATATATTCCAGGTGGACGACGGATATCAGACTGCTGTGGGAGACTGGCTGAGCATTGATATGGCGAAGTTCCCGAACGGAATGAAGCCGATAGCGGAGGGAATAAAGAACGAGGGGCTCACAGCCGGACTGTGGCTCGCGCCGTTCGTATGTGAGGAAAAGTCCGAGCTTTTCAGGGATCACAAGGACTGGCTCCTCACTGATGATGAGGGGATACCCGTAAAGGCGGGTGCGAACTGGAGCGGTGCTTATGCCCTCAATATCTACAACGAGGAATTCCGCGAATATCTTAAGAATGTGTTCCGCACAGTGACAGATGAGTGGGGATTCTCGCTCTTAAAGCTCGATTTCCTGTATGCTGCGTGCATACTTTCGCGCCCCGACAGGACAAGGGGAATGATAATGTCGGACGCTATGGATCTGCTCCGCGAGTGTGCAGGCGCGGCGAAGATACTCGGCTGTGGAGTACCGCTTGCGTCGGCGTTCGGCAAGGTGCATTACTGCCGCATAGGAATGGACGTTACTCCCGAATGGGACGGCAAGGCTTATATGCAGCTGCTGCACCGTGAGCGTCCGAGCACCGCGCTGAGCATACTTAACTCGGTATTCCGCAGACAGCTCAACGGCAGGGCATTCATAAACGATCCGGATGTATTTATGCTCAGAAGCACAGCAACGTCGATGTCAAAGGCACAGCGAAGAACTCTTGCCGAGATAAATGCATTATGCGGAGGCGTGCTGTTTACTTCCGACGATATGGGCGAGTACAGCGACGAACAGCATGAGCTTTTCGATGAGATGATGAAGCTGCGCGGGGCGAAGGTGCTTGCGGCGGAGCTTTCTGGCAACAAGCTTGCTCTTTCTATAGAGGTTGACGGTAGAAATATAGTCAGAGTATATAACAGATGATAGGTTGCGCGAAGCGCGAGTGGGTCCAGCGTCACGCTGGCGCGGGTCGCGGGGCGACGTCAGCCCCTCGTCGGAGTTATAGAGGCGAAGCCTCTATCTAAATATCGTTCAAAGGGGTGTGGGGCGAAGCCCCACAAAAAAAAATTTCAAAGCGCCGAAGGCGCTTTGAAATGTCATAGTTTTGAAAAAAACGGGACTTTCAGAAGTCCCGTTTTAGTTATGTATCAATACTGATAAAGCTTTTTGTGGTAGATAGAATGTGCGACTACCGGAACTACACCCAGAAGAAGGAATGTTCCCAATCCGCAGCCTATCGCTATAAGAAGGCCCTTTATTCCGCTGCCGCCGTTTGTGTTGTTTGTAGTGGCAGCCGCTACGGCTTCTGTCTCTTTGGTGGTCTCCGTAGCCTTGGTAGTAGGTGCGGCAGTTGTGATGTTGTCGTCCTCTGCGGAAGTGGTGACTACAGGAGCAGGCTCGGTCGTTGTGTCTTCTGTTGCCGGAGCTGTCGTTGTGTCATCTCCTACAGAAGCTGTCTGCGGCGGGATCGTGGTATCCTGTGCGGGAGCCGGCGTTGTTGTCGCAGCAGTTGTCTGCTGTGTGGAGGGTGGAGTAGCTGTAAAGTACTTTGCCATAACATACGCTGTTGTTCCGTAGATCGAGATAGCGTACCATTCGCCGGTCTTACCGATGACTGTGATCTCCTTGCCGAGGTTTACCGAACCAATGATCTTATAATTCGTACCGGGACCGGAGCGCACGTTTATACCGCCGGTAGAGTACATTTTGAATTCCTGCACGGAAGTATAGCTCGGCGCTGCAGTAGCCGGAGCGGTAGTTGTTGTCGCCGCAGCCGTGGTGGTATCTACAGGAGCGGAAACTTCGGGAGTATCATCACTGTCTGCCGGAACAGCAATAACTTCCGGTTCTGTTTCGTCGGGATCGGGTATTACGCTTACATTTTCGTTGCCGTCATCTTCATCGGGCTCGTCGTCATCGCCTTCTGTGCTTATCGGAACGGATTCGTCGATCTCATCTTCCTGCGTTGAAGGTGTGGTTGTGGTGGTGTTGCTTGTCGCACTCGTTTCCTCGGGAGCTGCGTAAGCCGGGAAAGCGGCAAACGCGCCTATTATTGCGGCAGCTGCCACAACGGATATTATCTTTCTTAATGCTTTCACGTTGTCATGTCCTTTCTTTATATGATTTTCTTTATTCTTTATCCCGCCTGATCGGAGACCGGGCGAGAACTGCCATAGCATGATATATTGTATATCAGTGTACATTATACCACATTATTTACGATTTGTAAATACAAAATCCGACATTTTCAACATTATTTTTGGTTTTACTGCTGTTTTCCGGCAAAATATTCCGCCATGAACAGATCGACCACTCTTCCGTAGCTTTTGGTTCCTTCCGGTTGATCGTTCATTTTCAGGTATGTGTCGTTCATGGCTTCGGCAACTTCTCCGAAATGGGTCTCATACTTTTTCCAGAATTCGCTCTGCATTTCCATCTGGTTCCACGCGCTGGCCGGGATGTTGGCGGCAGCGCTGAAATATTCTTCATACGTCGAGTCTTTGTTGTACGCGTTGAGCATGTGGATCGTCATGTCATACCAGCCGGAATATTCAAGATAAGGGTCTCCGCTGTCACGGCACGCGAGAAATGATATGTAGTTTGCTTCGTCCTCACGCATGAATCCGGTCAGGTGGGAAAGCTCGTGGCACATGGTGTGTCCGATCACTTCCGGAACGTTATTCGTGTTGTAAGTGGCTTCCATTGAAAAGAAGGCGAACATTCCGGTTATATGGCCGTAGCACATCAATTCCGACATCATCACCGGTTTTATTCTCGGGTATGTGGAATTGAGCGAGTCGTATTTCTGACCGAGTTTTCTCATGGCGTCAGCCGCGCAGGTGGGAAGATCTTCCGGAAGGATAACATGTCCGTCTTCGCCTGTGCTTACTTTTTCGCACGCTAAGGCGAGGTTATCTATCGAGTACAGCAGGGCTTCGCGTACCTGCTCTTTGGTATATTTCGAGGTGCTTAGCCCCGCGATCTCGGAGAATGGCTTGCGGCTGTAGTTTATTCCCATGGCATAGGAAAAGTCGAAAACTATCACAGACGCGGCGAGCAGCACTGTTGACAATGAAGATAACAGAAAAGCGATGCGCCTGCCTTTGCGCCGTATCATATTAACTATAAAATAAACAACAGCAAAAACAGCCGCAAGAACGGCGAGTATCAGCATTATCTCTCCGACCGAGAACGGGAATATTCCGCTGATATTTGCGAATATCCCGACGATAACTGGATAAATGTTGAATCCGTACAGATCGGCGAATCCGCTGATATTCCGCGCCGCGACAATTCCGATGATGCCGGCGGCAAGAAGGCTTCCCGCAATGATTAGGCGTTTTACGGGGATAATGCTTCTGATCGGGTGCTGGTTGCATTCTTTTTCTTCCATGGTGATCAAGCTGCCTTTTTGATGATTTACAGGGGTATGGGACTGTGTTCTGCAGTTCCTGTTTTATTATATCATATTTTGACGTATTCTGGCAATAGCTGCGTGAAAATTCCATATTTTACACATTTTATGCACATGTAATGATCTCTGAACGATGTTTTGCATCGCATAAAATAAACTTTTTTAAAAAAAACCTTGACAAATCAGTGATGCTGTGCTATAATTATAAAGCATCGTATGAATGACCATATATCGCGGAGTGGAGCAGGTGGTAGCTCGTCGGGCTCATAACCCGAAGGTCGTAGGTTCAAGTCCTATCTCCGCAACCAAAACAAACCGCTTAACCAATAGGGTTGAGCGGTTTTATTTTTGCCTGTTGAACTAAAATTTTAACATCATTTTCGGCATTTGTCGCAAGTAAGTTTGAAAAAGTTTCGAAAAATACCGCACTATTCCACATAATTACGAAAAGACGGTCGGCTTGTTACGCCTACCGCCTTTTTCTGTTTTTAATCGGTTTTCTTGTTCTTGTCTCTGTTTTCTCTACCCCTTTTGAGCATTTCAGCTATATTGTCGGCCGCAACTGCATCAGCAGACTGTATTTGATGTATATATACTCTGCTCGCCGTCTGAACAGAATCGCCTAATCGGTCAGCTACAATTTTGAGGGGTGTTCCCGCTGCGATCATAAGACTAGCGTTCGTGTGACGTAGGCTGTGGACGCATACGTCAGGTACAGACTTGCGTCTTACGAATTTATAAAACCATGATGTAAGAGTATCTGGGTGCATAGGGCTTCCGTCCTCTTTAGTACAGATTCTTCCGGAATCCTTCCAATAAGTACCAAGTTCAGCCTTGATTTTGTCTTGCCATTCTTTATACTCTTTAAGAACCTCTACAGCAGCATCAGATATTGCTATGGTTCTTGTCGATTTTCTGGTCTTAGTTTTACTTGTAAAAGTCCCCTTTTTCGGTAGGCATAGTGAACTTTGGTGTATATAGATCCTCTTATTAACAAAATCCACATCTACCCACGAAAGGCCGCACAGTTCTCCTCGGCGCATGCCAGTATATACTAATATCTGTATAAGCCCCGCATATTTGAAAGGTTCACCTTCCAGTGCATCAAAAAGCTCTGCAGCTTCATTCTCATCAAGGTAACGGCTTTCTTTATACTCAACTTTCGGCGGGTCAACACGCTTACACGGATTATCGAAGATAACCACCCACCTTACTGCTGTTGAAAAGATCGACGATAACAGAACATGATGTTCCCGAATAGTCTTGTTTGACAGTCCCTTATCCTCTCCTTCCTTGAACAGCTTTAAAATGGGTTCATCGAAGTAGGCGGCAACCTTTTCGGCGGATTTAAGCGTAACATTGCGTCCATGCTTGCAGCTTCGCATAACGGATTGCGCAACATCGGCTTCTTTTCCTAGCTTTTCAAGAGATTTTCCCGTGCTTTGAATCAATTCAGCCAGAACAGGAAGCGGAATATACTTTATATCGGCTCTTATGCCCTTTTCACCGAGATTGTCATAAAATTCAAGAACGGTCCTTATCCCTGTCATCACCATTTTCAGGCTCGTACCTCAAAAAGAAAAAAACAACATGCCCCGCTTAAAACTACCGTGATCGGCGGTATGGCCTGCGGGATCGTATTCTTCATCGCTTCAACGCTCCAGCAGATAGGTATTACCATGACCTCCGCCGGTAAAGCAGGATTCATTACTGCACTTTACATAGTTATCGTTCCTATCATCGGTGTTATAATCTACCGGAAAACAAGACTTAAGATATGGATATGCTGCATCATCGCGATCGTTGGTTTCTACTTTCTCTGCATCACCGAAAGCTTCGGGATATCTACCGGTGACCTTCTCGTTCTTGCCTGCGCACTCTTCTTCGCCGTACACATCATGGTAATCGACAGATTCAACTCGAAAAATACCGACGGTATGCTTATGTCCTGTATCCAGTTTTTTACTGCAGGTATCATCATGCTCGTGTGTATGTTCATTTTTGAAAAAACCGATATTAACGCGATCTTTGCCGCATGGCTCCCGATACTTTACGGCGGCGTGATGTCCTGCGGAGTTGCTTACACCCTCCAGATACTCGGCCAGCGGCATACCGACCCTACTGTCGCCACCCTTCTCATGAGCTTTGAATCCGTTTTTGCGGCATTATCAGGCTGGCTTCTCCTCGGCGAGAGCCTCAGCATTAAAGAGCTTATCGGCTGTGTACTCGTATTCATCGCAGTTATCCTCGCACAGATAGATTTCAGGAAAAATAAGTCATAAAGCCTGTATATAAAATCTCCCTACATATTACTGACAGCCCCATTTTATGCTTACGCACAAAATGGGGCTGTTCAACTGCCTGTCCGGGGAAAAGGTCATTCATATAATCTGCGTTCCGCCTGCGTTTCGTATTCTTAGCTTATGACAGCTGCCATCGCCGAATATGCTGTCCATGCTCTCTTTGTACTTCTCCGCAAGCTCGTTTGGTACAAACGCCTGTATAGTGCCGGCAAATCCGCCTCCATGTACACGGTAAGCTCCTGCACCATGAAGCGTCCTTTCGCTTACAGCAAGCGCGAGAGTTATACCCTGTGAGAACGGGTCTTTCACAGAATAAAGGTTCTGAAGCCACATTGCCGAAGATCTTCCCGATTTCTTAACTATGTCAAGGAAGTGCGCGATCGCGCCGTTCTCAATAGCTTTTGCCGCTATCGCAGCACGCTTGTTCTCGGCAAAGAAATGGCCGGCGCGCAGTATAGCCCGGTCACTGCACTTTTTACGAAGCTCCGGGAGCCTGTCAAAAAACTCGTTTTCATCGCAAGCCCTCAGATACTTCTTTCCGAGCTGTTCAGCAACACTGAACATTTCCGAAGGAACTGCGGAATAATCGTCCGACAGATCCGCATGGCTTCCTTTCGTATCGGTGATAAAAAGCGTATAGCCATACTTGTCAAGATCGCACTTTGCAGCTGTCACCACAGGAGCGGATGTATCCTCAAAATCCATGAATACCGCGCTTCCTACCGAGCATACAGTCTGATCCATAAGCCCGCTCTTTTTACCGAAATACTTATTCTCCGCATACTGACCCATTTTCGCGATCTCTATCGCACCTGCTTTGCCACAATTGTAATGCTGATCTATCATTGTTCCGATAAGCACTTCGAATGCTGCGGAAGATGAAAGACCGCTGCCGCTTAATACGTCAGACGTTGTGTATATGTCAAATCCGCCTACTTCAAGACCTCGCTGTCTGAATCCGGCCGCAACACCGCGAATGAGCGCTTCCGAGCTCTCTTTCTCGGCATCTGACGGGTCGGTACTGCTTATATCAACTGTATTCAAAGAGTGGCCTTCGGACTGTACACGGATGATACTGCTGTTATTGAACGAAACTATTCCGATTACATCAAGATCTACTGCCGCGGCAAGTACACAGCCGTGCTGGTGATCCGTATGGTTGCCGCAAATCTCGGTACGGCCGGGTGCAGAGAATACCTCAACATCTCCGCTATCCGGAAAGATCTCCGAAAACCGTTCACATGCACGGATATAACGATCTCTCTGCGTCTCAAGCGCAGTTTCACCGTAAAGCTCAATAAGCTTAGCGTCGATATCTCCGCCGGTGATCTTAGCCTTTAATTCACTGATATTCATAATGTTCTCCTTTCATACGAACATGAATGATCTGAAGTCGAAATCGCATCCGGGCAGGAACACAAAGGACACTTTCACCTTACCGGATATGCCGGCAAGCGGATATTCACGGGAAATATATTCATCCGAGCCTCCGAATTCGCAGACAAACCGCCCTCCGTGCTCACCCTCAAGTATTACCTGGATACTGTTCATTTCAAGCCTTGTTTGCCCGGTGATTATCAGTTTTTCCGGACTATGCACAGAAAAGTCAAATTCACCGAAGCCAAGAATGACGTTATTTCCGATACCGGTCACAGCATCCTGTTCAACAGTATATTTATCTCCGTAAATACTCTCGCTGTTTACAGCGAATATCTCGGAGCACTCCTTTAACCGCTTCTCAAATATAAATCCCTTTATATCCGTCTTTTCTCCCACAGATACACTAATTGTGTGAACGCCGTGGAGCGTCTTTGTCAGACGGTAAGTCTCCTCCTGGTATTCGAGCCATTTCGACGGTCTGCTGTACCCGAAATCACCGACAAGCTCACCTTTATCCGGTGTTCCGTCATACATTCGTATGCGTATAGTATCATTGCTCTCTGTAAATACTGGGATCGTAACAGTATCAGTACCGACATCACCGAAATCTATATTCTCGATGCCGAACCAGCCTCCGCCATTACCAATGCGCACACCATGCTCAATACCGTTCTTTATATCTCCGTCCGACAGGCTGTAAAGACCTGCTTCTGTAAGTTCATACGCGTCATGGAACGCACTTCCGAGTCCCTCTCCGGTAAGCTTTATCACCGACATCAACCGTACTCTGTCACCGCCGTTCCTGCAAAGAGCGCGCAGGTAGAAATCGCCGTCGCTTATGCATTCCACCGTCGCGCCGCTGCTGTCCGAGGAGATTATCCTCGCAAGCTTGGTGTCTATAGCGTTCACACTGGTCAGGCGGTATGTTATGTCGCTGTATGAAGCATTTCCCGGGTGCAGCTTCGCCTCAAACCGAATCGTTCTCCGCTCCGGAGTGAATGTCCGGCTCTCACTAATAAGCTCGATCTTACGCACGGGAATGTCGTTTGCAGCATCCGGAACATCCGCTTCACACGGCTTGTTCTCTTCGATGCAGCTCACGCCCTCCGGCACCTCGGCGGGAACTGCTTTAAGCGTTAATTCCATGCCTTTCGCGGACGGTGATGTAATGCTCACATTGATATCTCCCGGCTTGTCCTTCGCGGCAATTATCGCCAGCAGCTTTCCGGAGAAAAGCCTGCGGGACGTGCATTTGTACTGCTCGAAGTCCTGCGAGTCGCCGTTGTCAAGCCCGATCAGCCTTCCGGCACCGGTGACTTCCACATTCACGCGGTCGGAGGCGTTCGCCACAAACTCGTTGTCTTCGTCATACGCGGAGATCTCCACAAATATCAGGTCTCGTCCGTCGGCTTTCAGCTCCTCCTTGTCCGGAATACCTATTATATGGTGGGTGTCACTGAAACTGTGCCGGTAGTCACGGGCGCATTCGGTGCCGCTCTCATTGTAGCCTCTCGCAAGAAGCCACCCCTTCTCATAAGGCAGTTTTACGTCCATAAGCAGCTCTTTGCCGTTTCTTCGGTCAAATTCCTGCGACTTTATCAGCTTTTCATTAAAGTACAGCTCGACCTTTGCAAGGTTTGATGCTACACGGATATCTATAGTTTCACCCTCTGAGAAATCCCAATGCGGGAAAATATGCACAAATGGAGCGGAAAGTGAATCGCCGGGATCAGTCCACGCGCCCCGGAACACATACGCGCCGTCCTTCTCAAAGCCGGCAGTATCGAACTGGCCGAAGTAGCTGTTCTTGCTGTCGTAGGGGGTCGGTTCGCCGATGTAATCGAAGCCTGTCCAGATGAACTGACCAGCGCAGTACTCCGCGTCACGGTCCTTGGTGATGCACCATTCCCAGTTCTTCGCCGCCCAGATCGGCGAGCCGTTGCCGAGCGCCGAACACTGGCCGTCATCGTCACCGAGGTTGGACTGTTCCAACGGGAAGTGGTAGATGCCCCGGCTCGTGACGACAGATGATGTTTCGCTGCCATAAATGCACCAGTCAGGATGAGTTTCATGATCTGCATCGTAAAGCTCCTCGGCATAGTTGTAACCGGCATATTTCAGTATATCTGCGCATTTCTTTCCGTTCGCTGTGCGCATCTGATTTGAACCGATTGTGACTATTCCGTTGCAGCGCGGGTCATTCTGACGCACCAGCCGCTTCATAAGCGTGGTAAGCTCCTGACCGTGCTCGTCCGCGCCGGTATCGGGTATCTCATTTCCTATGCTCCAGCCGATAAGGCAGGGGTGATTGCGGTCACGGCGCACCCATGACGCCACATCCTTCTCCCGCCAATCCTTCGCAAAGCGGACATAGTCGAACTCGGTCTTAGGTATCTCCCACACATCCGTAAATTCCGACAGTACAAGGAACCCCATTTCGTCGCAGAGTTCCATTAGTTCGACAGCGGGAGGATTGTGCGAAGTGCGTATCGCGTTCACACCCATTGTGCGCAGCTTCGTGAGCTTGCGGCGCAGAGCATTCTTATTCATTGCCGCTCCGAGAGCACCGAGGTCGTGATGCTCGCAGACACCGTGTATTTTGAGATGTTCACCGTTGATGAAGAAACCGCCGCGCGGGGTGAACTTAAACTCCCGGAAACCGAATTTTACCTCGTCTGTATCTATGACATCTCCGTTCTTTTTCAGTTCCGCGCGGCAGATGTAAACTGCTCCTGCCTCACCCGCGTTCCAGACACGGGGATCCTGCTTGGCGAACATGAAGGTGTTTATCGAGTATTTGCAGCCGTCACGCACCACCAACGCCGGCAGCTCGCCTTTATCTGCGGCCGTAAGCGGGAGTTCTGCCTGTTTGTACAGCTCGCCGCTGCTGTCTCCGTATCCATAAAGGATAACGAGTGAATAACCGTCCACCGTATCGGTTTCGGGACGCTCGATTTCCACGGAAACTGTAACATTCCAGCATTTCGCGTCATCGCATTCCTTCGTCGATACATATATACCGTCCGGAAGGATATGGGTATCCGGGTATCTGCACAGCCACACATTGCGGTAAATGCCCGCTCCCGAATACCAGCGGGAGTTCGGCGTACGGTGATCTGCGCGCACAGCGATGACATTCTCTCCCTCGTGCAGGTATTCCGTGATATCCGCGTCAAAGGTGGTATAGCCGTTCTTCCATTCGAAAGCCTGAACACCGTTCACATAAATGCGGCTGTCCATGTACACACCCTCAAAGCGAAGTGCGGTACGAAGCCCGTCGTTCTTGTGCACATAAGTTCTCCTGTACCAGCCCGTAGAGGTCTTGTACAGGTCTTTCGTGTCATATATCAGCCAGTCGTGTGGCAGATCGACTCTTTCCCAGCCGTGCGCATCCTCATATTCGGTGCCGATCGGTGTGAGAGCAAATTCCCACTTATCGCAAAATAATGTTCTTTTCATTTATTTTCTCATGTCCTTTTGTCAGAAAACGGCCGCTGAAAACGGACAATGCCGTGTTCAGCAGCCGTCATGGGTCACATCGTTGATTTTCTTATGAGCATTTCAAATCCAAGCATAGTCTCACGGGATGTGTCTTTACCTTCAAGCATATCGAGCAGCAGGTTTGCCGCTGTTGCACCAAGATCACTCGCACGGAAGTTGAGTGCAGTTATCGGGGGAGAGTACATATCGAGATACATACTGTTATAAAGCGATGCCACCCGTATATCGCGCGGTATAACCTTTCCGATAGATGCAAGCATATTGACAACATACATACAGATCATGTCATCACCGCAAATTATGCAGCCGCATTCACGCTGGAGAAGATCATCGATGACACGGCGGAGCTGAAGTTCACCGTTGACACCTAAAAATACCGTTTTGTTCTGGACTAACGCACCGGAGCTTTCTATTGCCCTCACGAAGCCTTCATACCGGCTGCGGTTCACGGTCTGTTCCATGCTTCCGAGAATAAGGCCGAGTTTACCGGGTTTGTTGTTCATCAGAAGATATGAAGTAAGCTCAAAACAGCCTTCCTTATGTGCGCTGTCTATTGTAACCGCATCAGCGTCGGAACTCTGGCCGACTGTTACATACGGGATACCCATGTCGGCTATGAGCTGCTCCATATTACCGTTCTGCATCGGGCGGGTGATGATTATACCGTCTGTCTTGCGGCTTTCAAGCACACGCTTAAGCTGGGATACATCATCCCGCTCCGCGCTTATCACAAGCGTATCGTGATCTCTGAGCGCACAGCATTTTGTTATACCCATAAGACAGGTCTGGAAGAACGGTGCTTCCGTTTCCATATTGTCCATAGGGATAACAACGCCTATATTGTATGTTCTTTGCTCCGAAAAACTCTTTGCAATCATATTCGGAGAGTAATTCATGACCCGTATGCAGTTAAGCACTTTTTCACGCGTTTTCTCGCTTACCCTGCCCTTCCCAGAGATAGCACGGGAAACTGTGGTCTTTGATATACCGAGTTCACGCGCGATATCGTCGAGCTGCACACTCCTTGTCTCAGGTATCATATCGCTAATTTATCCTATCCATTGCGGAGAATAAGGTTACTTCTTATTCTTCTTATCTTTTTTCTTTTTGCCGTTTTCCTCCGCTGATACGGCTGTTTCATTCTTCTTCGGCACAGGAACAGCATTCTCAACAGCAAGATTCGTTCCGTCTTCCGGATCGAATATGTTTATTGTACGCTGGCGGATGGCGAACTCAAAATCTGTGCGCGCCATCAGCTCAACCTGTGCGTCTTCATCAAGATCGGATGTCTGTACACGAAGGATAATGTCCTTTTCTCCGCCGTAATCCGCATGGATGTGCATTTCGCTTCCCATCATTTCGGTAACTTTCATGCGGGCCTTGATAGTGTTCTGGCTTCCTTTCGGACGGATAAGGAGATTCTCCGGGCGTGCACCGAGAATAACATCTTCCGGAACATGAGAACGTGCATTCAGCTTTTCGCAGATGTAATCCGGTACCTCTATCTTAGCATCACGGACTGTCACAATGTACTTGCCGCCTTCCTTCGTGAGCTTCGCATTGAAGAAGTTCATCTGTGGAGTTCCGATAAAGCCGGCAACAAACAGGTTAGCAGGATGATTGAATAATTCCTGCGGAGTTCCGACCTGCATAACATAGCCGTCCTTCATGATGACGATGCGGTCGCCGAGAGTCATAGCCTCGGTCTGGTCGTGGGTGACATAAATGAAGGTAGTCTGTATCTTTTCGCGAAGGAGGATTATCTCGGCACGCATCTGGTTTCTGAGCTTCGCGTCGAGGTTTGAGAGAGGTTCATCCATAAGGAACACCTTCGGTACTCGCACGATAGCGCGTCCGATAGCGACGCGCTGACGCTGACCGCCCGAAAGCTGCTTCGGCTTGCGCCCGAGAAGCTCGGTGATACCGAGTATCTCCGCCGCCTCGCACACCTTCTGGTGAATCTCGTCGTTTTTCATTCTGCGAAGTCTGAGTCCGAACGCTATGTTCTCATAAACGCTCATGTGCGGATACAGCGCATAGTTCTGGAATACCATCGCTATGTCCCTGTCCTTGGGTTCCATATCGTTCACGACATTTTCGCCTATTGAGATCTCACCGCCGCTTATGTCCTCAAGACCCGCGATCATACGCAGTGTCGTGGACTTTCCGCAGCCGGAAGGACCTACAAGAACGATGAATTCCTTATCCTTTATCTCAAGATTGAAATCATGTACTGCAACAAATCCGTTATCGTACTGTTTTCTAACATTTCTGAGCTTTACCTCTGCCATAATAATCTCCTTATCCCTTTACGGCTCCGCCGGTCACACCTTCGACATAATACTTCTGAAGCGCCATGAACAGTGCGGTTATCGGTATGGATACAAGCAGACCGCCGGCGCAGAATATCGTGAAGTAGTTGCTTATATGCTCCTTGTCGAGCCATTTGTAAAGTCCGACGGCTACGTTGTACGCTTCCTCATGACCGAACGTTATAAGCGACGCGTACATGAAATCGCCCCATGGAGCTATGAACGCCATCATTATCGTGTAGATGATTATCGGCTTTGCCATAGGCATTATGATCCGGAAGAACACGCGTGCTCTCGATGCGCCGTCTATACGTGCAGCCTCGTCGAGCGACTTAGGTATAGTGTCAAAGAATCCCTTTGCGATGTAATATCCCATACCGGAGCTTGCAGCGTAGATGAGGATAAGTCCCGGAACGGAATTCTCGCTCGTAAGCCCGAAAAGCTTGAGTATAAAATAAGTTGCGATCATCGAAAGGAATCCGGGGAACATTCCGAGCACGAGCATGAGGTTCATTATGAACTTTCTGCCCTTGAATCTCATTCTTGAAAGTGCGTAAGCCACACACAGAACGATCACGCTCTGTAATACAGCATTGAACAGCGCGATTATGAACGTGTTCAGATACCAGTGCCAGAACGGGGTCTTTGTCGAGAGAAAAATGAAGTTGTCAAACGTCCATTCCTTCGGGAATATGTAAGTGACCATTGACCTCGACTCGCCGCGGAACGCCTGGAAAACAAGGTAAATGAACGGTATCAGCCATATAAGGCAGAGCACGGTAAGGAAGATATAAATGATTATGCGCGTAATGCGTTCCTTACCCGACTTGCTCCTGTATTTTTTCTTTTCACTCACTGGAAGTCCTCCTCATTCTTCATTGCGGGAGATACGTTGTAAACGATAAGCGAGATGACCGCAACTACCACGAATACGAGAATACCTATAACCGCAGCGATCTTATAGTCGTTGTTGGTCACGGTAAGAGAATAGAGCCATGTGATAAGAAGGTCCGTGCCTCCGGCGCCGCCTTCGTAAGCCATTGTCTTCGGCTCTCCGGCGGTCAGCAGGTAGATGACATTGAAGTTGTTGATATTGGCCGTAAAGCTTGTAAGCAGATAAGGCCCGGTCACAAAGAGCATATATGGAAGAGTTATCTTCGTGAACTGTTTTATTCCCGATGCGCCGTCTATCTTTGCGCTCTCATAGAGGTCTGCGGGTATATTCATCAGTACGCCTGTCGCTATCAGCATGAGATACGGTATGCCGACCCACAGGTTGACGACGAGCACCATGACTCTCGCCATGTCCTGCGTAGTCCAGAACCCTATGCTCTCGGTTATCCAGCCAAGATCCTTCAGCAGACCGTTGACGATACCTTCGTTGGCAAACATCTTTGAAACCAGCAGCAGTGATACGAACTGCGGAACAGCTATCGTCATAACGAGCACAGTCCTGAACACTTTCTTGAGCCTGATGCCCTTGCGGTTTATGCAGATCGCGACGAACATTCCGAGAAAATAGTTCGAGAATGTAGCGACGAGAGCCCATATCATCGTCCAGATCAGTATCTCACGGAACGTGTATGCAAATCTTCCGCTTCCGGAAGCATCCGTCGAGAGCATCGTGAGGAAGTTGTCGAAGCCGACCCATCCGAAGAGCTTGTCAGGCGGCAGATGAGAATAGTCATAGTTCGTGAACGCTATCAGTATCATGAAGAATATCGGTATGATCGTGAATATAGTGATACCGAGCAGCGGCACCGCGAGGAGCGTCTTATAATACTGTTCGTCCGCCAGCGATTTTATATCCTTCTTGAAGGACTTCGGACGTATGCCCTTTTCGATAAGCTTCTGTGCAATATGGTTCTGTTTGATGTTTATGTACCATGTCCAGATAAAGCCAACGATTATGAAGATCGTAAGAACGCCGTAAAGCAGTATCTTTAAGCTGTTGTCCTTGTATGTGACAACTTCAAGTCCGTAGTCATTGAGTGTCTTTATTGTCGCCTGTTCACCGAGGTTGCGCAGCCCTGCGAGGTAACCTCCGCCCATTGCGACCATGAACCAGATGAACAGGGCTTCCATTCCGAGGAAGATGATGCCTCTGCCGATCTGACGGCGGAAGAACTGACCGAATCCCATGACAAAGA
>CAMVEM010000050.1 GCA_947166515.1 uncultured Clostridia bacterium | reverse complement strand
GAGGAGATAGTCAAAGGCTCCGGAACGCAGTTTGACCCCGAATACGCACGCCTTATGCTCCACCTTATCGACGAAGATCTTGAGTATAAGCTGAGCGAGCGCACGGAAGCCCGTGACCGCAAAGACCGCAGTGAGCTTGTCGTAGGAGAATACAGGAGCAAGTTCTCGGAGGGAATATACATAGATAGGTTTATGACGAGCATAACCCTGTCGATTATGTCAGATGAAGAAGCCATGGGCGGTCATCCCGCTCCGTCAATAGTATTGTTTGACTCTCTCGACGGAAAGGTACATACGAACGAAAAAGAGATAAAGGATCTCAATTATTACGAGTACTGCGAGATACGGTACGATATGAATATCACTGCCGAAGGTGTAAGAAAAGTATCATCAAAGATCAAAGATGAGGGTATTGCGGAAATGCGTAACGGCGATTACAGGATCGACGCTGTCAGAATAAAGGATCACGCGCTTATCCGCGTATCCGGAAAAAGAAAGACAGCCGAGATCATCATCGCCCTTCCGGACAGCACGAGATTTATGTATATCGGTCTTACCGGCGAGCACTGCCGCTTCACTGATATAGTATCGTTCAAAGCAAAGGAAGAGTCTCCCGCCGATTACATCCCGAGAATAGCCGAAGAGATAAGCTACATCAATGTCCCCGCCGGCGACATTCCTAACATACAGGCGGACGGCTACCGTACCGCGCACTCCGAGGGAATAGAGATAACGGACGGACTTACGATATCGCTTCATACAATGAGCCTCCCGACCGCAAGGCTCGTATGGCACTGCCCGTATATCGACCTCTTCTGCTCCGCTGACGGCAATGTCGGAGGAGAAAACTACCGCGATCTTGCTTTCGTAAGATTTGACGGAGAATTCTGGGTATATGACCCGAGCTGCTCGATCGAGCCGGATTCGGTAAAGAACGACGACTTCAAGGGCTGGGAAGCGTGGAAGCAGTACAACAAGGACGGTTATGACGCTACGGTCACTTTCAGGGTCGAGGGCAGCAGGATCACGATCATCACCGAAAACGCAGGCATTTCCATGAAGCACACGGCTGTTCTGACTGATATTGCCGATACGGTCTATGCTTCGGTCACCGGAGATCAGGTCGCGATAACAAATATTCGGGTAAAATAAAAAACACTACCGCAGGACTGCAGAGCATCCTGCGGTAACCGCTTTTGGTGATGGGTGCCTCTAAAAACTATTTTGAAAAGAGAAAATGAGATAGGTGCGTCGGATACAGGGAAAGCCGACGACACCGTGCTGGCGCACGGTTAGGAGACTAGACGCAGTAGCCGGCGTACATAGCTCTTTTTCTCTCAAATAGAGTTTAGAGGTTCCCTGATGTATGAGCCTCATAGATTGCGGCAATCCATATGACCTGCTTGCAAAACCTGATGTCGATCTTGATCTTCCGATGAAAGAACGAAAAATTGGCGGTCACTGCATATTCACGATAAATAAGTCAATACAAGGTGTAGACTATTAATACAAAAGCAGAAAGAGTATACTCACATTGCATAAAAACCGGAAAAAATAGTGTTGAAAGAGGGAGAATAAATGGGAAATGCTCTTGATGTAAAGATCCATGAAGCTATTGTTTCAGTTATGCCCATAACTCTGCTAAAGTTCGGATGATCGGATAATAACCAAAAATGGCCGCACATCAGTGATGATGTGCGGCCTAAAGTATGTCTGTGATTATATTATCTTACGATCCCATCAAAGCGGCAGATCCATATCACCGATAGAGATCGAAGTTGCTTTGTCTTCGTCCTCGGCGAAGATCACGCTTATGCTGTAGCCGCCGTCTTTGAAAATAAAGTATCCGCCGTAATCCTCGTCTGGCTCGCCGAGTATAGCCTTGCATTCCGCTTGTGTTATGCCAAGCTTTATCCCCGAGACTGTGGCAGCTATGCTGTCGGGATATTCAAATGAGCTGAATCCGATATCGGTGATCTGTCCGAACTGAGATACGCATATATACAGGTCAGTGTAATAGAAGTATTCCAGCTCTCCCGCGCCGGGGATGCAGGGCTGTGACTTTGTGGAGGGCTTGCTCTGATCTCCGAGCTTTGCTATAACATCTGCTGCTTTGTCGCCGACATTGAACTCAACGCCTCTGTAGGATATCTTTGCTTTGTCGCGAAGACCTCCCTCGACAGCTGTGGGCTCGTCGGTAATGGGATTATAATTCTCATCGTGCTTAGGTGTTGCAGTGCCCGATGTGAATACCTGCGTCTCGGCGGCTTCGATCGTTGTTGTCGTTTGCGCTGCTGCGCTTGTGGTGGTAGTCGTGCCGAGCGCGAGTGTGCCTGTCTGTGATTCTGTTTTGCCGTTTGCGCAGCCTGCCGCGCAGATAGCGCAGATCGCTGCCATTAAGATTATGATTTTCTTTTTCATTGTTTTGTTCTCCTTTTTATTTGCTTTTAGAGTTTTTAGAGGTTCCCTTATGTATATCATCGGCTGAAATTGCCGACATATATAGCTTGCTGCGGCTGTGTTCAGCCATTTGCGCCGGTCTGTATGGACCCGGCATTAAAAGCTTTTCCGCCGCTGATAACCGTGAGTTTGTATTCTCCGGAAAGCCCGGACTTCTTGTCAATGAACATAGAGAAGCCGTTTTTGCCATCCTTGCCGAGAAGTTCACTTTCGTATATCGGGAACGCCTCGAATATATGCGTCTCCTTCCCGTTGTCAAACACGGTATATACTCTTCCGTCCCCAGACACAGCGTCTTCGGGAAGGCTTCCGTAAAGTCTGAATGCATAGCCCTCATCACTGAGCACAGCTTCCGCGCTGCCGCCTTCGGGTATCGTCTCCGGGATGCTCATTTCCGTTCTTTCGGGAGCGAACATATAAGGTGCAGTTGCTATTACATTTTTCAGATTGCGCTCGACTATCTCATATACGAAGTCTTTGTCTTTGAATGAGCCTGTGAGCTCGGGGCGATTTGTACGCACGAAGTTCGCGGTTGCGTAGTTGTCTATCATGAACGGGAGCAGAGCACGTCCGAAGGAATCGCGCACCATATAGAGGCTCTTGTTCGGCGCCTTGTTGAGATTCTGCGTTGAGATGTTCGTATCATTTTCTTCCTTGTCGCTCATGAATATCGCGAGCTGCTGTGCAGTGTCCCTCACACCCGCCGGAGAAGTGAACCTGAACAGCGAGTATGTGATATCGAAGGTGTACTGCCAGTCCATATATCCACCGGAAGGATAAAGTAGTTTGTCAAGGTCTGCGCGCCAAATCTGCTCATAGGTGTATGAAGCGTCTGCATACGTTTTGTGCGGTCTTCCGAGCGTGTTCATTATCTCGTTGTAGCCGATGACTGCACCGAGATTGTTCCAGTGGGAATCGCGTGCGTGATAGACCTGTGAGGACTTTTTCGCTTCGGTAAGAGCACCGAGCAGGTCGGTGTATGTGACTCCGAGCTCGGTCAGTTTAGCGGAAAGGCGTGTAAGGTTGTTTTCGTCCGCCCTTGTGTAGCATAAGGGCATATGCTCGCCGTAAACGGAAGCTTTATTCGGCGCGGGGACGAACGTGAATTTTCCGCCGTCGGACGTTACCCTTTCCTCCAGAAGCGAGAGTGTCACTGCCGCCGCAGTTATCTCAGCGTCGGTCATGGCGTTCGTGTTCATGTAGTCCAGCTTTTCGCTGTCATAGAACAGCCAGCCGCCGCTGCTTATAACGTTCGATGAAGCAGTGTTCAGCACCTCGCCCTTTATGAGGTTCGCCGCGGAAAGAAGCTCCGGACGCATGGGTATGCGATCGTTGAACCATGACTCGAACTGAGTCGAAAAATCGTTGTTTATGCCGTTTTCGTTAATGAACGCGGGAAGCTCTGTGAGTTCCTTCTTCTCTATCTCAGCAGTGTTGCCGACAAAGGGCATCATAGCCGCGGGAGCCGCGCAGGCTGCGAAGAACAATACAGAATATGCTATTTTGAATGCTTTTTTCATTGTATGTCCTCCTCCCGCTTAAAATCTGAAATAGATGAACGGATTGTACGCGCTCGAAACGAGGGAAAGTATGCAAAGTCCGAATATCGCTATCGAACCCGCGTAAGCCGCGTAATTGTATATCTCTGCGCCTTTTTTCTCCTTGATTTTCTCGCGTATCTTGCGGAACACGGGTGTCGAGAGTATCAGGGCGAATATGAACGCTATGATAACAAGCGAAGAGATGCAGGACATTATGGTGGCGTTCGCCGCGGTGTCGCCCGCCGCGCCCGAGAACATATTTCCAATAAGTCCGAAGCCCTGAGCGAGCGAGTCCGCGCGGAACAGCACAAATGCGAGTATCACGACGAGCAGAGTATAGACATGACCTATAGGCTTGAACCACTTTTTCTTTGTGGGCACTATCTGATATGTTTCGAGCATCTGACAGAGCCCGTGTATCATGCCCCAGACGATGAACGTGAAGTTGGCGCCGTGCCAGAGACCGGTAAGGAAGAAAACGACAAGCTTGTTTATCGTTGTTCTCACATTGCCCTTGCGGTTTCCGCCAAGAGGGATATAGACATATTCCTTGAACCATGTCGAGAGCGAGATGTGCCAGCGTCTCCAGAAATCCTGGATACTCGGAGCGACGAACGGATAATTGAAGTTTTCGAGGAAGTCAAAGCCGAACATACAGCCAAGGCCGATGGCCATATCGCTGTAGCCCGAGAAATCGAAGAATATCTGTAATGTGTAGCAGACAGCTCCTATCCATGCCTGACCCATTCCGACCTGTTCTGGCGCGAAGCTGAACACAGTGTCCGCGACGAAGCCCATCTGGTTCGCTATGAGCACCTTTTTACCGAGACCGAGTATGAAGCGGTTTATGCCGCGGCTCACTCTGTCGGCAGTGAATTCGCGGTGCCTGAGCTGTTTTGAGATGTCTTCATATCTTACGATAGGACCCGCTATGAGCTGGGGGAAGAAGGATATGTAGAGAAGCACGAGGAAAAGGTTGCGCTGAACGCTTTTCTTGTCTCTGTAAACGTCGATGACGTAGCTGAGCCCCTGAAATGTGAAGAACGAAATACCAATCGGAAGTCTTATATCCGGTACGGGTAACGAAAGTCCTGTTATCGCGTTTATGGTTTCCGCGAAGAATCCTGTGTACTTGTACGCAAACAGAAGCCCGATATTCACGAGGACTGCGAGAAATACCGCGAGCTTTGCGTGCTTTTCGCCCGAAACGGCAATACCGAAGAAATAGTTGAACACTATCGAGATCAGCATGATAATTACCGCTATCGGCTCGCCGAAGGCGTAGAAGACTATGCTCGCCGCGGCAAGAATGATGTTCCGGACGGTGTCATTCTTTATCAGAGCATATAGAATGAATGTCACGGGCAGGAACATGAAAAGGAATACGACCGAACTGAATGTCAAAGATTACCACTCCCATGTATTTTTTTCAAGTGCATTATAGCATAGTGTGTCCACCAATTTGTCCACCAAAAACAGACAGTTTTTTCATGACTGAGCTTTTTCTGCATTTTACACAACGATCAATTGTTTTGGTTCCTTTGAAATGTAATATTTATACAATGCCGATCTCGGACAGTCTATGCTGCGCAGTTGTCGCGATCGGTTGACGAATTGAAACGGAAATGATATAATAATATATATTCAGCTTGTACGGATAAGGATCATAATCCTGATACGGGTGCCGAAAGCGGTTTGTCGCTTGTGGTGTTGAGCGCATGCATGATCCTGATCACAAAAAGTAAAAAAACAGCATGATCACTTTCTGTTTTTATCAGCATTGATCCAGGACATTCCGACGTCTGCGGCAACAGTTATCGTGATAACAAGAAATCAAGGCTTCAGGCCGCGTTGTTGAGCGGTCAGAAGCCTTGATATATTGAACTTGCTTTGTTTTTTACTTTTCGATATTCAGTATATCCGAAAAGCCTGTGATCTCAAATACTTCGGTAACAGGATCTATTGGCTTTCTGATGATGAGTCTGCTGTTTATATGCGTCATCTTCTTGTGCAGATCAAGCAGTACACGCAGTGCCGAGGAAGAAATGTAGCTTACCTTTTCAAAGTCGAGCACGAGTTTGGTTATGCCGTCAAGCGAAGAATTAACATCTGCGTCGAACCCGGGAGTTGTGTCGGTGTCTATTCTGCCTTCAGCGATAACCGTCAGAACATTGTTTTCCCTTATTTTCCTGATGACCAGATCATCCATTGTTATTACTCCTTTTGCTTATGTTCGGCGGACCCTTTACCGTTTCTGATATTTACTGCCGTACAAGCTGCTTTTTCAGAACAAGAATATTGCACTCATCGCGGTACTCATATGAAACGGAATCCATATTTTTCTTTGTAAGGAATATCCCAAGTCCGCCGACTTTTCTCTGGCTTGCCGGAAGTGTAACATCAGGGTCGTCTTTTGCAAGAGGATCATACCGCATACCGCGGTCTATGAAAGTGATCTCCGCTTCAGGCGGGTCTGCAGAGATAATTGTTTTTATCTGAGCCATTCCTGTTCCCGGAGAATATGCATAGCTCGCAATGTTCACAAAGATCTCTTCGACTGACAACTCGATCTGAAACTGTGCCCTCATCGGGCAGCTTACAGCTTCGAGTTGTTTGTCAATAAATGAGATGACAGTTCTGAGCTTATTGACATTTGCTTCGACATCGAGCTCTTTTTTTATTAGTTCCATCAAAAAAACCTCAAATAAACGAACCGTATTAATTATACCATTAAATCCCGGAAAAATCAATTGTCTTATCCGATAAGCACTACAAATTTGTGTTTCTGCACAATTTGCAGCAAACTGTTTGAGCAATATCAACAAAGAGTAATGTGTGATCCTACTGCGATCTCAGATAAAGGAGTTATACTTATTTTCGACCGATGTATAGACAAAAAATGAGCCTGAAAGCTTTGATATATGCGGTTTTAGGCTCAGAGGTTGTCTATAGATCGAGGAGAAAATAGTATTAAATATAAACCGGCCTGCGCAAACATCCGCGCAAGCCGGGTTGCTCAAATGAATTATCACTTTGTTTTGCGGCTCTTTGCAGTGATTATCACTGCTGTGCCGCAGAAGCCGACGAGTATGAGAGGCAGAGTAAGATCGGCTGCACCTGTTGCGGGGTTCTTGTCAGAAGCCGATGCCGTATTTGTGTTGGCAGGAGTAGCGGTAGCATTGGATGTGGAAGCGGGCGCGTAATACGTACCGTTCGCGTACTCTATGCGTGTGATGCTGCCTGCAGATCTGCCGGTGAATGTTACCGAAGCGAGCTTTTCGCCGCCGAGATGAAGCTTTTCATATATATCTCTGATCGGGATGCTGGAGAAATTTGTCTTCATAGGCGGTTTCTGAGTCGATGCTGTGAATGTTTTTGTTATACCGCTTTCCGTGGTGAAGTTTATCTGTATCTCATAACCTTCCGCAAAAGCTTCGGTAAATGTTACAACGAGCTTCATGTTGCCGCCTGCTGTCGCGTTTGCGTCTGTGATCGAACTGGGATCTATGAGCTCCCACTTCTGTGCGTCAACCTCTCTTGCGATCGAGTTTGTCTCGGTGACTGAATCACCTGCGCCGCCTACTGCCGATGCTGTTACGGCTGCCGTGCTTACCGCTATCATAGCCGCCATGATTATACCTGCTACCTTTTTGCCTAAAAAATTGATTTTCATTTTTTTATCCTCCGATTAATTAATTTTTGTTTTTTTCCTTTGCTGTGATTACATAATACCACAATTTCACTCGTGATTCAATATTCAGATACACCTGGATATGTAGTATAAACTACATTTTCGGGAACATTTGTAAATTAATTTACAAATTCAGCCGAAATTGTTGATTTTCTGTTGAAAAAAACAATGTACAGTGATATAATATATAAAGAATAATATATTAGCAGGTGGACAGAATGAGTGAAAAAACAGCAGACCGCCGTACCCTGAAAACAAAAAAGGCGCTCCGTGAAGCGCTTGCGGACCTTCTTGCCGAAAAGGAACTACATATGGTAACAGTTCAGGAGATCGCGGATAAAGCCGACGTTAACCGTGTGACTTTTTATAAGCATTATCTCGATGTATATGACCTTTATGATAAGATAGAGGAGGATCTTCTTGTAGAACTCGGACTTCTTGTCCTGCGTCTTGAAGATCTTTCGTCAGAGCAGTTCTTCACACAGCTGATAGACTACATAGACGAGAATCGTGCCGTTTTCAGAATGGTGTTCAGCCCGAACAGTACAGGATATCTGCGTGAGAAATTCGGCAAATGCCTTGAGGGGCTTTTCAGAAAGCTTGAAGCCGAAAAACAGAATTCCAATCTGAAAGACATCATACTATGCTACCGGACAAGCTACCGGTCACAAGGCTGTATTGCCGTGCTTGCAAAGTGGGTTACGGGTGGATTTGCCGAGCCTAAAGAGCAGATAGTAAGGATCATTTCCGAACTTGACCGAAATACCGAAAAACTCATAAATCCGAAAACAGATAAATAACAAGATAAAACTAATTTTATGAAAGGAAGCCGTTGATATGACAAAAAAACTGCTGTTTCAGATAGGAACGATGTTAGCGGTCTTTTTTTTTACTCTTCTGATATTATTGGGTATTGTTATTTCCGCAGCGAGTATCTCTCTTTTTCTGAATGCCAAGAATGAAATGATAGACCGTGACCTGCTCCGTATGAAGGAAAGTGTCATGATAACAGACGCGCTGTCAAGTATGCTGGATTACTGGAAAGACAATTCCGAAAGCGTGCTTATCAAATACACGGAAGAAGAAATGAATGCGGTCAACGCGTTATATGAAAAAAATATATATAATTACAATGACAGCGATTTTGCTGCGTTATCTGATGCAGCAAAAAGCGGGCTTGCGAAAGACGAGTACAACGCCTTGTATAACAGAATAAACAACGAAGCAAGCTCGCTTGATTACAAAAACATTTACCTGATGGATATACGGGAAGACAGCATGGGATTTATATACTGCATTGGCGAAATCAACTTTGAGACGGACGACAGAGCTCTCGGGCAGAGCAAGGAAATAGATGTTAGCCGTCACCCTGCTATTACCAGGATACTCTCCGGGATATACGGCACCACCGAATATGAAATATTCGAGGCTCCCGACGGCAACAGCCTTTACATAGGATATGCGCCGATAGAGTCTGACGGTGTTATAAAATGTGCTGTCTGTGTCGAATACGACTGGAGCCCGTTCCGTAAATCGCTTGTGGAAAACCTTATAGTGCTGGCGATAATCATATTGATCCTGTCTGCCTTATATGTCGCTGTACTTCTTAATAGCCTGCGCAGAAGAACAATAACACCGATCACCAGAATGCAGAAAAGCGTTATGGAATACATTGAAACCAAAAACAGTTCTGATGTGATCAACGATATGAACAGCATAAAAGCAGACAATGAGATCGGTCTTTTTGCGATGAATATCTCGGCTCTTGCCACGGAGATGGACTCTTATATAAGCGAAATAAAACAGTCTCAGGAGGCAATAGAGAATCTTAACTCGGAGACTATGGAAGCTCTCGCAAAAGCAATAGACGCTAAGGACGAATATACAAACGATCATTCCGAGCGCGTTGCCATATACTCAAGGATGATTGCGAAGAAAATGGGGCTGTCTGCGAAAGAACTGAAAAAGATCTACTATATGGGTCTGCTGCATGACATCGGAAAGATAGGCATTCCGGGAAGCATAATCAACAAGGCTTCGAAGCTCACGGATGAGGAATTAGGGCTGATTCGATCGCACCCGATACTCGGATATAACATTCTTGAGAAGATACATAGTGAGCCCGATCTTGCTTACGGAGCCCGCTGGCATCACGAATTCTATAACGGCAAGGGATATCCCGACGGAAAGAAAGGCGATGAGATACCGCTGCTCGTCCGGATCATAGCCGTCGCAGACAGCTACGATGCGATGACATCAAACCGCAGCTATCGAAGCTATCTGCCTCAGGATGTGGCAAGAGCCGAGATAGAAAAGGGCGTCGGCACACAGTTTGACCCTGATGTTGCTGAATGCATGCTCGAAATAATCGACGCTGACAAGCAGTATGCGCTTCATCAGTGAGCACCGCGCCAAAACATCGCATACTTTTCATTACTAAAAAACAAACATTACACCGTAAACCAATTACCCTCTGCAAAACGTAGAGGGTAATTTGCTATTAGCAGATTTTATATGAGGTCTTATTTGTCACTGTATGTTTTTACTGGTTCGGTTCATCCTTGAATGCGTCCGATGAAATTCTTTATTTTAGAGGTTCCCTTATACTAATGTCACATCAAAATATAGACATTTAAGCATCTTCCCCCGCCGGAGGCGGGGAAAGATGCAAAAAAGGTTTGTCAACAGTTTGAAATGATAATAGTATAATACTTAATAAAAAAGTCTGCCTTTGGTAAAAACCGCGGGCGGTTCGCCAAAATTCTCTTGTTCAATATTAACAGCGTTTCAATGTTTGACTTTTGAGGTAAACGATGTTATAATTGTAAATATTAAATGTAAAGGAAGTACAGCAGATGACGTTCAGTGAACATACGCTTGTTGCGCTCAATATTGCTCTTTGCTTACAGCTTTTCGGAATGGTATTCGCGCTTATCATAGACCCTTATATCGGAAAACGCAACAAGAGCATTATGATCATCAGCGCGGTGCTTGTCCTGACTCTTGTCGTTCAGCAGCAGGCAGAAACGTATTTTTACAACAACGCGATGACATTCCCGAGAACGGTGGCATCGGTATACGGGTACTGCATAAGACCGGTGATAATCTGTATGTTTATGCAGCTTTTCGGAAGGATAAGATGGCCCTGGATACTTATAGGTATAAATGCCGTGATCTATTCTACCGCTTTCTTTTCCGATATAGCGTTCACTTACGGGGCAGATCAGTCATTCGTCCGCGGACCGCTCGGATTCAGCTGCCACTTCGTAAGTGCGGTCATGCTTATAATATTTGTGTACCTGACGATAAAGCATTATCGCAGCAACACAAACAAGGTCTCGGTTTTTCCGATCATCATCGCCGTGCTCATTGCTTTTGGATCGTTCTCGGATGTCTTTTTCATGACACATTACATTATCGATACCGCGACGGTCGTTACCGTAAGCAGCTGCCTTTTCTATTATATATGGCTCCATCTGCGGTTCGTTTCCGAGCACGAGAGCGATCTGAAAGCCGAACAGCGAATAAAGATAATGATGTCGCAGATACAGCCTCACTTTCTGTTCAATACCCTTACCACGATCCAGTCGCTCTGCACATCAGACCCGGAGCTCGCCGCGGACACCGTACAGAAATTCGGCGTTTACCTGCGCCGCAACATAGATTCGCTCAACACCGATATGCTCATATCCTTTAAAAAGGAGCTCGAATACACCAAGGTTTATTCGGATATAGAACAGATCCGCTTTCCGAACATACGGCTGGATTATGATATACAGGACAAGGATTTTGAACTCCCCGCGCTTACAGTTCAGCCCATGGTAGAAAACGCGATAAGACACGGTGTCCGCATACGCGAGGAAGGTTTTGTCTCTGTCACGACACGCCAGATCGACGGCTGGCACGAGATAGTAATAAAGGACAACGGCAAAGGATTTGATGTTGACGCGGCGCTGAATGCCGACAAAACACACATCGGACTCAGGAATGTCCGTGAGCGTATAGAACAGATATGCGGCGGAACCTTTACCGCAAAAAGTGTTATCGGAGAAGGCTCCGAGATAATTATCCGGATCCCCGCATGATATATGTCTGAGAAAGTCCCGGTCGGGCGACTGATCGGGACTGAGTTTTACAGTTTGATTGTATGTTTTGCACAAAGCAAAGAGCATCGCAAGCGATATTATTGCTCTGAATGTAGAATATCTCAAAATTCTTTAAAAACCCGTTTTTTTGGTGGACATTTTGGTGGACAGGCTGTGATACACTGTGATTGTAAGAATTATGGCAGTATCCATGCTGTTCGGAATATCAGGCAACAATAATTGATAACGGAGATAAATATGATAAGAGTAGTTTGTGTTGATGACGAAAAGCACGTATTGAAACAGACAATGAGCTTATGCGAAAAGATCGACAGTATAGACGAAACAGAGGGCTTCACAAGTGCAAAAGAGGCTCTCGGATATATCGCGGATAACAATGTCGATATTGCGCTTCTTGATATAAATATGCCTGATATGAACGGGCTTACACTTGCCGCAAAGATAAAGGAAACAAGTCCGGATACGGCGATAATTTTCGTTACGGGATATTCGCAGTATGCCGTGGATGCGTTCAAGCTCCACGCCTCCGGGTACCTCATGAAGCCCGTGGATAGGGACGAGCTTTCTGCCGAGATAGATCACGCGCTTTCAAATCACAATTTTCAAATGAACGCACGTATAACGGTGCAGACCTTCGGCGATTTCGAGCTGTTCATAGACGGAAAACCCGTGATGTTCGGACGCTCCAAATCAAAGGAGCTGCTCGCTTATCTCGTGGAAAAGCGCGGGAACACTGTCTCCCGCACACAGGCATTTGCCGATCTGTACGAGGACAAAGAATATGACCGCTCGATGCAGAAGCAGTTTGACAACGTGATAAGAAACCTGCGGGATGTGCTGAAAAAATGCAACGCCGAAAAGATTTTCGTACTTGAACGCGCATCTATGCGGATAAAGCCGGAGCTTATCGACTGTGATATGTACAGATTCCTTGACGGCGATATGGACGCCATAAACGCCTACCGCGGCGAATATATGAACCAGTACTCGTGGTCTAATCTGAGCGAAGCGTATGCTACAAGGATAATGAACGAAATGTAGGAGGATCAAAATGGGAGCGGAATACGGGGTAAAATACAGTCCGGGCATATATAAGACAGAATCCCTGAATTTCATAAAAAAATGTCTCGGCGAAGAAAAATTCTCCCGGCTGCTCGGAAGCAAGCAAAGCAGAGACAAGCCTTATGTCGCCGCAAAGCTTTTTCTGACAGTCCAGGACTGGAACAGATATGTATGGATAGAACACCACGGCTCGCTTGACGGATTTGAAGGAGAAAACAAATCAATATCATGACAGGCATATAACGAGCATTTGCAAAACGCACACAGTCAGGCGGAAATATTATCAATATGTGTCACGGACTGTGACGTAAAAACATGAAAAAAAACAGCGGAAATGGAAAGATTTGAAAAGGACATGAACTCTTCCGAGTAGCTCAGAGAAAAGTTCGACAAAACAGTAAAGCGCATCGCCGATGAAGGCAATGTCAAAACCGACGGTGAAGCTTTTGAAAAGGCGGCTGCCGAGCTCTGATACAAGATCACGGCGGCTGAGCTTGAAAGATCTGCGGCAAACATTGAAGAGATAAATCCCGATGATCTTGACCAGGCGGCAAGGATCATTCCAAGGGCTGCAATATGAACTGGAGATGCCTTGCAAACTTTAATAAAGAAGAGGATGAATAAGGAATTGTGTGGTTTCATGCCGTTGTCAGGCACAATAATAAGACCAAAATCCCGGTACTCCAAAATCTTACACTGTTAGGGCGGCACCTGATGATTTTTGTTTCAGGGAACCCGTAGCCCTGATAACATAGGATAAGACGAAAAAGGAATAAATAATCCCCGTTTGGATTTTTAACATCTGGACGGGGATTTTGTATTATTTGATTTCTTGTTCTATATCAACGAATAGATCGCTGTTGAAGAAATCCCGGAGCGTGATGCCCAGACCGTCACAAATCTTTTGAAGCGAGACTACGCCGGGGTTCTGACTTTTTTCGTTACTGAGATCGCATTGAAGTTATATAAAGGACCACCTGCTTACACTCTACTACTACGAAGAGGGCAAGTTCAAGCTGCCGGAATATGAGCATATACCGGGCGATCACATGCCTGCGGGCTGCCACTGCGGAAACGGTATGCTCACCGTACTTCCTGACGGGACCGTAATGGTATGCCGGAGAATGGAAAGCTCGGTGCTCGGGAATATCTTTAAAGACGATCTCACAGAGATGTGGGAAAACGCAAAAAAGACCTACCGTCGGTACGACGAATTCGAGATATGCAGCAAATGCAAGCTGTCACCGTGGTGCAGGGGCTGTCCCGCGATCGCTGCTGCCACTTCGGGAAGCTTCCTCGGTAGAGACCCGCAGTGCTGGAGAGTTGTGGATAAATAAACGAAGATTTTTCTGCCGTTAATTATATACTCGATAAGAAGGCATCTCCGCTTGAGAAAAAACAGACTAAAAAAGGGCGCAAGCAGCTTCAACGCTGCTTGCGCCCTTTTTTAGTCTTCAACTGTGTTCGGTACAGGAAATTACATTCCTTCTTGCTGCCTGTGGGCAAAGAAGAGAGAATGATACCCGCACTATGCGTATTACGATAGCGGACAAGTTCAGTTTTTATTATCGTAATTTTCCGCCTGAGAGCAGATGCTGTACGGAACAATTGTTCTGACGTTACAGTATTCTTATATCCGTGAGCGCGACGCGGTCACCGGTAAGAGCAATATAAACATGTTCATGTTCATCTTTGAGTACGGTCGTATTTTCGATGGTTATTCCGCCGTTGCTTGTGGCGGTAATGATTTTATTGCCCTTTCGCCTGAAACGTATTTCACACTCCATGCCAGCTTTACAGTTTTCCTTCCATTTATCCCAGCCGGTAAAATCATCGGTCTTTTTCATTATAAATGTATTTTCGGCAAACTCGCTCACGCCTTCTTTTTCACCGTTCAGCTTTATGAGGGCATACTCGCGGTATCCGGCGCCGTTGACTCTGGCATCGTCTGAATAAAACAACACGATATAAGGACAGTGCCACACGAGGTCGGCTGACGGAAGGCTCATAGAATGAAATCTCAGGCGCATACCGTTTCTTATCTCAACGCTGTCCGATGCGGCAGAAAGGGTCGTATCGACCTGAATGTTCGGAATGTCAGACTCCATCTGGTCGATATAATTTGCTCTGTCGGCTATCCGTTTTATATCGGACTCACCGACAGTGTCACCGGTCTGAGTAATATCAATATCCGTGATGACACAGTTTTCGCCTGTAAGACCTATATATGCGTTTTCCGAGTTTTCGGGAAGTGCGATGATACCTTCAACTATACCGTCACCGCTCTCCATTCTTATCTTAATATGATCTTCATAACGAGCGGCGATAAGAGTATATTTATCTTTATTATCCGCAGATTCGTTTTCGGTAATATTAAGCTTCGTGTTTCTTATGTTTGACTCTATAATATGTCCGTTAAACCATATTTCACCGTATTCAAGATAACGATATGAACTTATCGATTTTGCATTATTATGGACTCTGCGGTCATATGAATCAAAAAGGATTACGGATGGATCGCTGAACAGTTCTGATAAGCCGCCTGACGGTGAACACATGAAGCTGATCCTTGTAACATTCTCCGTTACGGCAATACCATAGGATACGTTATCTCTATACTGTCCGCATTTCAATTCTCTTATAGTCACATCCGTGTTATTGCTGTCCGTATCGACAATGCCTGAATCTATAAGCTGAACCATTATATCCGAGAATGCGGGATCGAATTGTGTCCCTGCACCTTTGATAAATTCCTCTCTGACTATCTGGAGCGGAAGCGGATCACGGCTCCTTCTCTTCATTCTCATCGTATCAAATGCGTCTGCTACCGCCACTATCCTTGCGATCTCCGGTATCTCTTCGCCCTTGAGCCCATCGGGATATCCTGTTCCGTCATATCGCTCGTGGGTGTGTGTTACAACTTCGCCGAGATACGGATAAGCGGATATATTTGAAAGAAGCTCGCCGGTTACTATGAGCTTCTCGCGCCTTATCGCGGAACCGCCGGCTTCCGAATCCGCCGCGTGTTCAAGCTGTTCATCGGAAAGAGTGGCCGCACCCGCGTCGTGGAGCAATGCAGCATAGTATATCTTATCGCATTCGTCGGAGTTCTTACCGGCATTCGAAGCTATTTTTCTCGAAAGCTCCGCAACCCTTACCGAATGACCGACCGAAAACTCATCTCTCTTTTCCGCTGCGCTTATAAATACGGTAGCGGTCTGTACAAACAGATCCTTCACGCGCTCCTGTTCATCGCTCAGGCTTTCTATCTCTGTCTTATGCGCCCGTACGACGTTATTGTTTATGTCGAGATAAGTGAATATGTACATTGATATGGATACAAGAACCATTGCCATATTTACGATTGAAATTCCGTAAGTAAATATCTGTATTATACCGACTAAGATCGGCACGAAAATATACAGGAAAAGCGAGATATTGATGTATCTGCTCAGCCTTTTGCGGTACTGCACAGCAACGGTGTACTGTATTAACGGGCAGATCACAGGGATAATATAGGCAAATATAAATCCGTTCCCTCTGTGATACTTGTTCTGCTCGTCAAAGAAATAGATAAGTCCGGTAAACTGAGAGACTACGATAAGAAGCATACCTATAACGGAAAGGGCGCTTACTGCTTTTATACGAATCGGTATTTTTTTCTCCTGACCCTCGTTTCTGAGAAGATCTATAATATACATATTGAAACAGAACACTATGCCCGATGTCAGGAAAAATACCATAAAGTTCGACAGACGAACCATTATATATCCCGTATTGCTCACATCGCCGGAGAATATATATGCCATTCTGTCAAATGCAAGAAGCATTGCCGCTGTGATTTCCATCATTATAAGAATCCACTTTCGCTTTTTCGGAAGGAATCTCGTTATAATAAGCATGAACATCATAGTCACACACGCCGCACAAAGTGCCAGCATTATGTCCATCTGATATGTTCTTATCAAATCAAACATCGGTCATTCTCTCCAATCATGCTTTGTCGGTATCTACGTGTCATTTCACTCACGGTTCGAGCTGCTCCAGGAATGTTTCCATTCCGCCCCAGTCAACAGTATCCACAAGCTTTTGCAGCTCTGTCACCTTTGCGGCGACATCGTCAGGGAGCCTGTACTCCTTGAATCGTTCCATTATCATCTCGACGAGATCATAATCACGCTGAGGTACAGCTGATTCAAGCATTTCGTAAGCTTCAAGAAGGTCGTCCTCCGTAATAAGCTCCTTATCGCTGTCATCGGTGTCATCCCCGCCGGAGAGTCTTGCGAGCTTATCTTTGAATGCGGTATAGCTGTCTATAAGCTCTCCGGTATTCGCAGCAATAAAGTCGGTATCATTATGATTTCCCGCATTTTCAAGCTTTTCCGCGAGTGACGAAAGACTCATCGCACCTATTATTCTTGCGGAGCTTTTAAGCGAATGAACTTTTATAGTATAAAGCCTTATATCGTTATTGCTGAACGCATCCTGTATCACCTTAGCGTTGTCATCGACAGTATCATGGAACAGCTGAAGTGCGAACAAGAATCCCGATACTCCGCCGGAATTTTTGATACCGTCATCTACCGATATTCCTTCGGTCTCATAGATCCACGACATTTCTGCGGGTATTTCCGTTATCTCCTCGACAGCGGCATCCGCAGCGGGCTTATCCATTATCTCGT
>CAMVEM010000049.1 GCA_947166515.1 uncultured Clostridia bacterium | reverse complement strand
CCCATCATAATAATTACTATATATTGTATCACATTTTGTCCAAGATGTCAACTTATTGTATATTATATATATTTCAATAATTCCCTGAAATGTGTCTGAAAGCTCTTGACGGCTCGGGATAAATATGTTAAAATAAAGGGTAATAGTTATTATGGCGGTGATGTTGTTGAAAAAGCTCATAGTTATCGAAGGTCTTGACGGCAGCGGAAAATCCACGCAGCTTGAACTTCTGAAAAGAAAGCTCACGGACGCGAGGTTCATAACATTTCCGTATTATGATACAGACAGCGGGCGGATCATAAGCTCTTACCTCAAAGGAAGCTTCAATGAGACCGATCCTGTCAGAAGCGCATATTCCGCAAGCATAATGTACGCGCTCGACCGATACACGAGCTTCAAAACACACTGGCAGGCGCTCTATGAAAGCGGCGACCCAGTTATTTCAGCGAGATATGTGTCATCTAACGCGGTCTATCAGATGACAAAGCTCGAAAAGTCCGAATGGGACGGCTACATTGCATGGCTCACCGACCTCGAATACAAAAAACTCGGAATGCCGCGCCCGGATATGACGATATTCCTCGATATGCCAATGGAAATATCGCAGAAGCTGCTGCTCGAACGCTACGGCGGCGACGAATCCAAAAAAGACATACACGAAAGAGATACCGCTTTTCTCGCCAAATGCCATGAAGCCGCATTATATACCGCAGAAAAATACGGCTGGAAGAAGATAAACTGCGGCAAAAACGGCGAGCCTAGAGCTATCTCCGACATAAATTCCGAACTGATAGATCTTATAAAGAATTCATAACATGAAAGGAAACTGAAAATGGTACTTGTATTTTTAGCAAACGGATTTGAAGAAACAGAGGCTATCGCGCCTATCGATATTTTAAGAAGAAACGGTCAGAAAGTCGTTACCGTCGGCATAAGTGAGGAAGTCATCACAAGTTCGCACGGTGTTACCGTCGTTCCCGATGTAACAGAGGTCGATATCGCGCTCAGCGACGAGATAGATATGATAGTTCTGCCCGGCGGAATGCCCGGAACGCTCAATCTCGAAAAATCCCGCACAGTTCAGGATACAATAGATTTCTGCGCAAAAAACGGCAAGTACATAGCAGCTATCTGCGCTGCTCCGTCTATAATCGGCAAGAAGGGTCTGCTCAAAGGAAAGAAGGCCACCTGCTTCCCCGGATTTGAGGATTTCCTTGAAGGTGCGCAGTTCACAGGAGCTCCCGTTGTGCATGACAGCAATATCATCACCGCGAGAGGCGCGGGAGTTGCCACAGAGTTCGGACTTAAGCTCGTTGAGGTGCTTTCGGGCAAGCCGGCTTCCGACAAGATAAAGGAAGCCATGCGCTGTGTCTGAACACAAAAAACAGCTTCGCCGCGAAATGCTCGCATTACGGCGGAGTCTGTCAGAAAATGTCAGGAAAGATATTGAAGAAAGAATATATAATAATCTCGTAGCTATGCCTCAGGTGCAGAACTGCCGGACATTTCTCGTATATGCTTCGTCGGAAATCGAAGTCGATACAAGACGCTTCATAAAACGTTTGCTTGACGAGGGAAAAACGGTTGCAATACCGAAATGTGAGGGAAAACTGATGAAATTCCTGCGTATCGGCTCGCTCGGAGAACTCGTGAAAAGCAGATTCGGCGTCGATGAACCGATAAGTGGTGCTGAGATAACGGATTTCAGCGGCACCGTCTGCATAGTTCCCGCGCTGAGATTTGATAAAGACGGTTTTCGTCTCGGCTGGGGCGGCGGATTCTATGACAGATTTCTGAAAGATTACCAGGGATACTCGGTCGGGATATGTTATGAGATGTGCTGCGGAGATGTTCCGAAAGATACATTCGATATAGAGACAGATATTGTGATAACAGAAAACGGCATATATAGCCGGGATTTTTAAAAAAAGACAGAAACAGAACAAAAGAGGTGAACTCGGTTGGACGAAAACGAAGAAAAGGAATATAATGATATAGAAAGTCTCGCGGCTTATCTGCACAGCGGTAAGATGCAGGCTATGAAGGCAGCCGAGGAAAGAGCCGAGCTTGGACTTCCGGAAGATAACGAAGAGACGGACATCCCCGAGGACGACCTTGAAGGAGTATTGTTCACGCTCGGAAGAAAGAAAAAAGATAACGTAAAGAGCAGAAAAAACGGCAGAAAAGTAATTTCACGCAGCGAATATGATTCCACTATCCGAAATGCACCGGCACAGCCGTCGCTTGATGAATTCATTCCTTCTCCCGCTAAAGAGCACACTCACAAGACAGCTCCCGCTCAGAATTATGAGAACGTTCAGCCTGTACAGCAGACTTTCGATGACCTGCAGCAGGAACGGCTGATGGCTCCGGTATCATTGCAGGAACTTAATGACAATAAGGAAAAGCTTATAATGTCCCACGCCGAAGCGGAGGAAAACTTTCCCGACACGCAGCAGTCAATGATACTGCCGCCCATATCGCTGCAGGGACTGAACGATACTCAGCAGACTCCCATAATGCCCGAAGTAACGGAGCATGAATATTACGACCCGTCACACGGGACGGACATTCCCGGCGAAGAGTCATTTTATGAAGAAAATATCAGGCCGAGAAGCAGGAAACCTAAAGAGAAAAAACAGCTTTTCGAAAAGCTCTTCCACAGCAAAACAGAAGATCACGAACCCGAAGAGTTACAGCCTGAAAGCAATGTCACATCGCTCGCGGAAAGCCTCTCAGAATCTCTCGGAGAAAAGGCTGCCGAGATAGCAGAGAAAGCAAAGGACGCACTTCCGCCGGAGGATACTCCCGAGGTATTCGATATTACCGAAGGAAGCGCCGAGGAAGAACACTTCGACAATGCCGCAACAAGGCTGATGAACGCAGTCACCCACGCTCCGGAGACCAGAAACGACGCAATGCGCGAGGAAATGGAAAATGAGCGCGAGGAGATACGCGAGGAAAAAATATATGCGGCACGCCTCAGGCGCGGATATGAACGTCAGAAGCAGAGCACGAGAACACTCGCTTATATACTTATCGCTCTTATTCTCTGCGCCGCAATTCTCGGCGCAGCAGCATTCGCTTCGTCATACGTCGTAAGGTGGGCGCTTGATTTTTCGGGAGTCGCTTCTTCCGAATTCAAGATAGACATCGAGATACCGGAAAATGCTGATATAGATATGATTGCCGCTATCCTTGCGGAAAATAACGTTATAAATGACGCAAAGTTCTTCAAAACGTTCGCTGGCTTCTACGACAAGCTCAAAAAGGAGAACGAAAACAAGAAATTCATCGCCGGAAAATACACCGTAAGCTCAACAATGCCATACAGCACGCTACTGAAGCTGTTCAGGACCGAGACCACAGAGACCAAGACCGTTGATGTGCGTATCGTAGAAGGTATGACTTCACGTGAGATAGGCGAGCTTCTTGAACAAAATAATGTATGCTTTGCCGATGATTTCGAAAAATACTATAAGAATATCCAGAATGTCTATGATTTTGAGCGCAGAGTAAAAGAAAGCTCTGCCAAGATGTATCAGCTTGAAGGCTATCTTTTCCCGGATACCTATCAGTTCTATGTGGTAAACGGAATGGAAAACGGCGTTGACGAAAGCGACACCGAAGCTTACGAAAAGACAAAGAAAGAATCCGAAAAGAACGCAAAGACTGTCGCCATGAAGATGTACTCAAACTTCAACGAAAAGATCACAAGAAGTATGTACAAGAAAATGGGCGAGATGCACCTGACGCTCGATGAGGTTATAGCGCTCGCTTCGATAGTTCAGAAAGAAGCAGGCTCGCCCGATGACATGAAAGATGTTGCGGGAGTATTCTTAAACAGAATACGCAATTCGGCGGAGTTCCCGTATCTCCAGTCCGATGTAACAGTACTTTATGCGGAAAAAGAGATAAAGCCCTACTTCAAAGGAACAGACGCTGCACTTACAAGACTTTGCAACGCGTACAACACTTATGTGTGCGAAGGAATACCCGCTGGAGCTGTCTGCAACCCTGGTATAGATGCGATAAACGCTGTGCTTTATTCCACTGATCACGAGTATTTCTATTTCTGTGCAAACGAGAAAACCGGCGAGATATTCTATGCAACAACCAAGGAAGAACACGAGAAAAATCTTGTTCTCGCAGGTCTGACAGAAAATTCAGACAATTCCGGAAATAACAGCGGGGAGAGTGGAACCAATGAATAACAGGCCGGAGCTCCTGTCCCCCGCCGGAGAACGCGAATGCCTTGAAGCTGCCGTGGATTTCGGCTGTGACGCGGTATATATCGGCGGCCAGACGTTCGGCATGAGAGCGGGTCCGAAGAATTTTTCATCCGAAGAGCTTGCCGATGCGGTAAAGTATGCGCATAACGAAGGTTCAAAGGTATATCTTACCTGCAACACTGTCCCGACATACGCCGAAGCACTGGAATATCCCAGATTTATCTCCGAAGCTGCGGAGACCGGTATAGACGCCGTGATAATCGCAGACCTCGGGATCATGGCGATGACTAAAAAATATGCTCCGAAGCTCGACATCCATATGTCAACGCAGGTCGGCATAATGAACCATGAAACAGCTAACGAGCTGTACCGGCTCGGAGCAAAGCGTGTAGTTCTCGCAAGAGAAGTCGGGATAAAGGATATAGCGCAGATAAGAAAGAATATACCCTTGGATATGGATATCGAGGTGTTCTGCCACGGTGCTATGTGCGTTTCATTCTCAGGACGCTGTCTTCTTTCAAAATATCTTACCGGCAGAGACGCTAACAGGGGCGAATGTGCTCAGCCCTGCCGCTGGAAATATTTTCTGACGGAAGAAACGCGTTCCGGCGATATGTACGAGATCACCGAAGACAACAAAGGGACCTTCATTCTGAACGCGAAAGACCTCTGCATGATAGATCACATTGACGATCTTCTCGAAGCAGGAGTTTCGAGCTTCAAGATAGAAGGCCGCGCAAAATCGGCATACTACACTGCCGTGGTAACAAACGCATACCGCAAAGCCATAGATTACGCGCTGGCAGGAAAAGAGCTCCCCGAAAGCATAAAAGAGGAAGTTTTCAAGGTAAGCCACCGACCGTACTGCACAGGATTTTTCTACGACCATGAAGACGCCGAACAGTTCTATCAGAGCAGCGGGTATTTCCGCGATTACAACTTTGCCGGAGTTGTTGACAGATACGAAAACGGTATGCTTACAATAACTCAGCGCAATTATTTCACGCTTGACGAAACGCTTGAGATACTTCCGCCGAAAGGTGAACCGGCATTGTTCACGCCTACGGAGATGTTCAACGCGAACGGTGAGAGCGTAACGGTTGCCAATCACGCTATGGAAAAACTCAGTCTGCCCTGCCCAACGGCTTTTCCGCCCAAATCTATAGTAAGAACAAGAAAAAAATAATGCCAAAACTCCCTGCTGCCTGCTCTATGCGGTATCAGGGTGTTTTAAGATAATAAAATGGAACTTACAAACATCGGAACAGTAAAAGAACTTCTGAATAAAAACGGATTTTCATTCTCAAAGTCGCTGGGACAGAACTTCCTGATTAATCCCGCTGTCTGTCCTAAGATAGCGGAAACCGGAGGCTGCCATAAAGGAGCTGCCGCGATAGAGATAGGCACCGGCATCGGCGTTCTTACCAAAGAACTTGCATTGCGGTGCGACAAGGTAGTCGCTGTCGAGATAGATGAACGACTGAAACCGATACTCTCAGAAACTCTCTCGGAATTTGACAACATTGAGATCGTGTTTGCGGATGTCCTGAAAACTGACATGAAAAAGCTTATTGAGGGAAAACTGAGCGGGTTCGGCGAGATATATGTCTGTGCAAATCTGCCGTATTATATCACTTCGCCCGTGGTAATGAAGCTGATCGAAGACAGGCTCCCGATAAAGGCGGTGACCGTAATGGTACAGAAAGAAGCTGCCGAGCGCATCTGTGCGCAGATGGGTACAAGAGAGTGCGGTGCGGTGACAGCAGCGGTTAACTTCTACAGCACGCCGAAGATGCTTTTCCGTGTAAACCGCGGGAGCTTCATGCCTCAGCCGAACGTTGACAGCGCCGTTATTCGCCTTGATATAAGCACCGAGCCGAGATACAAAGTAAAAGACGATGAGCTTTTCTTCAAGATAGTCAGAGCCGCGTTCTCACAGCGCAGAAAGCAGATGCTCAATCCACTAAGCCAGGCGCTCGGAATCGGGAAATCCTCACTGTCGGAAATGTTCACTGAATGCGGGATAAAGACGAACGCCCGTCCCGAAGAGCTGAAAATGGAAGATCTTGCCGCATTGTGCGATAGAATATCGGAGAAATAACTTTCATATTCCTTATTATGACAATCTTTTCGGTATTTTTGTGATAAAATACCACTGTTCACAGCTTAAGCAAAAAATAAAAGCTAAGTTCATGTCTCCCCCACCGCCGGCGGGGTGAGACATTAGCAAGAATTTTCTTAAGCTGCAGACAGCGGATATAATATCGCAAAAAGCGAAAGGAAGTTCATAATGGAAAGGACACTTACAAGCGAAAATGAGTCCCGCAGACGGGACATAGGTATAATCAAAGGAACAGCACTCAGCCTTGTGGGACTTGTATTGGCTCTCACGAAGCTGTTCGGCTGTCCTTCGCCTTTTGCGGCAGCGCTACTCTGCGCTTGCGACGGACTTGAATGTATCTTCATATTCGTTGGTGCAGCTGCAGGATATATCATAAACGGCGGCATAAGCACTGGTATCGCTTACATAAT
This sequence comes from uncultured Clostridia bacterium, assembly GCA_947166515.1. GTDB lineage: Bacteria > Bacillota > Clostridia > Oscillospirales > Ruminococcaceae > Ruminiclostridium_E. The sequence continues at coordinate 10,995 of CAMVEM010000049.1, read as the reverse complement.
GGCTATGGGGATAATAACCCTGCTGAGGATCGCCGCCGGGGCTATTCTTCAGGCCAAGATCGGAGGTCTGACACGGATAATACAGTCTGTGTCAGCGGGAATATGCATATCCGCAGCAAACATCTTCATTGCCGGCGGAGTGTATGAGATATTCATATCGCTGGCTTTCGGGATCATTTCGGCGTCGTTCGCTTACTGCGCCGACAAGCTGAGAAGGATCGGCATCAAAGGTATCTTCACAGAAGCCGGAACAGGAGTTACCGCGTCCATGTGTGTGCTTACGGTGTTCGTTACCGCCGCATTCACGAGTATAACCGTGGGCGTGATAAACCTCGGAGTATTTGTGACAGCTCTCGCGATACTCTACGCCTCCGATATACGCGCAGACGCTTCTGAAGCCGTATGCGCCGTACTTCTGACCGCAGGCGTCGCCGCCGGAAATACTGACTTCTCCACGTCCTGTATAATGATCTCCGTGACAGCTCCGATAATAATGCTTGCGGGCAGATACGGCAGGATCACAAGAGCGTGTGCGTTCATCACTACCATAGGTTTCGGAACCGTTGTGACCGGTATGACCGAAACAGGTGGAATTGCTGCGATATCGTCACTTTCCGCGGCGCTTATATATATGGCGATACCAGAAAGATTCTCGCCGTTTTCAAGAGTGACGCGATATGCCGAGATAGCAGGAAATCCGAAACCGTATGCAGCGTTCGGGAAAAAACTTGGCAATATGAGCAGCGCCGTCGAGGATATGCGGACTTCCGTACTGAAAACCGCAAAAGCTCTCGAAAATGAGAATATACAGGATATCTCATGGGTATATGACAAAGCATCGGAAAAAGTGTGCAGGACCTGTCCTTCCGGTATGAAATGCTGGGGACAGAACTATAACGATACCGCAGACGCTATGAACAAGGCGGTCTTGATACTGAAAAGCGGTAGTTTCATAAACGAAGATATGCTCGGCGCAAAGCTCGGGAGCGAATGTATAAAGAGCCGCGAACTATCGGCGGAGCTCAACCGTCAGTATGCGGTATATTGCTCATCGGAAAGCGCATCTCACAAAGTTACCGAGATGAGGAATGTGCTTACAAGTCAGCTCAGCGCGACCGGCGCGTTGCTGCGAAAGATGTCCGAGGAGCTTGAAAAAAATGACACCTACGACGACAAGGCAGCTTCCGAAGCAGAAAAGGTCTTCGGCGAGCTCGGAATAGAAAAGCCTGCCGTGATCGCGCTTGTCATTGGCAGCCGGCTGAGTATTGACGCATACGGCTGCGGGGCTGTATCCGCATCGCCGGAAGAGATCGCCGACAGGCTTGCATTTACGCTTCGGCGTGAGTTCGATATTCCGATGATAACAGAATGCGACGGAAAGATACATATAACGGTATCCGAAAGAGCGCGCTTTGACGCACAGATAAGGGTATTCCGCAAAAACAAGTCCGGAACGAGCCGAAGCGGCGACTGTGCAGACTGCTTTAACGACGGAAAAGGACACGTTTATATGATACTGTCCGACGGAATGGGGAGCGGCAGCCGTGCAAGGATAGACAGCGCTTTCACCTGCGGAATGATGTCAAGAATGCTGAAAGCAGGGATCGACCTTGAACCGGCTCTTGATATGCTCAATACTTCCCTTCTCGTGAAATCATCGGACGAGAGCTTCGCTACTCTTGATCTCTGCCGTATCGACCTCAACACGGGAGATGTGCTCACCTGCAAAGCGGGAGGCGCGGTCACATATATACGCTGCGGGAACACGTTCACTTCCATTAAGGAGGACGGCCTGCCGCTCGGTGTGGGATTTCAGACTAATTATAAGGGCAAGAGGTTCAGGCTCTCGGAAGGCGACATGATAATAATGACAAGCGACGGCGCCCAGTCAGACCCGGACTGGCTCAGAAATGTCGTCATGCGTGACAAGCACGCCGATATAGACCGTATCACCGAAACTATAGGCGAAGCGCTGAGGCTCTCGTCGGACAGCGAAACGGAGGACGATATGACGGTTGTTTCCGTAAAACTCACACGATAGCTGCGTCAGCCCTAAATAATCATACATTTGCTGTGATATATCAATATCTTATACTCAATTTAAAGTTTTTTGCTTTTATCTATTGCATTCCCGCCCGTTTTGTGATATAATTTATAAACAATAATATGCCTATTAATGACTTTTTTTGTACAATCAGTCCATAATACACGCTATTATTTGTATATCATGCACAGAATGGGGGTATAGCGGGTGAAGAATAACAGCTGGTATCTTTGGCTGAACGGCAAAAAGATATTCAACATAAGAGAACTCCGCGAAAACTTTGATACCCCTGTTATCGCCGGCTATTTCCTCGGCGGCAGTCTCATGAAATGGCTGTCTGACGCAGGCGAATACAGTCTCGTAAAGCGTCTTGCCACTGTTGACATAAACGAAGACATCGGAAAACAGCTTGAATTCGCATTCGGCGTTTCTCCCGACAAGAAGTACGACAAAGAAATAAAGCTCCTGCCGGAAAACCCGCCCCTTCCGGAAAGAAAGCCGGTCACTGTTACTGCAAGCTCTTTCGGTGCGGGCACAAGCTATTTCTCCGGCACTGAAAGCTCATTCTTAAACGCAGTTTTCTCTTCGGAAACCGAAAGCTCGTTCATAAGCTCGCTTTCAAGCTCTTACGGCATATACAAAGAGATAGTTTCGGAGCTTGCCTCCACATCGGGATACAATCTGAGCTCATACTCCTCATTCGTTTCCGGACAGGCTTTGTCTGTCGCATCTTCGGGTATGCTCGCATTAACCGGCAGTAGCTTCATGAATCTCCTTGTTTCCGGAGGCTTCGGCCTGACCGGAAGCTTTGGCTCCTTTACCCTCAGCTCATATAAGGGATTTTTAACCGGTATCTCCGGAAGCTTCGGTTCCTTCGGAAAGATACTGCTCGGCAGCGGCATATACTTCGGCAAATACGGAATGATCGGCGGAAGCATCGGTTCATTTGGCAGTTTAGGCGGAAGCTTTGCATCATTCGGAGAGTTCTTCGAGAACGGAAGCTTCGTTTACAAAGCAGGAAATACAACGATCACCGCCGAGGAATACCACCGTACTCTGATAAATCTGTCGTCATGCCCGCTTAACGCTTACGGCTATGGAATAAATCTGATATAAACTATGATTGCTATACATGTAAACTCTACAGCGCCGTTTTTTCTGCGCCACCCGAACGAGGAATATCTGACCGAGAGGTTCTCACTCTACTGCACGGTCATTTCCGCTCTCGAATGGCGCAAAAACAACGGTGCTATCTTTATGGTAACGGATCACATAGCAGCGGAATATTACCGCAAAAACGGTATCGACGAGGTCTGGGACAGCGTTCTGGAGCTGATACCGGAAGACTGTGAAGGCATTGACCCGGAAATGTTCTGGGCAGCAGGAAAGCTTATCGCGCTTCGTGATATTCCTGAAAACGCGGCACTTGTTGATGAAGACCTTATAATCTGGAAAAAACTTGCGCTCTCGCAGACGGCTGTCACCTGCGCGCACAGAGAATATCTCTCTCCGGACATCTACCCCGACCCCGATCTTTTCGGAGTACAGGGATTTCCTATCCTCGAACGTCTCGATAAAAGGGTACTTCCCTGCAATACCGCTTTTCTGTACTTACCTGATGATTCGTTCAGACAGTTCTATGCAAACCAGTCAATAGCGTTCATGAAAGCCGCATCGAGGAACAGATGCAGTGACAGACTTTGCAGAATGGTATTTGCGGAGCAGCGGCTGCTTGCTATGCTCTGCGCTCTTACAGACACGGAAGTTGATACGCTCATGGATATGAACAGGCTGTTCATATCTCAGAACGATTACACTCACCTCTGGGGTGCAAAACAAGCTATGCGCGATAATGAAGAACAGCGCAAAGGTTTTCTCGAACGCTGCCGCAGACGCATACGGAACGATTTTCCGGAATATGAACACATCATCGGCGCGATAGATGAATGTACAAAAAACTGACCCCCGGCTTAAACCGAGGGGTCAGCAATTATTTGTAATTATGTTGCTTCACGCGTCAAGGTAATTCTTGACTAGCGCCTGCAGAAGCTCGTCGCGGTCAATGCGGCGTATAAGGCTTCTCGCATTATTGTAAGTCGTTATGTATGTCGGATCTTCCGACAGGATATATCCTACGAGCTGATTAATGGGATTATATCCCTTTTCGTTAAGTGCCTGATATACCGTAGTCAGTATCTCCTTCATCTCATGGTCGCGTTCATCCTTAACGGAGAATGTCATGGTCTTATCCTGCATTTCATGTACCTTCCTTATAGATTATTCTCCGCCCTTTCAACAAAACAGGGCGAAAACATATTATGCTTACAGAAAAATATAATTCCTTTATTATATTATACTCATTTCCGCAAAAAAAACAATAGTTTTTTTAAAAAAACTTAAATTTCTTTTAATGTATAAAAAATTATTGTGCATTTTTATCAATAATTACTATTGAAAGTAAAATAAAGTTTTGCTATAATATAAATATTAGGGAACTGTACCCTCTTTTTGTGCATTTTTACAAAAATCACAAAAATCCGGAAAACAACAGTTCCTATGGAGGTAGTTTTATGGCAGACCCTAAACAGGACAAGAAGAAAGAAGCCAACAGCGAAGGTACCGGTTTTAAGACCGTCATGGGCGGCTTCGATAAAAATGAAGTCAACCTGTACATAAACAAGCTCAAAAGGCAGATGAAAGAACAGTCCGAGGATTACGAGCGCAGGATCTCTAATCTCCAGACCAACCTTGAGGATGCCCACAAGGAGAACCAGGACGCTAAAAAATTCTCTCAGGATAAATCATCCGGTAACGCGAGCCTGCCGTCAATGAAGGACAACTCCGAAGAAACCAAGAAAATGATCGAAGAGCTTAAAGCCGAAAGCGATAAGAAGATCATGGAGCTTCGCAAGAGTGTTCTTGACGAACGCAGAAATGTTGCCAAGTTCGACAAAGAATGCGCTATGGCGAAAATGTCCGAAAAGAAGGTCCGCGAAGAATACGACAAGCTCAAGCAGAAATATCTTGATCTCAAGAAAAAAGGCGTCGGTGGAAGTGTAGGAACTCCCGTTACCACCAGCAATGCCGATGAAGTCATGAACGAAGCCGGCAATTATGCCAAGGAGATCGTTGCGGCTGCCAAGAACTATGCCGAAGAGACCGTAAAAGCAGCGAACAAATATAAAGCCGACGTTGAGGCAGAACTCAAAGAACGTGCGAACAAGCTTAATGAAATAAAGAAGAAACTCGACGATCAGATCAGAAAAACATCCGAAGAACAGGCCGAATCTGCAAAGAAAGTCAAGGATATCACAGGAAAGCTCGGCTCTATCACTGCCCTGTTCGATTCCTTCGCTTCACAGTTCAATTCTGTTAATTCGCAGATCACGGATGTTACCGGCAAGATCGACGGCATCTGCAAGCAGTTCAACGATACTACCGGACAGATAGATACTGTTGCCAAGCAGATCTCAGAGACTACCAGCAAGATCGACACCGTATCGAAGCAGATCAACGATACCACAAGCCAGATAAACAGCTTCTCCAAGACTATAAACGAAACTACCGACAGGATCAACGAAGCGTCCAGGCAGATGTCCGCCACAACATCTCAGATCAATGAGACATCAAAGGCGATGACCGAAGCCTCCAACATGATAAGCGAGACTTCAAAGGCTATGAACGCTACGACCGATCAGATCAGCAAGGCTTCACAGCAGATGAACGGCTTCACCGATTCGCTGAACGGTGCAAAGTCCGAGATCGCTGATATCACCAAAATAGTTGACAGCACAAAGATGAGCGTTTCGGGCGCCAAGGCGGAAGTTGCCGACGCACAGAAGGCCGCAAATGTACAGGCTTCTTCTGCAGACCTCTCCCCTATAAACAAGATAAGCGACGAGATCATGAGCGCTGTCGGAGATCTGAAAGCGCGCTTCGAGATTCCTAAGTTCGATGAGAGCAGATTCAGCCCGAACAAATTCAACGAACTCAAGAATAAGTTCAAATTTGAAACAACATACAAAAACGACGGATCGGCTAACACCAGCGATGATGATGACATTGATCTTGACGACAACGGCATAATCTCTTCTCTTGAGATCGACAGCCCCGATATCACCGAGCCTTCTGATGAAGACCTTATGGCAGATATGCCCGATATTGGCTCCGCTCCTACATTTGCAGAAGAAAAGAAGCCGGAGCCCAGGAAGACTGCTCCTCCCCAGACCCCTGAAAAAGACAAGACTGAAAGACCCGGTCTTGACGATTCGTTTGAAGATTTCTTCCTCACAGACCCCAAGGACGACGATATGTCCGGCGAGATCCCGCTCATAAATATGGAAGGCGTCGGAGTGATGGATGATTTCAGTCTCGATTCTTCTCCCGAGCCTCTCGGCGATGATTTTGATATCACGCCGAACGATATGACGATCTCCCCCGATAAAGGTGATGATCTCGGAGCCGATATATTCGATATCGCGATCGATCCCAGCGGAACAGACGACAATACTCTTGCCGATATGATGGCGGAAGCAAGTGCCGCAGATAAAGCAGCCAACAAGGATCTTACTCCTTCGGATCTTAACTTCAATGCAGAAGATACACTTCCGAGCGAAAGTGCTGATGATTTCGGCGAATTTGCAGATCTGTTCGCAGCAGGTTCTTCTCAGACAGAAATTAACCCCAAGGCGAAGAAAGAAAAGCCCTCTTTCAGAAAACCGCCGAGTGATGACCCGTGGAGCTTCGGCACCGAATCGTCAGATGATTCCGATCTTTCTGCCGATTCCGACCTCTCCGATCTGTTAATATGATAAAAAAGATAAACGTACAGCAGTTAAAAACCTTATCCCCCGAGCTGAACGCCGGGGATAAGGTTTTACTTTCAGGTACTGTATATACTTCACGCGACGCTGCTCATAAAAGGATAACCGAGCTTATGGATAAAGGCGAGGATATTCCTTATGACCTCGACGGCGCGGTCATATATTATGCAGGTCCTACAGGAACAAAAGAGGGCATGGTCATAGGTTCCTGCGGTCCGACAACTTCCGGAAGAATGGATAAGTTCTCCCCTCATTTTCTTGACCTCGGCCTTGCCGCAATGATCGGCAAGGGCGAAAGATCACAGGAAGTCATTGACGCGATAATTCGCAATAAGGCTGTATATTTCTGCGCTGTCGGAGGTGCGGGAGCTTTGGCATGCAAATGCATAAAAAGCTGCGAAGTCATCGCGTTTGAAGATCTCGGCTGCGAAAGCGTCAAAAAGCTTCAGATCGAAGATTTTCCGCTTACAGTAGCGATCGACTGCCATGGCGGAAACATATTTTCAGAGGGCAGAAAAAAATATTGCAGATTATAAAATTTATCGGTAAATGTGTTGACATTGTGATAATATAGTGTTATAATCAGTTTATGAGAGTCTGAAAGGATAGGTCTGTATGAAAGTCAGTGATGAAGAACTCACAAAGATCATCAACAATCAGACAGACCCCATGCATAGCAGCGAAATGGCACTTCTCATTTCACGCTACTCCCCTGCTATCCGCATAAAAGCGGCAAAGCTGAAAAATAAGAATATCGAACCCGAAGACCTGTGTCAGGAAGGGTATCTCGCGCTGTTTGAAGCTGTAAGAGCTTTTTCTCCCGAAAAAGGAAGCTTTTCCGCTTTTGCGGGTACCTGTATAACAAACCGCATGAAAAACGCGGTCATCAAGGCTCACGGAAAGCTTGAAAAAGCTGAGGATTTCGACCTTATGCTGGTTGCTGACGAAAGCGGTTCAGCCGACGAACTTCTCATCACGAAAGAAGATAACGACGAGATTACCGGAAAGCTCTTGACTCTTCTTACAGAGAAGGAATATGATGTTCTCAGGCTTTATCTCGACGGATATTCTTACAAACAGATAGCCGAAAAAATGGGGATATCGCAGAAAGCTGTCGATAACGGACTTTCACGCGCAAGAAAAAAGCTCAAAGAGCTTTTATGACCGATGCTTTATATGAGCTCGCGGTGCAAATCCGCAAACGGTCAATATTTATTTATGGCGAGGTATATCGTATGTACACAGACAAGACGCTTGTATGCAAGGACTGCGGAAATGAATTCGTATTCACCGCCGGTGAGCAGGAATTCTATGCCGAGAAGGGCTTCACAAATGAGCCGCAGCGCTGCAAGCAGTGCAGAGACGCAAAGAAGAACGCTTCCAGAAACAGAGAAATGTTCACTGCCGTATGCGCAAGCTGCGGAAAAGAAGCTGTCGTTCCGTTCAAACCGCGTGATGACAGGCCCGTTTATTGCAGTGAATGCTTTGCAAAGCAGAAGGCTGAATAATTTCTTCGGTATCATTGATCTGTGAGCCATACCGCGAACCGCGCTGTTTCGATCACACCAATGAATTCAATGCACACAAAAACTCCCGGACTTTAACGTTCCGGGAGTTTTTTGTTTTTTCATTTTTTGCGGGGGCTTTCCGTTCGCCCCCGAGCTCCTTCGGCGGGAACTTTCAAGTATTGCACAAAGAAGTATAAATATTTTTATTTCTCTACGCTTCCGCCCCATTCAACGACTGTGAAGCCATTTCTCGCGGGAGCTTCTTCAAGCTCCTGAGCTTCGATATCCACAAACTCATCGCTTGCGCGGAACACCATGAATACTCTTATCACAGTATCGGGTGCGGGAGATATATCAAGCTTAGCATTGTCGGCATAGTCTGCACCTGCAAATGTTATCACGTTATAGTTATTGTTCTTCATGAACGGGAGCCAGAATTCCATGAATTCGTCGGTCTCCTTTTCATTCAGTCCGAGATACGCAATCTTTTCGATAAGGAACTTTTCGGTCTCTTCACCGCTTACACAGAAGCCCTCGCTCGTATCAAGCTCAAAGTTCTTATCGCCTTCCCAGAAAAGATAAGGGTATTCCCTGCCCTCGTGGATAAGCGTTCCGTCGGGACAAGCTGTAACATTCCAGCCGTCTGAGTATTCGGGATCTGTGATCGTCAGGCGGCCGTTGAAATCAACCGATACGCTCACATCGGTCTTTTTCTCGGGATAGAGATAAATGACCGGTTTATAGCAAACATCAGGGTTGAGAGTTACATTCGTCGGGCTTATATTATCGGGAACAAGAATAACATCCGAACCGTCAGCGCCGGAAGGATCGTAACCAATGCGGGAATAAGTAACTTCTATCTGGTCACCGACACAGAAATCCTCATAATCGGAAGTATTACATTTTACATGGTATGTTCCCGGAAGCGGATAGATGTTATAGCAGATATACTCATCCGCTTTTATCTCCGAGATGTACAGTTCCGCACTTCCCTTTTCCTGAACATACTCGATCTTATCTTCTTTGTCCTTTATCTCGAATTCGGCGTAGTATTCTTCGCCCATGATCGTCTTTACAACACGATATTTTCCGGCTGTGACAGGCTCTTTATACATATCCGGTTTAAGACTGATGCCAAATACTGCGTTGCTTCGATAGCTCAGTTCATACGCTATCGCTATCCACGCCGCATCATCAGAAAACGGAAATTCGCGCCATTTGCCGTCTTCATATCTGTCTATCCTGTATTCTGCGCCAAGCCAGTAGCATACGGTATCGTCATCACCGATAAATTTCATAGTGAGCGTGAAATTGGAATCGGGGGTTATATCGCCGTCACTTTCTATCTTCATATCTATTTCATCCGATGACGGAGCTTCATCTGAAGGCGTAGGCGCCGGAAGATCGCTTGTTGTGGTATTTTCTTTTGCTGATGACACAGCTTTTGTGGTCTCCGAGGGTTCCGAGGTTGTAACAACAGTCGTTACCGCTGTTGTGGTAGTATCGTCCGTTTCGGCAGAAGACACAGTAGTCGTTGTGGTATCGGAAGCTGAAGAGTTCGCCTCAGATACTGTGGTCGTATCGGCAGGAGAAGAAGTTTCGGTCGTCGATGCTCCCGAACCGCCGCCCTCATGTACTTCGGATGCCTGACATGCAGACACAGAGATAACTGCCGCCGCACATAATATTGATAATATCTGTTTTATTTTCATATTGATGCTCCTTTCTGTTTTCGGTCGCTTCATTAATAACACTTTGCATAAAAACAAAAGGTTGCAGTGATTTCAAAAAATACAGCCTATAACCGTACTTCGGCTGCGGGGTAAAGTTTTTACGAACAGACAGGTACTGTCGTAGATTCATAAGATGTCGTCTTTAACCATGAACTTAAACTAATAAAAAATAAACAGAAGGAATAACGGAAGACGAAAACACTGAACATACCGAACTTTAATAATAAGGTGACTGTACTGTCAGTCCGACGGAAAATAATCAGAAATCAACATCAAATGTCACGGTGTTATTTACCGTGTCGAGAGCTGTCTGAGCGCGTGCGAGAGTATCGGACACTTTGTTGTAATCCTCGTTGACTTTTTCTATATCATAGTTTGCATAGATATAGTCAAGTATATTGACATTCGCCGCGCGCAGTCCGAGCTCTGCTCTTGCTTTTGGAAGAACGGAGCGCATAGAATCGAGTTTTGCACGCTGCCTGCTGAGCTGCGGGATATAAATGAGCATCTGGTCTATCGTCATACCAAATTCCGGGATAACATATCCGACATTGAACAGATTTATCGTGTGTTTAAGCTTGCGTATCTTTGCCTCTGTCTCAGCAAGCGACTTCTGCGTTGACTCATAGTCATAAGCCGGGCGCACGGATTCAACGTCCTCACCTACGGCAGCTCTGAAGCTGCTGCTTCTTTCTTCTGCAGCGGCAAGGTTTGCGCGCTCATCCTCAAGCTTTCGGAGCATTTTTGCGGCCTGTGCTGATGTAACTTTCATATCAGAATACCTCCTTTATGTGACAAAAATACCGTATAGAATCATCTATACGGTATCGGATATGGAGCGGATTACGAGGCTCGAACTCGCTACCTCCACCTTGGCAAGGTGGCGC
>CAMVEM010000048.1 GCA_947166515.1 uncultured Clostridia bacterium | reverse complement strand
CGCCGTAAACGGTCGGTATGGTCGAGATACGAAGGTCCTGCGTCACGCCGTCGATGACCGCACTGGAACGGCCGTCGAGCGGGATTCTCTTTTCGGCGATATTCATACCGCCGAGGATCTTTATACGGGTTATGAGTGAGCTGTGAACTGCGGGCTTGACCGCCATTTTCTCAACGCACTCGCCGTCTATACGGTAACGTATTCTCGTTCTGTCTTTGAACGGCTCGATATGGATATCGGATGCTCTCTCACGATAAGCGGTCTCGATTATCGTGTTAACGAGCTTAACGACAGGCGCGTTATCTATACGCTCTTCGGAACCGTCGCCGCCCTGATCCTGCATCAGCGCAGCGTTCGCATCGTATTCCTTTTCGATATCGCCCATAACGTTCGTAACTGTTGCGGCGGAGTAAACTCTGCCGATAGCTTCTGTGATGGACGATTTTGTTGCGAGCTGGGCATTTATTTCCATACCCGTCTGGATCTTCAGCTCTTCAAATATGTAGAAGTTTACAGGGTCGTTTGTCGCGACATAGAGTCTTCCGTTATTGATCTTATACGCGATGACGCAGTTCTTCTTAGCGACCGCTTCCGGTATCTTCTTGACGGCTTCCGTCTCGATCTTGGTAGTGGTAAGATCGATGAACGGCACTTTCAGTCTCTGGGAAAGAGCCTGAGCGAGCTGCGTCTCGGAGACGTATCCGAGCTCAAGCAGCATATCACCGAGTTTTTTTCCGGTTTCCTTCTGCTTTACAAGAGCGTCCTCCAGGTGCTGCTTGGTAATGTAACCGCTTTCAAGCAGTATCTGACCTATGGGTATGTTTTTCATTTGCTGACCTCCGGGTTTGAGATTTTTATGAGATTACGATTTCAGAGCGGGGCTCTGCCCCACACCTCGCTCCTTTTCGGACACGAAAAGGAGCAAAAGCGACTCGCTTCGCATTCTGAAATGGTTGTTTTTGCGAATATACCAATATGTTTTATAAAAAGGTTGATATTGAGACTGATTTGTGTTAAAATATATTAAAATCACAAAGAAAGGATAATTTGCTATGGATATAGTAAATACTTTGAGAATTATGACCGCCGAAGCCCCGGTGATAGTATGGTTCGGCGATGATCGTTTCGACGCCCCGGGACTAAGCATATTTGACGGCCGCTTTCCGGTTTATTACACCGTTATCTTTATCATAATGGCTTTTATTCTCGGTGCAGTTATCGGAAGCTTCCTGAATGTCGTTATAATCCGCGTCCCGAGACATGAGCCCATTTCCGGCACCCACAACCGCAGCCACTGTATGTCCTGCGGCACTCAGCTGAAAAACATCGACCTTATCCCGATAATCAGCTACATATTCCTGCGCGGTAAATGCCGCACCTGTAAGGCTAAAATCTCTCCGAGATACTGGATAGTTGAGCTTGCTACGGCGATCGCGTTTACACTTTCTATAATAATGCTTGGCCTTGCGCCGACGCTTCCGGTGGCTTTTGTGCTTATCGGAGCGCTTGTAGTTGCAAGCGGCATCGACATCGACAAAATGGAAATACCCTACGGCTGCAGCATTACTGTTGCGGCGCTCGGAGTCATCGCGACGGTCGTATCGGCCTTTACCTATGATGACAGAGTGGTTACTACAATATTCAATATGCCGTGGTACGATCATCTTATCGGCGCTGTGGCTGTTTCCGTTCCGTTTGCGGTACTCGCGCTGTTCGGTGCAATGGGCGGCGGTGATGTTCAGCTCATGGCGGGTGCCGGACTTCTGCTCGGCTGGAAATATATGATCCCCGCTACTGCGATAGGTATTGTGATCGGCGCGATAGGCGGAGGGATCGAGCTTATCAGCGTTCCGAAGGGAACCAAAAAGCGTGCTAAGGAGAAAGTCACCGAGATCGCCGAAAAGTGGTATTCGGATCAGAAAGAAAGCGGCATATCCGTTGTCGAAGGCAAGGACGATGTAATATACGGTGCCATTTTCAAAGGGAAAGCCGATATAGAATCAGACTGTATCGACGAAAAATGCTGGACTGAGAAGCCGGATATTGAGGCTCTGCGCAATATGATCGACGAGGAGCTTTCCGACATATCCAAGTTTGCGGTCTCATTTGTCATTGACGATCAGAAGATAAAGAAAGTCAACTGCAAGCGTCAGGTCGTATTCGGACCGTATCTTTCGGTCGGTATCTTTGTGGGATTGCTGTTCGGCGAGAAGATCGTCTCGTGGTATATGGGATTTATAAAATAAAAAAAACAGTAATTTGTTCCCGGGCGTCAACGTCCGGGAATTATTTTTTTATTAAGGATTTGCCGACACTTACCGGCGCGCAGACATTTAGCCTGTGCGTCCGTAACTGTCCCCCCGCATCAAGTAAATGCGGGGGTAAGTATTGATTTTAAATTATCACGTTGTAATATCGAGCGATCTGTAGTTTCTGATTGCATAGAATATCGCAACATCTGTTGAATCGGTTTTTCTCTTTATATCGATCCTGTTGGTATCAACATAGTTGTTGTAAATTCCGTTGGCAGCCGGCATAATGCGGATATTCTCGAATATGAACGATACTTCTTCAAGAGCTGTTCTTGCAGAGATGAGCTGGTTAATGGGGTCGCTGTCTCCGCCGTTGGTGATGTAATCGTAATAATCTGTTATAAAATCAGATGTGATTGCGGTTGAGGAGTTCTTGAAGCTGTAGCCAAGGATACTGAATGTAAAGAATGCATTGTGTGTGAGGTTGTTTACATTGCCGAAGTGACCGTCAATACCCATTTTCTCATTGGTCGTGATGAAAAACTGATAACCGCTGTAGAAGTCGTCGTTAAAAACGCTGTAGCTTGACAGGTCGGACGGAACGCCTGTATCGGTATCATGGATCGGCACGTCATACAGTCTGAATGTGTTGAATTCATCGCCGTCGGCACTTTCTTCAAAGCGGAACACGAGCATTCCCTTTGTATAGAGTGAATCAGGCTTGATGGTATTAGCTTCGGAAGTATTGACCAGTTGCTTGAATCCGCTTTCCACATCGGAAGAGCTCAGGCTGTATCCTACATAAGCGTCGATCATATCAGCGTATGCCACGCGTCTCTCAAGATAATTACCGATTATTTCGGAAATCTTAAGAGTATCGCTGTTGTTGCGTACACCTGTAACAGTTGAGCGCACAGGCTGAGCAAAAGCTGCGACGCAGGCCATGAGCAGGCCGATTATGGCAATTACAACTATAAGTTCGGTGAGCGTAAAGCCTTTTTTGCGCCTGAGGCGTCTGAACATATTCATCATGTTTATCAGCCTCCTTACTCAGTGGTCGAAGTTCTCTTGGACGGGTCGATCACGATAGCCACGCTCTTGTCAAATGTGAGCTGTGTAGAACCTATGGTTTTTGTTTCTATTCCGGCGTCAACACCGAACCAGAACTTGTGAAGTCCGCCTTCTTCCTTGTAGTCATAGTCGAAGGAATTATCGTTGATGTAGTTCTTGAGCGTGAATTCGATATCAAATGCGGAACCCGTCTGGTTTCTTGTTATGCCCGAAATGGTGATCTTATTCTTGCTGTTGCCGTTGCGGTAATCTGACGGAGGAGTTACGCTCGTGACAGCGTCTCCGGTATTCTTTCCGTTTATTACATCACTGAGATATGTAATATTAAGAACGTATGAGCCGGGAAGCTCGATATTCATTTCGGCTTCGCGGGAAGGATCAAGGTTCAGACCTGTAACTGAGAGCGTATATTTTGTAGGAGCGGTCGGATTTGAGCTGTCCGCTTTAAGAGTTACTGTATAGCTGCGCTCTTCTTCGGTTATACCTACACCGTCAAGCGTAACATGCGATACCTTCTTTTCATCGGTGGGCTCTTCAAGATTTGAGTATCTTATGGTGTTAGCCGACATACCGCTTATCTGAAGTCCGGAATCGGATGTTGCGTTCTTTGTGATAGGTACACCGCCGAGTATCTGTACAACGTTTCCGCTCTGGCACTGCTGGCATATATAGTTACCTGTATCGCTGTCGAACTTGAATGCCTTGGATGTATCACCCGCATCTGTCTTGCAGTCGTTATAGAATCCCTCATTCTCGCAGGAGAGGCAGCGAAGCTTTACAGAATAAACAACGTCTTCATCTGTACCGTTGATCTTCGCATTCTCAGATAAATTTGAAGGATCCGGGATATGGTTTGTTGCATTATTGAGTATAGTTCCGCACGCCGGGCACTTATACGACATCGATTCCGGCAGGAACCAATGGCTTGGCTTATAGCGCGTGTTTATTGAATTGTCCGCAGCATAATCCGAAAGATAATTTGCGCTGGAATAAGCCGCGTCAGACATGAATTCCTGGTTGGTGTAGAGTCCGCCGTTTCCGTTTACAGCGCAGACCGGGCACTGAACATAGTTCTTGTAACCGTCAACTGTACTGTATGTCATAGTGAAATCTGCTTTCGCAGAAGAGTCGGAAGCTCTTTCGAAGTCCATTTTCAGTATATCCGAATCATGGTCACCGTATCTTTTCGGCGACTGATCCTGAACTACGTTTGCAATGAGTCCGTTCAGGTTTTTTTCCTGATCCATTGCGCTTTTGTTGGTTTTTACAGCATTACCGACAATAAACAAGATCATTGTTGTCAGAATAGCAAAAACCGCAATGGCAATGACGCATTCTGCAAGCGTAAAGCCTTTTTTTGCAATTAGTTTTTTCATAACACCGATGTCCTTTCGCATCGTCTTCCGCACGCTTCCCTGCGCTTAGAAGAGATCTTGTTTAGCCTAAATAATTCTTGCCGACTTCGAAACTGTCAACATACCATGCATTTTTGCCTTCTGATGATGTTGATGTGATGTTTTCGAGTCCTTCCTCAAGGCCTTCTACGAGGTCGGGATCAGGCATTGCGTACATGAATCTGTTCTTGATTATTGTATAGTCGGAAACTATCATTCCGCCGAACAGCGGGTAAGCTGTATTTCCGGCAGGTGCAGCGAACATAGAGTTAGGTGCGTAGTAATAACCGCAGAGAGTTGTGCAGTTGTAACCGCATGTTGTAAACGAAAGTCTTGTATCGTTCTTGTTTGAAACAAGAATGATATGGTTATCGTAATCGGTCTCTGTTATTCCAAGCTCTTGATTTTTGAACATACTGGTAAGTGCTGTTTCCGAAACAGAGTCTGCGCCATAACCGGCAATATGCTCAACCTGAGCCTTGGTTCCGATTATTTCCTTCTGAGAAGAACGGTAAACTACGGTCTCAAGCGACGCTGCATTATTCTTGGTGTATTTCGTATAATCGCCGCCGGCTTCATAGTTGCCCATTTCGAAGATCACAAAGCCGTCTGCGCTGTCGGTGCCGTCGCTGCTGACAAGTTTTACCTGAGTTCTTCCGCCTTCGCTGGAATCACCCAATCTCCAGGCGAACGAATTTTTGCCATACTTGTCGGTCGGTGTACCGTACTCGGGGTCTGAATCGTCGTCAGGTTTAGGATTCCATACCGTATTGCCGTCATTGTAATTAGCGGCAAGAACTATAGGCATAGTTTTGTGTACGCCGGGAGTAACATCATCGGGTGTACGGATGTAGTAAGTGATGGTTGCGTTACCATTCCACGGGAAAGAAGGAACTTCGACATCTTCCGAATAGGAGCCTCTTTCCGGTGTCCAGTACCACTTTTGTTCGATCTTTGTATTATTGTTAACGAGTCTGAGTAAATATCCGGTGTCGCTTGCCGGCAGAGTAATATTTACTTCTTTACAGTTACTTATTTCCTTATCGCCTTTGACTTCAACATAAGCAGTTTCTCCGTTTGTTGAAGTAAAAGATGTTGTACCCGGGGTGGATATCGAATCAAAGGTGATCACAAGCTCGTTAGACAGTGCAGACTGCTTAGCGCTGAAAGAATCGAATTCAGTATTTTTAAGTCCGCCGCTTTCTGAGAGTATGTCACTTGCTTTGACTCCCTCGGTCAGAGAATACACATATTTTTTGTCGCCGTCTTCCTCAACGACCTCAAGCTTTGAGATATGTCCCAGGATATCATCATAGTTTCCGGCTCTCTTGGAAGAGAAATTCGTATCACTTACAGTAAGTCCGGTGTTGTAATAAAGCTTTCCTTCGCTAAAAGTGTTGACTCCGCCCTGATAAGCTTTGGCAAGCGTGAAAGGCGAGAATCCTGCTTTAGTGCAGTTTAGTGCGATCTTGGAATTGATAACGCCATGGATATAATCACCTATAGAAAGCGTATGGTGAACAACCCTTACAGTTTTGCCCGGTGACACTGGGACGTCTTCATACCATTCTTTCATCTTTTCTGTACTGTACTGGTTGCACAGCTGATGATAATTGCCGTATTTTAAGTCAAGAGGCTTTCCCTTTTCCATACTATGCGGATAGTCTTTGTACTTTTCGGGCATAGTTTCAGTCTCATCAAATAATGTTATATAATCAAATACATTAGTATCATCATTAGCGACGTAAATTCCGCCGGGAACACCGTAATCACCGACATTATTTCCCTTTACGAAGCAGCCCTGCAGTACTCTGTGTTTGTCTGCTACTCCGAGAGAATCATAATTGCCGTAACTGAACGCTGTAACGCTTGCGTTAAGAACATAGATGTTGCCTTCAACAACTGCTGCTCCGAGGTTTTTGAACGGTGCAGAGTTGGTGGCAAGAAACAGGTCGCCGCGGATATACAGGCAGTTTCCGTTGAAATTGATCGGGCAGTTGCCTGACAGATAAAAATCGCCGCCGATTATCCAGTCATGTCTTCTGTTGCCGTCCGGCTTCGGGAGATTGGCATTTCCACCTGTATCACCGTCAAGCCAGAGGTTGCCGCTTGTACGGAGTCCGCCGAGGAATTTGATATCCGCAGCGCCGCCGCCGGCACGGGTGATGACTGTATCTTTGTTCTGGAAGTATGCGTTATCAGAGATCAGGTGCGTATTAATTATAACTGTACGGTCGGCGCCTGATGGTTTTACCTTACCCTTGTCGCCGATAACCTGACCTGTTGCGGTGAAGAATGTGTCGAACGAAGGAAGTCCGGGAGAACCGCCGAGTGTCGAGTCATGGAATAAAGTATCCGATACGGTTATCGAATTTCCTCTGTAATATGCTGTTGTTGTGAATGTGTAATAGTATCTGTTCGATGTGTACTTATCTTCTTCCTTATCTACGGGAAGAGTCTTTACCCAGTCAAGGGAGATAGAAACTTCACATGCGTCGAGTACGCCGCCCTTTACGGGGTCGTTCATGGACGCGTCGAGAAGATCATCGCCGAATTTGCCGGAAACGCTGTCGGTATGGCTCGCGCCCTTGATCGTTACGGAATTCTTGAGAGCAGCGATCTCGGAATCCGATGACGGAGTCTTATCTTTGAACTTATCGCTTCCTGATACTTCCTTGTTATAGAAAACTATCTTTTTCGTTTCAGTACCGTCTGTGTAATGGATCTCCGTGACTTCGACGCCCGAATCTTCATCATACGCCGATGCTTCATTTTTAAGATCGTCCTCTACGTCGGACTCAATATTTTTTATGAGTCCGCGCAGTCCGCTGTAATTATTGTCAGCGTCTCGTGATGTGTCGAATGCGACTGCACTCAGCATCATATCGGCTACCGAAGTAGCCGACAGATACGTCTGTGAGAAATCATAATTGCTCAGAACTGTCTGATATGACGAACGTGCAGTGAAATATGCTACGCTCGCCATTACTATCAGCAACGTCATTATTGCAACTACTGCGAAGAGGACAACGCCTCCGCGTCTTTTTAATCTGTAGAAAAACTTTAACATAACTGCCCTCCTTCATTTACGGCAGCTCCGGCTGTATATCGTATATCCGATCAATATACAGCGGGTCTCTGGTTAACAACTATATCGTCCGCCTTATCAGCTGTACCTGCTACATCTACCTTGTCAAGAGCATTCATAGGCTCAACAGACAGGAACATGAGAGTGATATCCTCTTCGATCTCGGTGTCCGCTGTGACGATCAGCTCTTCTTTTCCGGTAAGTTCGTCTGTAGAATGTACATATCCGGTTTCATCCTGTGCATATCCTGTGTTTTCATCGTCTTTATCCTTCGAAGGCTTAATGGTTCTCGGGTATAAGACGTTGGAAGTCATCATTGCTCTGTGGTTGAATGAGTAAATATCGTCGATCAGCTTTACATAATCTTCGAATTTGCCCTTGATATGGAACTTTGCCTGTACAAGGCCGACAGTCTGCTTAAGCTTTGCTGACTTTGCATATTTGCACATAGCAGCCTTTATGACCTTCTGCATCTGCTCGTTATAGGTCTTGACCTCGTTTCCGTCCTCATCTAATACCTGGAAGTTGGTAAGCGAGGTTACGGCAACGGTGTATGTCTTATTGCCTATAGTGAATGTTCCTGCGACCTGTTCGGGTTCTTCGGCAGTATCCTTTGCGCCCTGTGCAAGAGTTTTGAGATCATACTTTATTTCAGCCGGTACATAGTATTCGAGTGAAAGAGAGTATGTCTTGAGCGGATCAACGCTTATCGTATGGGTCTCGAATCCCTGTGCCTGAAGATATGTAAGCGCCGATTCAACAGTCTCATAGGTCGTCATATCCGGGAAGAACATACCTTCAAGGCTTACTGCTTCTTTTCTTCTTGTTTCAATGGATGCCGCAAGAGTTCCGGATCTTAACGGTTCAAGCTTGGTGTTGAGTTCCGTATATTCTTTTTTGTTCTTTTCGAGTGTTTTCTGTGATTTTTCGATCTGTGCCCAGTACGGGTGAATGAAGATGAAGTATCCGCCTATTAATATCAGGCCCAGGATGACCACATAAACAAATATTTTTTCGATCTTATTTAACTTCATATGCGTTGCCTCCCCTGAGTCTCATGGTTAATGTAAACGAGTATCTGTAATCGCCCTTGCTGTCGCCCGTGCGGATGTTGCCCTGCTGCTTGTTCTTTTCTTCTTCTTCGGACAGATCCTCGCCGGTGAATCCTCTGAATTCTATCGCTTCAAAGTAATCCTGCTTTATGAGCTCTCTTACATATTTTGTAGGGGTATTGATATCATAGCAGCGCACAGTGATGTTTACGGTATAGCCGTTTATGGAGATATCACCCATAAGGTTTGCTTTTTCTTCGGTGGTCTTGAGTGCGTCTTCAAGCTTTGTCATGACCTCCGAGATGCCCTTCGGCTGCATCTTGAACAATACATTTGTTCCTTCGAGCTGGTTTGCATAAGAATCTATGCTGCTGAGCACGCCTTCCAGTCTGTCGAGCTCGGCGAGCTCTTTATCGACTTCCGCGTTGTGCGTTTTGTTGTAAACATTCTTTGCTTCCGTATCTATGCCGCCCTTGACGTTGTCAAGAATCAGCTTTGTACCGAATACTGCGCCCGCAGCTGCGATAGCAGCGACAGCAACGCCGATGAAGAACGTGTTGGTGCCCTTCTTTTCCTTTACTGCAGCCGCATCAAGGAGGTTTACGTGGTCAAGATCTTTTCTTATCTTGAAGAATGCGCCTATCGCGTTTGCGTATTCGGCAAAGTCGAAGTCACAGAATGTGACGATGTTGTTGGGTATATTCAGGATGTGGGAAGGAACGTTGAACGACGATACTGCGTTCGACAGGGAGATGAAGTCTTTTACCTGACCGTAGAACATTATCTCCTTGAGGGGCTTTGAATCCTTTCTCTGCTGTGTGAACTGAAGTGTACGGAAGATGTTGTCATATACAGCCTGGTTGATGTAGTCGTCGTCGTTGTTGTAATCATAAGGATCGACTCTTACATATCTGGAGAGTGCAAGCTGATTGTCTTCATACAGGTTGATGTTTACGAAGTCGTTGTCGATCTGTACGAGCATCAGGGGCATCGAAGACTCGAGCTTCGGTGTGTTGAGTATCAGTCGTGTGATACAGTTGTTGGATACGTTGATCTGATGAAGCTTGATACCGAGCTGAGTGAACAGTCTGATGTAACCGTCGACCATTCTCTGCGGGCACGCGGTAGCAAGTATCTTCAGAGCGGGCTGGTCATTTTCGTCCTTTGTTTCACCTATAATAGAGTATGAAATGTTGTATTCCTTTGTGATACCCATTGTTGTGAGTATCATCGACTCGATGGCTGCCGAGTTTGAGATCTTTTTCGGCTTCGGTACCACAAGGTCTTTATAAAGTATCGAGCCTGAGTTGATGCAGACGATAGCTTCTTTGTCCTTTATGTTCTTTGTTGCGATTATGTCGGTGATTTCGCCTGCGATCATGGGGATATCAGTAACGTAGCCGTTGCTGATGCAGCCGGGTGTGAGATCGCGGCTCTCGACTTCAAGTACACGGATCTTATTGCCGTTCAATGCACCTCGAACAAGTCTTAACTGCTTGTCGGTAATATCAATTGATAACATATAGCACCTCTTTGATTCAAAGTTTTATTTTTGCTTTCGCTTATTTTCCGACGTTTGCCATACCGCCGTAGAGTATCGGGAATATACCTGCAAGGATCATACCTATCATAACACCGAGGAATATGATCATTATAGGTTCCATAAGTCCTACCAGCTTTGCGATAGCGGTAGTAGCTTCATCCTCGTAGTAATCCGCGGATTTCGCGAGAATCTCATCGAGCGCACCGGATTCCTCACCTACCATTATAATAGAAGTGAATACTCCGGGGAATATGCCGACCTTTGTGATAGCCGACGAAAGCGCTTCACCGTGTTTTACATCCTCAACTACGTTATCGTGGAAAAGCTTTGCGATATAGCGGTTATTCAGCGTATCGGCAGATTTTTCAATACAGTCAACCATCTGAAGGCCCGAGGCGTAAAGGTTTGCCATTGTTCTTGCAAATCTTGCCGTATAAATGACGATGAGCAGCGGACCTGCTTTAGGAGCCTTACATTTCACCATATCGAACCAGTCTGCGAACCATTCTGCTTTTCTGAGGAAATGAACGGTTACTACAATAACTACGACTCCGAGGATTATTGTCCACCAGTAAGGGATAAGGAAGTCACTTATCGCAAACATCGCAGCAGACAGCGGCGGAAGATCGTCGCCGGCAAGTTCTCTGAACATCGGCATGATGAAGATGAACAAGCCGAAGAATACGCCGATAAGCAGTACCATAAGGACGATAGGATAGATAAGAGCGCCCTTGATCTGGTTGTTGATCTTGTTCTGGTTGAGGTAATAGTCCGCAACACGCGTCATGATGACATCGAGGTTACCGGAAGCCTCGCCGGCTGCGACCATGCTGACGAACAGGAGCGGGAAAACACCCGGTCTCGCCTGTATAGCCTCAGAGAACGAACGTCCTTTCTGAACGTCTTCGTAGATCTCCTGAAGTGCGGCCTTCGCTTTTTTGTTCTCTTCCTGTGAATAAAGGATATGCAGCGATCGCACCAGGCTGATACCTGCGGTGAGCATCGAAGAAAGCTGACGGCAGATGAACGCAAGATCCTTGGTCTTGAACTTGTACTTGGCGTCCGCCTGTTTTTCAACTATCTCGGTGTATTGGGTGCAGAAGAGATTCTTTTCACGGAGCTTTTCGTTAAGCGCAAGGTAATCGTCTGCATATTCCTTGCCTCTGACGGTGGCGCCGTTGACATCGGTGGCAACATAAGAATAGTATGCCATGTAAACCCTCCATTCTGGATATTTTTACCGGCTCCTTTTCAGTTCCGGCTACAATGTGATGAGCACACGTGTATATAATACGATTATAGCATAAAACATTCTATATCACAATAGTGTATAATTACAAAATTTAACGTATTCTTTTGTATAAAAATTAATATTTAGATAATTTATCGGTTACATTATAGTTATAATTTCCGGTATCGGGTGACAAGCCGGAAAAGCGCCGCATTTACGATAAAATCGTGCAGTCCCTTTAATAATGCGGGTTTGCGGCGATCTGAGGCGTAAGGTAATAATTTAAGAAGACCCCGGCTCTTTTGGCACATGATCCTGAACAAAAATCTATATAACACTTGTTACAATTGTGGAAAAACGGCGCATATAACATGCGTTATAAAAACCGGGGCACGATTATAACAAATGTTATAATCGTGTTACATAACCTGATCGGCGCTTGCTTTTAGCTTTGTTATCCGGCATAATAAAGCGGTTTTCAGCTGGCCGGCAAATTCGGCGGGCAAGTATCAGATTTCGGAAACTATTATAATAAATGCTTCGGCGGAGTTCTGAAACATGCTTGTTTTAATTTACTTAATTTAAGTAAATTAAAAGTAATAATTGCCTAAAACAAGCATAAAAATTTGGCTCATTTTGTGCTGTTGATTTCTTGACATACCGGTCCGGATAGGTTATAATAATATCACAGTAATATGCGGCACGCGGCAGAGATGCGCTGCGCATACTGAAAAAATATGAAAGAGGATAAAACTATGAGCGTAAAGATCATCGGACAGCCTTCACTCCCCAACATTCCGTGGCAGGATAAGCCCGCCGGATGCAAAGACGTTATCTGGCGCTGCGACGCGAACCCGATCATTCCCAGAGACCTGCTTCCTACAAGCAATTCTATCTTCAACAGCGCGGTCGTTCCGTTTGAATGCGGAGATTATAAGTTCGCGGGTGTTTTCAGAGTTGACGACAGAGAAAGAAACATGGCTATCCATGCAGGATTTTCAAAGGACGGTATCCACTGGGATATCAACGAAAAGCGTGTTGACTGGATCAATGACGATCCCGAGACAAAAGAAGCCAATCCGTGGCAGTACGGCTACGATCCCCGCTGCGTATGGATCGAGGACAGATTCTGGATCACATGGTGCAACGCATACGGCTGGAAGCCCACTATCGGCGTAGGCTGGACAAAGGATTTCAAGGAATTCCACCAGTGCGAGAATGCATTCCTGCCGTTCAACAGAAACGGTGTACTGTTCCCGAGAAAGATAGACGGAAAGTTCGTAATGTTCAGCCGTCCTTCCGACAGCGGTCACACCCCCTTCGGCGATATGTACATCTCTCAGTCTCCGGATATGAAGTACTGGGGCGAACACAGACACGTTATGGGACCGCTGAGAGGCTGGGAGTCGAAGAAGATCGGTGCAGGTCCGATACCGATCGAGACAAGCGAAGGCTGGCTGACATTCTATCACGGCGTTCTTGAGAGCTGCAACGGTTTTGTTTACAGCTTCGGTGCATGCTTGCTCGACATAGACAAGCCGTGGAAGGTAAAGTACCGTTGTGCAGAGTATCTGCTCAATCCGAGAGAGCTTTACGAGTGCGTAGGCGACGTTCAGAACGTAACATTCCCGTGCGCGGCACTTTGCGACGGCGACACCGGACGTATCGCTATCTACTATGGCTGCGCTGATACCTGCGTATCTATGGCATTCACGACTGTTGACGATGTCGTTGAATATGTGAAGAATCATTCGTCTGTATGATTTCACCTAACACACAGCCCCCTCCCTAAAGGGAGGGGGCTTTTGTTTTGGGTGGAGCTTCGCAGACAGGTGGGGTGCGGCGAGCTCTGCTCCCCGCAGAAAACCCCCTCCCTAAAAGGAGGGGGGCTGGGGGTGGGTAAACTAAGCCTTGCGCAGCAGGCACACACAAGTGGCGCCTATGCCCTTGCCGGCAAGTCCGAGCCCTTCTTCGGTGGTGGCTTTGACGCTTATATTTCCGGGATCGGTACAGATCGCTGCGGCAATATTTTCCCTCATCTGCTGGATATATGGTGCGAGCTTAGGCTTTTCGGCGTTTATCGTGCAATCAAGGTTAGATACCTCGTATCCCTTTTCGCGTATCATACAGTTTACCTGTCTGAGCAGCCCGATACTGTCCGCGCCCTTGTAAGCGGGATCATTGTCCGGGAAGTGCTTTCCGATATCGCCGAGAGCAAGAGCTCCGAGCATTGCGTCCATTACCGCGTGAACGAGCACATCAGCGTCGGAATGACCGAGAAGTCCGTGCTCATACGGTATCTTCACGCCGCCTATGATGAGATCTCTGTTTTCCGTCAGCAGGTGAACGTCGTATCCGTGACCAATCCTTATCATTTCCGTATCCTTTCCGGGAAGATCGTCCGGTGTCGTGATCTTTATATTAGTGGGTTCGCCTTCGGTAAGCTTCACCTTTATGCCGAGGAGCTCGGCAAGTCCCGCGTCGTCGGTAGCATCTTTCCCCGAATTTATCATCTTTTCATACAGCTCTCGGCGGAAAGCCTGCGGAGTCTGTACTGCGCGGAGCATCGCTCGGTCGGGCGTTCCGGCGGAAAACCCGCTTTCATCGCTGAATTTTATCGTGTCCTTTACGGGAACCGCGGGGATCGCGGCTCCGTAACGTTGGGCGTCTGCTGCTATCCTGCCGATAAGTTCAGCGGAAACATACGGCCTTGCGCCGTCATGCACCATAATCATATCCGCGTTGTCGGAAGCCGCAAACGCACATGCGGCCGACTCTGTTCTCGTCTGGCCGCCGACAACTACCGCTTTCAGTTTTGTTATGCCGTAACGGGCGCAGAGTTCCTCTATCCGTCCGGTATCGCATTCCCGCGCGGCGATTATTATGCCGGACACTGTTTCACAGTTCTGGAACGCCAGCGCGCTCTTTATTATCACCGGGACTCCGTCAATAAGCGTGAACTGTTTGTTGATACCGTTCATGCGGCGGGATTCTCCGCCCGCGAGGATAAGTATATCTGTTTTCATGATTTTTACCATTATTCACAATTTAAACAGAAAATAACAGCTTACGTTTATATCTCCCCCACCGAAGGCGGGGGAGATATAAACAAATATATTTGTTAAGCTGTTGAGATTGGATCTTTACTTCAGCTTTATTTTATATATCTCTCTTGTCCAGTCGAATGATCCGGTAAGATCGGTCGCTATCGCGGAAACATCTATTCTCTGCGTGCTGAACAGGATGCAGCTCGTTTTTCTGTAAAGCGGAAGTTCTACAGCGAGCTTATTCAGCACGAGGTCGTAGCAGGCGAGGTACGCGGCGTTCCTATCCTCTGCCGCAGCGGTCTCAGCGGCAGCAACGAGCTTTTCGAGATCATCTGACTTTATGCCGTAATATCCGTCTATGTATATCTCGCGCAGGGTGTTGTTCCACGCGCCGGCCCATATCTCCTGTGTCCCGCTCGAAAGGCTTTCCCAGAGTGAATTGGCATCAGTAACATCGGTAATGTTCAGTGTGATCCCGATCTCAGACAGCATCTCGCACGCTTTGGACAGCGCATAGAATGCCGGGTGAGAGCCAGTTCCGCCGGCCGATATTATTGCGTTGAACACGAGCTTTCCGCCTTCGGGAGCCTCCGCCACCTTTTTTTCATCCTCGGTGAGCGTATATCCCGCAGCCTTGAAAAATCCGAGACACGCGGTCTTAACGGCTTCTCTGTGCTGTGCGTCGTTCATGCCGACAGTGAATATCGGTTCGCCGTCTTTGTTCAGAGAATACGGAGAAGTTATCTCTTCTGCGGAAGAGTCGATCGCAACATTCTCAATAAACGGATAGTCGGTGACGATCCCGCGTTCGCCGTAATATGCGTAGACGGAAGCGTTCCTGTAGAAGCATATCGCTGTCATGAGCGCCGCTCTGAGCGCGGAGCTCTCGTCTGAGAGCGGCTGGCTTCCTACATTTACGGTCCTTGCGTTTATGCCGATATATCCGTAGCCGTGGTCGTTGCTTACCGCGGGATAGATGCGTTCAAGCTTGAGGTTGGCCTCGTCTATCGCCTCATATAGCTTCACAGAGCCGTCTGCGAACGAAACGTCCGCTGTCCCGTCGGCGATAAGTGACGTTGCGTCTCCCGAAGTGTTACGCAGTATGCGTATGTCGGCGATAAGCGGAGCTCCGAGATAATAGTTCTCATTCGCAGTAAGGAGTATCTCGCCGTCGGTATATGACGAGAAGACGTATGCGCCCGCACCGAGCGGAGCGTCGGTGTGCGCCGTGAAAACAGCGGCGGCATTTCCTTTGTCAAAGCCGAACGAGTCGGCCGTGATGTTGAACTTAGCCATGCTCCCGTAATAGTGGAGAGGCGCGATGACGGTAGTCGCCAACGCTTTTTCGAGTGCGGCGCCGGAACCGCAGACGGTTATGCTGAGGGAGTGTTCGTCAATGCGGGAAATTCCGGTTATATTTGTAACATGCGCGGGGGTCTCGTCATCTTTGAGGCGGCTTTCGGTGATATATCCGATAGCTATGCGCCTTGCAAGCTGGTCATAGGCCTTGTTGTTGCCTTCTGTCATGCTTGCGAGCTGTTTGTAGTTACCCTTGTACATATCCGCGATATCTGATATTATGGTATCGTTGTCCGCATCGTCGGGAGCCGTATATTCACTGTTCAGCGAGTACAGGAAGACAAAGAGCGAGACAGGGTCGGGGTACATCTGGGTATAGACGTCGTATGTGCCTGTCCCCATAGCGTCGGAGCTTCCGTCATACATGGAGCGGACGCTCTTATACTGGTTTTCGAGGACAGGAACTATGAGCTTTTCCTTAATTATGGGTATCATTGCTTCCGAAGCGAGAGCCTCGGCGATCTCCGCTTCTGTAAGCGTTTCGGCGATCTCGCTGTCATAGCGGTAGTTATCCGCGCCGACTATTCCTGCGTCAAAAAGCGGGCTTTCTTCACATGACGGGTCGAGCAGCGCATAAAGCGTGAATATCACGTCGTCGGAAGTGAGCGGCTGGCCGTCCGAAAATTTAACATCGTCCCGCAGAGTGAACTTATAGGTCCGGACGCCGGTTTCTTCGTCATCGGTCAGTATCTCGGTATCGGCGATACCGTTGTATTCGTAGGTCTTACTGCCGAAGCTCTCTTTCTGTCCGGACTTTCCGCTAAGGATCGTTGCTCCGCTTCTTGTCAGTCCGAGCAGAGTCACACCGGTGAGGCTGTCCATGAGGTCTTTTGAGGTGTCGGAAGCCCCGAAAGGCGAATAGTCGGCATGGACTTCGCCTACTGCGATAGTGAGGGGCTTTGTTTCTTTTTGGGCTACCGGGTCATCTTCGCTTGCTATTGCGGCGGCAGAGCGGGACTCGGAAGAAACAGGGGCATCGGTTATCTGGCTTTCGGACGTATCGGAAGCCACTTCGGTCTTTTTCGGATCATTTCCGCCGGAGCAGCCGGTGAGCATTGCCGCACATATCGCGAGGGCGGCTATTTTTCTTATATATTTTATCTTCATTCATATTCTCCATTCATGACATGAATATCCAATCATACATTTATTCTTCCTATTATATAACAAAAATGTGATATTGTCAAATCATAAACTGTCGAAACGTGAAAATGGCAGAATTTACCGGTTTTCGGTGAGCTGTGTGCGCATCTGTCATTGACATTTCGCATATCATGCTGTATAATGAAAAAAATGGCTGTGCCATGATTATTTAGCCCATAAATCAAAATTTGGCTCGGAGGCGAGATACCTCAAAGCGCCTTCGGCACTTTGAGAGACATTTTTTGTGGGGCTCCGCCCCACACCCCTTTGAACGACATTTAGATAGGGGCTTTGCCCCTATTACCCCACAAGGGGGGCTAACGCCGCCCCCCTTGACTCCCGCGCCAGCGTGACGCTGGACCCACTCGCGCTTCGCGCATTAGCAGCGCTCTCGAAACAGGTGGGGTGCGGGGAGCTCTGCTCCCCACATAGAAAAATAAAATAGCCCCCCTACGGCAGGAAGCCGTACAGAAGGTTTCCAAAAGCGCGCACGATGCGCGCATCAGAGAAACCTTCGATTTAGTGGGAGGGGGTTGGGGGTGGGTCCGCTAAATTATGATTTATACAATCAAGTAATCATTAACGAGAAAGAAGGCGGAATATGGAAATAAGACGCGCCGCGCTATCCGATATGGACGACATAAACGATCTGCTCAGACAGGTCCTCGAAGTTCACCATAACGGCAGACCCGACCTTTTCAAGGGCGGCTGCAAGAAATATACAGATGAACAGCTCGCCGGAATAATTGCCGACGAGGACCGCC
>CAMVEM010000047.1 GCA_947166515.1 uncultured Clostridia bacterium | reverse complement strand
GTCTGCGTCATTGACGAGCATCATCGGGAATTTCAGCGCTCCGTCCCTGTTCATCGAGATAAGACGGATTATTCCGGGAGTTGTTTCTTCACAGCCGCCGATAACGTTCGGGATAAGATCGGGGCGTTCATTGTGGATATAATTTACGAGATCGCCGCCGTCATCGATTATGATGTTCGGACCGGGCTCAATGACCTTGGATATATGTCTGTGATATTCCTCATCGGTAGTTCCGTGCCATGCGAAAACGTTGAGTCCTTCATGTACAAGTGCCGCTGCAACATCGTCCTGAGTGGAGAGCGGATTGCTTCCGGTAATGTACATTTCAGCGCCGCCTGCCGCTAAAGTCTTGCAGAGGTATGCGGTCTTTGCTTCAAGATGTACCGAGAGAGCTATCTTAAGGCCTGCGAACGGTTTCGTCTGTTCAAATTCAGCCTTATAGCTGCGCAGGAGCGGCATATTGCGCTCTACCCAGTCTATCTTTCTTTTTCCGTCCTCCCAGAGGTTTATATCACGGATCTCACTTGCCATTTTTATCAGTTCCTTTCGGTAAAGAATATAGAATATTATAGCATATTTTGCCTTTTTCGTCAAGCGTTGACAGTCACATCTAACTCGTTTTCACCGGGCGTCTCAAATATCCTTACGAACTTTTCTTTCAGCCCGTCATCAATGTAATATGCGTTGATACGTCCTGCAGCAATATCAGTGTTGCGTTTTTCGATCCTGCGAGCCCATTCTTTATCGGAAACTGCAAGATAATGAAATTCACTTGCTATCCCGCGGGAAGAATAGAATTCGCGGGCATATCCGCGTTCATGTTTTGTCCAGAAGCCCCATTCCAGAATAACGTTTATTCCGGTATCTATTATCTCGACGGATTTGTCAAACAGGTATGCTTCAAGCTTTTCGACGTATTCGTCAAGCTTGTCTCCGGCATTCTGACCGAGAAGCGCGAGCGTTATCTCATCGACAGACAGGATAACCGCGTTCAGCTCTTTACGAAGTTTCTGCGCGTAGGTGCTTTTTCCGCTGCATATTTTACCGCAGGTCATTATTACTTTCGGCATTCTGCCACCTCACTACCATTTTCTGTTCTCGCCCGGACAGTACATCTTCTTTTTCAGTGCTCTGAATTCCACATAGCACCCGCATTTGAGACATGTCCCGGCGTTCAGAAAATCACATCGTCTGCAAATCCCGAGTCTGCGCTCGTATTCGGCAGTATCAGCTTTTTCCTCGTCCGGGAGCGCCGCTTTCAGCTCTTCGAGCGAACGCAGGAGCTCATTTTCTCCGACCGCCGCGAGCAGACAGCGCTTGCAGATCTTCTGCGCGTCAGGCATTGACTTCCACTGCAACAACAGAGCAGGGAGGAAGCTTAATCTTTAAGCCGCCGTGAACGGTCTCAGCATCATACGGCTTTATAACGACAGCCTCCGGCTTGTCGAAATCATTGTGATCGTGCGCATCGCCTGTGAGTATGCGCGCGGAAACGCTATTTATCTTGGTATCAAGTATTCCGCAGTTTATTTCATATTCCTCAGTAAGTGAGCAGTTCGAGAGAGTTATATGCATGGCTCCGCTGTCGTTTATCGAAACTGTCTGCGATACTGCGGGTATCTTATGGTCGGAGATCATATCGTTTGTGCAATGGCTGTATATTAGCGTACCGTCCTGATGCTCCTTGTAAAGGTCGAAAACGTGATATGTAGGCGTAACGATCATCTTTTCGCCTTCGGTGAGTATCACTGACTGGAGCACATTGACCGCCTGAGCGATATTCGCCATTATGACGCGGTCGGAATGTCTGTTGAAAATATCGAGGTTGACAGCAGCAACTATAGCATCGCGCATTGTGTTGAGCTGATAAAGGAATGCGGGGTTCGTACCGGGCTCAACATCGTACCAGCAGCCCCATTCATCTACAATAAGACCTGTCTTGTGCCGGGGGTCAAAGCGGTTCATGATCTCGCTGTGGTGAGTGATTATTTCGTCTATTCTCATTGTGCCGCATATAGTCGAGTAATATTCCTTCTCGTCAAAGTCGGTGGAACTTCCTTTGTGCTCCCAGTTTCCGGTGGGAACTGTATAATAGTGAAGCGAAAGTCCCTGCATGTTTTCGGGCTTTATCTTTTTCATGCACACTTCTGTCCAGTTGTAATCATCGGCATTGGGACCGCAGGCTATCCTGAAAAGTTCATTCCCGCTGTAATTTCGGCAGAATGTGTTGTAACGCAGGTAATGCTCGGCATATGTTTCGGGCGTCATGTTACCGCCGCAGCCCCAGCTCTCGTTTCCTATGCCGAGATATTTCAGCTTCCACGCCTTATCCTGACCGTTCTTTCTGCGAAGTTCTGCCATGGGGGATCTGCCGTCGAATGTCATATAGTCGATCCAGTCCATAAGCTCACGCACTGTACCGCTTCCGAGGTTCCCGGCAATATAAGGTTCACAGCCGATAAGCTCACAGAGCTTCATATATTCATGTGTGCCGAAGCTGTTGTCGTCTGCAACATGGCCCCAGTTGTTCACAACGCCCTTTCTTTCACTGACATCACCGACAGCATCCTGCCAGTGATATTCATCGGCAAAACAGCCGCCCGGCCAGCGAAGTACGGGAAGCTTTATCTTTCTGAACGCTTCGACAACATCGTTCCTGATGCCGTCGGTATTCGGAATGGTGGAATCTGCACCCACATAGAATCCGCCGTAGATACAGCGTCCGAGATGCTCGGAGAAGTTGCCGTAGATCTCCTTGTTGATGTGAGATCTTCTGTCATTTGGGTTTACGATCATTCTTAAGTTTTTCATATTGACCTCCGATAGGTTAAATTTGATAATTATATTGTAACAGATACAAGTCTATGTGTCAATCTGATTAATTTCAGAATTTGCTTTATTTTCTTATCCTCGGTATTGACTTTTTGCGTGTGATGTGTTATAATATATCGAAATTGATATGCCGCTGTGGTGAAATAGGCAGACACAAGGGACTTAAAATCCCTCGTTGGCGACAACGTACCGGTTCAAGTCCGGTCAGCGGCACCAGTGGCAACGCCCATTCCGACACAGCTCTCCGCAAGATAGTTCTTGTCGGAGGGTTTTGTTTTTTCATTATATCTAAAGCGTTCGGCAGAGACACAGGATACGGCTGGTGAAACTCAGACCTCCGCAAGAAAGTTCTTGCCGGAGGTTTTATATTCTAATAGGACAAAGGATCATTATGAAAAAGAAAATATTATCTATTGCCGCTGCTCTGATAATGGTTTCAGCTTGCTCCGGTCAGGGCGGAAACAACACACCCGTCACATCTTCAAGCGAAAACACCGCACCTGAAAACAATTCCTTGGTAAGTGACAGCACACCCGATAATGCTCCGGCAGATACATCTTCCAAGAATTCTTCAGGGATCATCAAACCCGAGGGCGAACAGGTAATGCCTGTGCTATATATTAACAGCGAAAGCGGGAAAAACGACTTCGTGACCTCTCCAGTAAACGGTTATGTTTCATCTCAGATAGCTTCCTGGACACCGGACTATGTCATTCCGCCTGAGCCGTACTATGAGAAATGCAGCATTTCGATCACCGACACAGACGGAACAGTACTTTTGAGCGGAGCCGAATCACAGGTCAAGGTAAGAGGAAACTGGACAACTTCTTACGTCAAAAAGCCTCTGAGGATCAAATTTGATAAAAAACAGAGCCTGCTCGGTCTCAACGACGGCGAAAAATTCAAGAACTGGGTGCTTCTGGCCGAATATAAAGATCTGTCAATGATAAGAAATCAGGCGGCTTTCATGATCTCAGACGGACTGTTTGAGCCGGACGGACTTTATTCATCAGACTCCACGCCGGTCGAGGTGTATATCAACGGCGCATATTGGGGAGTATATCTTCTTGCGGAACAGCAGCAGGTGAGCAAGGGCAGAGTGAACGTTACCGAACCCGAAAAAGACTATAAGGGAACAGACATCGGTTATTTTATGGAATACGACGGATATTTCACTCAGGAGGATCCGCTGCATAAGTTCAGACTGGATTTTAACGGAAATTCCCCTGTAAGAGGATTTGACGGAAAAGACGGCACCAGAACGATAAAACTGCTTGATTACGACAAATACGAAGTAGGCATTACTATAAAAAGCGATATATATTCTCAAGAACAGCATGATTTTATTGCGTCCTATGTCAATAATATCTACCGCATAATGTATGAAGCTGCATACAATGACAAAGCGTTCCGCTTCACCGATGACCTCTCGTCAATTACCCAGAGCTCCGACCTCACTCCCGAACAGGCCGTAAAAGCTGTTGTTGATACAAATTCTCTTGCTGATATGTATATCATAAGCGAGATCACCTGCGATGCCGATATATACTGGTCAAGCTTCTTCATGTCGGTCGATCTCGGACCGGAAGGGGACGGAAGGCTCAGATTTGAAGCTCCGTGGGACTTTGACTCCTCACTCGGTAACAGAGACAGATGCGCTGACGGCAAGGGATTTTATGCAGCAAACATTGTTCCCGACGTAAATCTCACATATCAGACCATAAATCCGTGGCTTGCTATGCTGATGTACGAGCCGTGGTTCCATGATATCATATCCGAGAAATGGTCGGCTGCATACGACAGCGGCCTGTTCAGCAGAACATTTGAAATGATCGGAAACAGCTCGGCGCTTTCACCGGCTTATGAGCGCAATTATAAACGCTGGAACATATACGAAAATCTGGGCGTTGTCGGAAGTGAGCTTTCTGCCCGCGCTGCCGCCTGCCACAACAGAAGCGAAGCGGCTTCTTATATGCTCGAATGGCTTAAGACTCGCATAGAATTCCTGAACGACTACTGGCATAAATAAAACAAACCCGCGACTGTACGAAACAGCCGCGGGATCTACTTTTTGGAGCATTCAGAATATTCAGATCATTCAAACAGCGCAGTAGAGAGGTAACGCTCACCTGTATCGGGAAGGAGTGCAACTATAGTCTTTCCCTTATTCTCGGGACGCTTTGCAAGCTGTATAGCAGCCCAGAGCGATGCTCCCGACGAGATACCCACAAGAACGCCCTCTTTTTTGCCGATAAGTCTTCCGGTCTCGAACGCGTCTTCGTTCGCAACGGGTATTATCTCGTCATAAACCTTTGTATCAAGCGTATCGGGAACAAATCCAGCGCCGATACCCTGTATCTTATGCGCACCGGCTCTTCCTTCCGACAGAACAGGGGAGTCCTTCGGCTCGACTGCAACTACCTTGACATCTGATTTCTTCGACTTGAGGAATTTTCCGACTCCGGAGATAGTTCCGCCGGTGCCGACTCCGGCAACGAATATATCGACGGCCCCGTCGGTATCCTCCCATATCTCGGGACCGGTAGTCTTTTCGTGGGTCGCGGGATTTGCGGGGTTGGAGAACTGCGACGGAATGAAGCTGTTATCTATCTCCTTGGCGAGCTCTTCTGCCTTGGCTATAGCACCCTTCATGCCCTTTGCGCCCTCTGTAAGTACAAGCTCGGCGCCGTAAGCTTTCATGAGCTTTCTGCGCTCAATGCTCATTGTTTCGGGCATTGTGATTATAAGTCTGTATCCTCTTGCTGCTGCAACAGCTGCAAGACCGATACCTGTATTTCCGCTCGTGGGTTCGATCAGAACGCTGCCGGGCTTTAATTTTCCGCTTGCTTCTGCATCATCTATCATTCCCTTGGCGATCCTGTCTTTTACGCTTCCTGCTGGGTTGAAGTATTCAAGCTTGACTATCAGCTTTGCTTCAAGTCCGAGTTCTTTTTCGATATTTCCGAGTTCGAGAAGTGGGGTTCTTCCGATAAGGTCACTTGCTTTTTTGTAGATGTTCATGGTATGTTCTCCTTTTTTAATTTATAAATAATTAGTTGTGAGCTGTCTGATGATCGTTTATGTCCTGGGACAACATCGTTTATAAAACATTATTTTCATATCTCTTATAATTCCTATCTGTATGATATGCATATTATATCACTTTTTTCTTATTTTGTCAATAGGTATTTTGAATTTTATTTTCATTCAATGATATTTTATGCTGACTTGTCAGTATTTCGGAAAATATTATGCCAAAAAATCCTAAAAAACACTTTATTTTGAAACTAAGATGTGATATAATAAATAAGTGTTATATACAACTAAAAAGAAGTTTTACTTTTTCATATAAGTTGTGTACAGTGAATAGTATAAATTATTTCCGATGAAAGGAACTGTTATATGACAGAGATCATAGTCGAGGTCGATGATCTCGAAAAGCTTCACACGCTTTTCGGCGATCTTGATTCAAATATAGCCATAATACAGAAAGAATACGGAGTTTCGGTATTCAGCCGTGACGGACTCGTTAAGATAGTCGGTCAGGAAGACAAGGTCCAGAGCGCCCGCAAGGCTGTGGAAGGACTTCTTGAGCTGATAGACCGCCGTGAAACCGTGAACGAGATGAGCGTGCGGTATGTTATAGGTCTCGTAAACGAGGGAACAGAAGAGCAGGTCGCCGAGATCGGCGGAGATACCGTGTGTGTGACATTTACAGGAAAACCTGTAAAAGCCAAAACCTTAGGTCAGAAAAAATATATCGACAGCATAAGAAAGAACACGATAGTATTCGGAGTCGGACCTGCGGGAACAGGTAAGACCTATCTCGCTGTCGCTATGGCTGTAAAGGCATTCAAGGCGCACGAGATAAACAGGATCATTCTTACCCGTCCGGCTGTGGAAGCGGGAGAAAAGCTCGGATTTCTGCCAGGTGATCTCCAGAACAAGGTCGATCCGTACTTAAGGCCGCTTTATGACGCTCTGTTCGATATGATGGGAGCTGAGAGCTATCAGCGGAATCTCGAAAAAAACATCATAGAGGTCGCACCGCTCGCGTATATGCGCGGACGAACGCTCGACGACAGCTTCATAATCCTCGATGAGGCTCAGAACACCACTCCCGAGCAGATGAAGATGTTTCTTACCCGTCTCGGCTTCAACAGCAAAATGGTCATAACCGGTGATGTAACTCAAATAGATCTGCCCGACAACAAGCGTTCGGGACTTGTAGAAGCCGTTAAAATACTGAAAAACATAGATGATATCGCGATAACGCGTTTCACGGAAAAGGACGTTGTCCGTCACAAGCTTGTGCAGGACATTGTAAGCGCATACGAAAAATATAACGAAAGAAGGTCATAACATGATAACGGTAAGAATATACGGAAGCAACCACCAGAAGATCATTCCTGTAACAAAGGAGCTCAGGAGCCTTGTAAAGCACGCCTGTTCGGAAACTCTTTACGAGGAAGGTTATAAGGGCGATTTTGAGATCTCGGTAACATTCGTGGACAATGAGCGCATCCGCAGTATCAACAAAGAATACCGCGATATCGACAGAGCTACCGATGTTCTGTCATTCCCGATGACGGACGACGGCGAGGAATTCACTGTTGATCCGGAGACAGGCTGCTATAATCTCGGCGATATAGTGATATCGCTCGAAAAAGCTGCCGAGCAGGCTGATGAATACGGTCACAGCTTAAATCGCGAGGTGGCGTTCCTGACAGTACACTCTATGCTTCATCTGCTCGGTTATGACCACGAGCGCAGCGAAGAAGAGGAAAAAGAGATGTTCGGAAAACAGGACATCGTTCTTGATGCAATGGGGCTGAGCCGCTGATGAACAGGCTTTCACAGGCTGTAAGAAGCTTTTACTGTGCCGGACGCGGAATTGCATACTGTCTGCGGCATGAGCGGCACTTGCGGTTTCATATTGTTATGACCGCCTATGTGATGTACTTTTCGTCTTTCTATAGCTTCACGGGAACCGACTACGCCGTGCTGATACTTACCTGCGCTGCGGTCATCTCAATGGAGATCATAAACACATCTATCGAAGTCGTCATAGATAAGGTATCGCCGAAGTACAATATGTTTGCGCTCATCGGGAAGGACATTGCGGCAGGTGCGGTGCTGTTCGCGTCGGTCGGAGCTGTCGCTGTCGGCATTTTTATGTTCTACGACATAGAAACACTTGTAAGTATTCTGAAATACTTCACAGGCGACTTCATAAAGTCTTTGATACTGCTCGCGACACTTGTGCTCGCCGTATGGTTCGTTCTTAGCGCAAAGCCGAGAAAAACAGGCAACAAAAGAGCCCTCAAAGATAAACTATAATAATAAGTGTTTGTTTTGCTGATATATGTGCTTATGAATTTATCAAAGTGATAAAGAAAATTGCCGGATCAGATAAGAATTAAAATATAGTAAGGAAGAAAACAATGACCAAATCTGTATTTGTAGCGGTAACGGGACGTCCCAATGCTGGAAAATCTTCGCTCACGAACCTGCTTGTCGGCGAGAAGATAGCTATAGTAAGCCCGAAACCTCAGACCACAAGAACACGCATAAACGGAGTTCTCACGAAAGGCGAAACGCAGTTCGTTTTTATTGATACGCCCGGAATGCACAAGCCGCGCACAAAGCTCTCAGAGCACATGGTAAAGGCGATAGACAACAGTATAGCCGATGTCGAGGTATCTTTGCTTGTGGTTGATGCCACAAAGCGGCCTGCAGCGTACGAGGAGCGTCTTATTGATGATTTCAAGGCGAAGAAAAGCAACGTTATGCTGCTTATCAACAAAGTTGATCTTATAAAGGACAAAAACGAGCTGCTCGGCATCATAAGCGAATACTCGAAGATGTACGATTTCACCGAGGTCTTCCCGATAAGCGTAAAAAACAGAGACAATACTGATCTTATCATACCCGCGGTGGAAAAGTATGCTGTCGAATCGCCGCATTTCTTCGACGACGATCTTCCGACCGACCAACCGGAAAAGGTGTGGCTGTCTGAGATTATCAGGGAAAAGCTACTGAACAACCTTCATGACGAGATACCGCACGGTATAGCGGTTCAGGTGGAATCACTTGAATATAACAAGACCAACAAGGGAGCGGACATCGTCGATATTGGCATAGTCATAATATGCGAGCGTCAGTCGCATAAAGGAATGGTCATAGGCAAGGGCGGAACCATGCTCAAGAAGATAGGTTCGCTTGCCCGAGAGGAAATGGAAGAATATTTCGGCGAAAAGGTCAACATGAAGCTCTGGGTCAAGGTCAAAGAGGACTGGAGAAACAACGAGAACGCTATCATGGACCTCGGACTTAAATTCGAATGATCAGATTTTATGTTCATATAAAAAATTGAAAGGAACAGAATTATGCTTGTCACGGTTGATGGCATAGTTATCGGAAGGCGCGCGATAGGCGAAACAAGCTGTTTTATTGATGTGCTGACCGACGAATACGGGGTCATCGAAGCGACCGCACACGGCGTAAAAAAGCTAACAAGCAAGAACGCCGGTTCGACGGCGCTGTTTTCGTATGCGAAGTTCTGTTTCAACAAGACGGGTGTGCGCTACACGCTCAACAGCGCGGAACCTATATACAGCTTTCATGGTATCTCGTCTGATATCGAAGCGCTTTCTCTCGCGGCATACTTTGCCGAGGTAATAAAGGATACATCTGCCTCGGAGCAGGAAGCAAAGGGAATGCTGCGGTTCATGGCAGTCACGCTGTATGAACTTGACAAGAAAAGAATACCGCTTGATCTGATAAAATCGGTATTTGAGCTTCATATTGCTCGGATTGGCTCCTGATCTGCGAGCGTGCAGAAATTGTGCTTGCTATGAACATAATATGATGTTCTTTGACATGGCCGACCCATGCATAATCTGCGGCGACTGCATCGGAGAATACCGGTCAGAGGGACATGACATGACTGAAATAACGCCGTCACTTCTTTATTCTATGCGGTTTATCGTGTTTTCGCCTGTTGACAGGATATATAAGCTAGAAATAAAAAGTGATGATCTGAAAAATCTTTCTGCACTTACCGAAAAATATCTTCTTCGTCAGCTCGACAGAAATTTCCGGACGCTCGATTATTACAGATCGGTAAAATTATAAAAATACGATGATCGGAATTATATCCGCATAACCGCTCACAGAGCGGGATAAGAAAATATGTTCCCAAAATAAAATTATATGTTCGCATTTTTTGAAAGGTAAATAAAATGAATTTAAAATACAGAAAACTTGAACTTGACAAAATAATAGAAATGCTCACGAATGAAGCTTGGAGCGATATGGCAAAGGAGAAGCTCGGACAGATAGAGCCTTCGTTCGACATTGACGTTGTCCGTAAAGAGCTCGGAAAAACCGATGACGCGTTCGTGTTGTCCAGCAAGTTCGGAACTCCGCGTTTCTACAACATAAAGGACGTTACATCGAGCGCAAAAAGAGCTGCGCAGGGGGCATCGCTCTCACTTCGTGAGCTGCTTGACATAGGACTTGTCCTTCGCGAAACTGACGGACTTGTCTCATGGTACGATCAATGCTCCGGCATTGAGAACACGCTTCATGAGTATTTCGCGCTGCTGACTCCGAATAAAACACTTGAAAGCAAAATTTCTAATGCAATAATCTCAGAAAATGAACTGTCCGATGGCGCAAGCCCTGAGCTGGCAAGGATACGCAAGGCTATAATACGCCAGGGAATGAGGATAAAAGAACAGCTCGACTCGCTCATCAAGAGCAAAACGACACAGAAATATCTGCAGGAAGCTCTCGTAACACAGCGCGACGGAAGATATGTTGTCCCGGTAAAAAGCGAGTATAAAAGCCAGGTGAGCGGACTTGTACACGATACTTCTGCGACCGGCTCAACACTTTTTATCGAACCTATGAGCGTTGTTGACGCGAACAACGAGATACGCATACTCAAAAGCGAAGAACTCGCCGAGATCGAACGTATCATCAAGGATATGTCCGAACAGGTGGGAATGTTCTCCGAGCTGCTTATCCAGAATATCGAATGTCTTGTGAAACTTGAGGAATACTTTGCTAAATCGTCACTTGCGTCAAAAATGGCTGCGGTAACTCCGAAGATAACGGAAGAACCCGTCCTTCGTCTCAACAAGGCGCGTCACCCGCTTATAAGCCGTGACTCCGTAGTTCCGACAACGATAGTTCTCGGCGAAACATACACGAGTCTTATCATAACCGGTCCGAACACCGGCGGAAAGACAGTTTCGCTGAAAACTGCGGGTCTGCTCACGCTTATGACCATGTGCGGAATGATGATCCCCGCGGGCGACGACAGCGTTGTCGGCATTTTCTCGAAGATACTCGTTGACATAGGCGACGAACAGAGCATAGAGCAGAGCCTTTCCACGTTCTCATCGCACATGACCAACATCGTCCGCATAATAAAGGCGGCAAATGAGCGCTCGCTCGTACTTCTGGACGAGCTCGGTTCCGGAACCGACCCGATAGAAGGCGCAGCGCTTGCAGTCTCCATACTTGAGCATCTCCACAAAAAAAACAGCCGCGTAATGGCGACTACTCACTATCAGGAGGTCAAACTGTATGCTGTTGAGCAGGACGGCGTGGAAAACGCGAGCTGCGAGTTTGACGTAAATACATTAAGACCGACATATAAGCTGATAATCGGAGTTCCCGGAAAGTCAAACGCCTTTGCTATCGCGAAAAGACTTGGATTCAGCGATGAGATCATAGATGAAGCCAAATCTCTCGTGACCGACGAGAACAAGCGATTCGAGAATGTCATTGAAAGCCTTGAAAAAACACAGTTCGAGCTGGACAAACTGCGCTCCGAAGCTGAAAAGAACGAGCGCGACTCAAAGCTCATAAAAGAAGAGCTCGAAAAAGAGCACGAGGAGCTCGAAAAGACAAAGGAATTTGAGCTCCAGAAAGCCCGCGAACGCGCAATGAGCATTATCGAGCAGACACGTTTCGGCGCGGACAAGCTTATGGATGAGCTTGATGTTCTAAAAAAGGAAAAGGACAAGAAGGATTTCTCCGACAAGGTGAAAGCATCGAGAAACACTGTAAACAACATGCTCGACAAGCTTTATGACAAGGCAAATCCCGTAGCCGAAAAGAAAAAGACGAAGTATGTTCTTCCTCGTGAGCTTCGCGTCGGCGATACGGTTCGTCTTATGGACGTCGGAAGCAAGGGAACTGTGCTGTCATTGCCCGATGCCGGTGGAAATGTGCTTGTCCAGACCGGAATGATCAAATCCCGTACAAAGCTTGAAAATCTCGAACTTGTTACCGATGAGCCCGTTCAGCAGAAGAAAAAGCAGGGCGGGGGAGTGAAGAAGTCCTTACAGTCCAATATGAGCCGCAAGAGCAGCATGGAGCTCGATATCCGCGGAATGATGACAGATGAAGGAATAATGGAGCTCGACAGGTTCATCGATAACTGTCTGCTCGGCGGTATCGAGACTATCACCATAATCCACGGAAAAGGAACGGGAGCTCTGCGCGCTGCGGTGCATGATTTTCTTAAAAAGCACAAGAACGTAAAAAGCTACCGCCTCGGAACATACGGCGAGGGGGAAGCCGGAGTTACAGT
This sequence comes from uncultured Clostridia bacterium, assembly GCA_947166515.1. GTDB lineage: Bacteria > Bacillota > Clostridia > Oscillospirales > Ruminococcaceae > Ruminiclostridium_E. The sequence continues at coordinate 5,610 of CAMVEM010000047.1, read as the reverse complement.
CGCGGTGTTAAAATAATTTGTATATGAGTGTAAAATAATGATAACGAGTAAGAAAGAATTATTAGCTTTATTTTTTCTGATAATATCGGCAATTCCTTGGTTAATTGCTTTAGGATATGTATATCATACCTTTTATATCATAAATTCTTCTCAAAAAGATAAAAAACGACCCCGCCACAGTGATGTGACGGGGTTTTTATGTCCTATGTATCAGAAAGCTATCTTGTTTACATCGGAGTTTGCGAGAAGAACTTCCTTCTTCGGTATTCGCATAAGAGGATTATAGACAAACTTCTTGCAGGCATCATAAGGCTTTACATCACCGAACTTTGTGCAGGAGAATTTCTCGCCGCTTTCATCGGGAGTGCAGAGCAGGCAGTATTTGCAGGCAGGCTTGATGTTGTTGCCGAATAGTTTTTTCTTTGCCATGGTGAAAGACCTCCTTTGATCTTCTGTACTTTCCATAACATTATATCACAAGTATTATGATAAATCTATACTTTTCTGAAAATTTTGTCGGAAGTGTAAAAAATAATTATGCACATTGCTATAAGCACAAGTACAATTACCTTGTTTGCGCTGAATCCGAAGCTGTAGCGCCGAGAAAAAGTTGATACCGTCACTGAAATATCCGAAAACTGCATTATTATATATGAGAACAGAGCGCTCAGCGCCGCACACGGGATCCGTGCAAGCAGGAATTTCTTCACAGAAAAAGCTCCCTTTATTATTGCCGTGCACTGCATCAGCACACATATCCCGCCGAATGATGATACAGCCGCCGCTGCCGGAATAAAAAATAACGACGGTTCTTTTATTTTAAGGAGATTGCTGATCTCAGCAGCTCCTGCGGCTAAAGGTGGAATATCCGCGCCAAATATGGACAATGCGCATCTTATGCAGGTCAACACTACATTGAACGCAATGATTACAGTGCATACAGTAAACAATGCGCGTGATGCCGAGTTTACCGCGTCGGCGAGTCCGTATTCCGATGTGCAGAGCGTGACTGTTGATCCGGTTTTGTGTATTCTCGAAACGAACATTGCCATCACCAGACAGGCAAGTATATCGGAAATGTAGATCATCGCGCCGGCGGCGGTGTTTCCGAAAACGCCGTTTCCTATCATTATCACCGAAACAGTCGGGGAAATACAGAAGCAGAACATCGAAGCGTTTTCAGCAGTTTGTGATATTTCGGGAAAATTATTATTTTCCGCAGTTAATTCTGCAAGAAGCTTCACGCCGACAGGGTAGCCGCCTATCAGGCTCATCAGGAAAACCGAAATAATGCTGTCGTCAGCCTTAATAATCGGTCTCAGAAGGAATATCAGCGGACGAAGTATTATCCTGTACAGTCCCGTATTCTGTATATATGCCGATATCGCCATAAATGCAAACATCGACGGTATGATCGTGCTTATGCAGACATCAATGCTTTTTACTGTGCTTTCTGCAGTCTGAGCCGGAAATATCAGTATCAGCACTGCTGTCAGTGTTACCGATACAGCTTTTATAAGCGATGTGATATTTTTCATTATTATTTTCTTGTCTCTCAATTCTGCTCCTGTCTATTTCGTAAAATATTTCTTATCACGAAATTATGCGTTTCATATTGTCCTGAGATCATTCATTAAATCCGGACTTGTTACATATATATTGACCGGAAGGTGATAAAATGAATATATACAAGCTGTCGGGGAAGTATGAGAAGCTGAAACGCTCCGTGATACGCCATTCTCTGATACAGATAAGCGACAATACAAAGCTTACGGTTGAGGAATGCAAGGAAGTTGTGATGTTTGATGAAAACACAGTGAAACTGCGGATTTCTGCCGGAACGGTCACAATAACCGGTCTTGATCTTAAAATGCGGAATTTCAGCGAAAGAGGAGTTATCATAACCGGAAAACTTCACTCGGTCGGATTTGATGAGAACTGAAAGGACGGGATGTGTATGATACTCGGAGGAAAGGTAAAGTTTTCCGCATACGGCGCGTACTGTGAGCGGTTCATAGACGACTTGATCGGCAGGAAAATGAAAGTAAGTGAAATTTCCGCAGAAAACGGCATTATATACGCGGAAGTCGGAGTTCATAACTATCCCGCAGTTGCGAAACTCTCGCGGGATTACGGAGTGAGAGTCCGTTTAAAGGAACGCAAAGGCGCATATTTCAGATATAGGTATATAAGAAAACGTCCCGGACTTATCATCGGGACATTTCTGGGAATATTTCTTGTTCTGCTTCTGAGATGCTTTGTCTGGCATATAGAGATACACGGAAATGAAGAGCTGACGGACACCTATATGCTCTCACTTCTTGAACAGAACGGCTTCACGGCGGGAGTATATGCCAACGGCACCGACGCGCTTTCGGCGGAAAGGAACATAATGCTGGGTACGGACAGGATAAAATGGATAAACATAGAAGTCAACGGAAGCCGCGCTGATGTTTATATGAGCGAGCAGGGAAGTAAGAGTTCGGAAGACGTGGATATGAAAACTCCCTGCAATATAGTGGCTGACAGGGCAGGGATAATCGTCGAATCGAAAGTGGATTCAGGAATGATTATGTACGAAAAAGGCAGCGGATTCGCGGAGGGAAGCGTTCTTGTAAGCGGAACGGTAAGCTCCGGAGATACGGTGATACTTGTTCACTCCGACGCTGAGATCACCGCAGAATTCTATGATGAAACGGAATTTACTATGGGTCTCACAACGAATGAAAAAGTTCCCACAGACGAAAAATTCACAAGAACTCAAATCATGCTGCTCGGAATGGTGGTGTATGATTCTTCCGGTGATGAAAGCACCGAAAACACGATCTGCGATGAATCGGTGAGCGATGTGACGCTGTTCGGGTTCAGACTTCCCGTGAAGATCAAAACAGACACATTCACGCGGTACAGGGATGAATCCGTCACACGCAGGCGGGAAGACGTCATAAGGATACTGAACAGCCGGCTTGAGATGTACAAGTATAATTTTCTTAAAGATTACGAGATACTTGATACCGAGACAAACCTTGAGGACAACGGCGACAGCATCACATTAATGGCAAGGATAAAGCTCCGCGGAAATGTTGGTATAAAAAAGCCCATATATGAAAGATAAAAAAATTTTTCCTGCACTATTGACGTTGCGGGACAATTGTGATATAATACATCTGTTATGGATTTCACAAAGTTTTTCCCGTAGCAAACAAATATAAACGACAAAAGAAAGCAGAGGACATTAATATGAATATCGTGTGCCTTGATATGGAAGGTGTTCTTGTACCGGAGATTTGGATCGCTTTCTCGGAGGCTTCCGGGATCCCCGAACTTCGCAGAACTACCCGCGACGAACCGGATTACAACAAGCTGATGAATTATCGTATCGCCATACTTAAAGAGCATAAGCTCGGTCTGAAAGAAATACAGGCGACTATTGCAAAGATTGACCCCATGGAAGGCGCAAAGGAATTCCTCGACGAGCTGCGTTCATTCACACAGGTGCTTATCCTGAGCGACACGTTTGAACAGTTCGCAATGCCGCTGATGAAGAAGCTCGGATATCCCACAATATTCTGCAACTCTCTCGAAGTCGCTCCCGACGGCGAGATAACCGGATTCAAGATGAGATGCGAGAAATCAAAGCTTGCGACTGTAAACGCGCTCCAGTCGATCGGATTCGAAACGATAGCGAGCGGCGACAGCTTCAACGATCTCGGCATGATACAGGCAAGCAAGGCAGGCTTCCTGTTCAAGAGCACGGAAAAGATAAAAGCGGATTATCCCGATATCCCCGCGTTTGAGGAATATGACGAGCTTCTCGACGCTATAAAGAAAGCAATGTAATAATAAAAAAGCCGTTTCCGATATTGGTCACGGCTTTTTTGGATATTGGAGCTGAAACTGAGGGGAAAATGAATACATTTGACAGGGTTTTTAAAGAGATCTTCGGAAACGGGCTCAAAGAGCACGGGTTTTGCGCTGCTCAGGGAAGTGTTTTTTTAAAGCTGATAAATGAATGTATCGTACAGTTTATCATGCCGAAAAAGCTCAGGCCGTGTGAGAAGGGAACAAAATGCTTTACCGTTGAAGCGGGAATGATGAGCATATATTGTGAAGGCCTCGGAAAAGCTTTTCTGGAGAGATACTGCCGTGATCTCGCTCAGCTTTCTTATTATTCCGGCAAAAAGCATGATAATAAAGATCTGAATGATTTTCCATATAATGATGAAAACGCATCATTGATCGTACAGCATGTATATGACCTTACCGAAGAATATATCCTCCCGCTGTTCGGAAAAGTGAAAGATATTACAGACTACAAAGCCTTATGCAGGAAGATCTTTGTCGGAAATCTGCGCTATGCCGACAGCTTTTCGGGTGATTCTCTTCTGCTGATAAAGACGAAAGACCGTGAAGATTTCATGGATATGCTGAATGAGAGCTATAATGAGGAAAAAGCTATGATCGACAGCGGCCTTTCGGGCTGCTCGTATGAAGAAGCGTATCGTCTCTTATATAACGGGATCATCAAAACTATTCCCGAACCGCGTGACAAAGTATTTGCGGATCCCGTTCTGTTTTCGGCAGCGGTAAAAGAAGCCGACGAGCGTGCAGAACAAAATCTTGAATATCTGCACTCACTCGGGCTTTAAGCCATACTTCGCATAAAACACTTTTATATCACGCTCGGAACGGACAAGCTCCGAACAATGCAGCTTTTTATCCGCCTTGCTGTAGAAACCTATCGTCTTTTCACCGGTGCAGATGCTCGATTCGACCTTTATATCCTGCGCGGTGAAGCCTTCGGGGATTTGCAGTTGTTTCATTTTCCGGAACCTGCCTCCTTTATCTCCCAGTAATATTTTCTTTTGCAATCGGGGAAATCGCTCATAACGCCATGCTCGGGATCATAAAACGTTCCTTTGACATACAGCGACCAGTGCCAGCAGCGCGGAGTTTCGAGACTGAGTACACAGTAATCCGGCAGATCGGCGGCGGTGAACGCTTCGCGGCGTTGTGCGGACATCTCGATTCCGTGTGAGGTAAGATATTCTTTCATTTCCGAAAGCTTCGTCTCGCGCTCGTTGTGAAGTTCCTCGCAAACCGACGCAACATCTATACCGGTTATCATCGCGAGAACAGCCTGTCCGCACTGCAGATCGGTCGGTTCATGAATATAGACGATATTTTCCGCAATACTCATTGTCCGGTCATCCTCCTGATAAGCAGTCTCCCGTTTTCTTTAAGCCATTTGTCGCATCGGTCATAATCCGGGAATACCTTATAAACATCGGCATAAAACGCCTTTGAATGGTCGGGGTGCTTTCTGTGGCAGAGCTCATGCACCACAACACTGTCGAGAACTTCCGGCGGCATTTTCACGAGAAGACAGTTGAAGCTGAGATGACCGTCGGAGGTACAGCTCCCCCAGCGTGTTTTCTGATTTCTGATAGTTATGCGGCTGTATGCTATTCCCATTAGCTCAGCAAAATACTCAACGCGCCGCGGGATGATCCGGACTGCTTCATCTGCCATTGCGGATATTTCTTCCGGCGTAAACGGACGGGTCTCGGAGAGCTTTTCGTTTTCTTCGAGCCGCTTACGGACATGCTT
>CAMVEM010000046.1 GCA_947166515.1 uncultured Clostridia bacterium | reverse complement strand
CGAAAATCAATATTTTCTGAGAAGACTTTTACTATACGATCCTCATCAAGCCGATAGACTGACGCCGTACCGCCCTTGCCCAACAGCGTAAGACCATCCGTTGATATTTCCCGAAGCTTTTTTGTAACCGTCATCATCTCAGTGAAGCCTGTTATCGAAAAAGTTTCGTAAACGCTGTCGCACACATTTTCTATACGCACAAACTCAAATTTCTTCTGGACGGTGAGTAATGCTCGAAGGCCGGAGCTTGATATATACACAAGTTTATCTGCATCGAAAACAATCTCGCTCGTTTTTTCATCAGGCGCTATTTTTTCAAGCGCGTCTGAGAGTACAACGCTGTTGTTGAAATCAATCTTTTCCGGAAGAAATATCCGAAAATCGGAATTGTCATTCTTTATTATCCTGATCTGTTCTTCCATATAAAAGCTCCTTCCGATCAGCTTCCTACCAGCACCATTATGCTGCGCGGCATCAATTTTACATTGTCGCGGCAAACGTTACCTTTGCATTTATTTTTCGGATCACCGGTATAGGCTATTATTCGCCATTCCATACCTTCAGGTATTATCGGGAGCCCAAAGGTGTGTTCTTCCCAATGAGAATTGACCGCGCAATATATGAAGCAATCCTTCTTCGTACCAAAATCTGCGGCAGGCTCGCTGTACATGAACGCGAATGTAAGGAAAGGACGGCTGCGATCAAATTCCCATGGGGTCTCACTGTGCCATGAAAGCTCGGGATAACCCGACGAATTGTATCCGGAAAAATAATCTCCCTTTCTGAGAACCGGATGCTCTTTTCTGAACGCGATCATGGTTCTGACAAATTCGTGCAGGTCCTTGAACTTTTTGAGTCTGTCCCACTGAAGCCAAGACACTTCATTATCGAGCGCAAATGCGTTGTTATTTCCCTTCTGTGTATTCGCGAACTCGTCACCCGAAAGGATCATCGGTACACCTCTCGACAGGAGCAGAAGCGCTATATAATTCTTCATCTGACGTACTCTGAGCTCCTGAACCGCAGGATCATTCGTTTCACCCTCGACACCACAGTTCCACGAACAGTTATCGATGTTGTCCATACCCGAAGTAAACGGGTTTATCTCATTGTACGCCCTTGAATACGATACAGTATCATAGAGCGTGAATCCATCATGCGACGTGATGTAATTTACCGAGGAATCGGGCGTTCCGTTCGGGAACATATCCGGCGAACCCTCAATAGATGAAATCAGCGCGGGACCGTTATCGTCCATACCTTTTACAAATCTCTTTATCGTATCGCGTGTACGCGGATTCCAGTCAGCCCAGCCTTTCGGGAAACTTCCTATTGTATATAATCCGTCGCCGTCCCAGCCCTCGGATATAAACTTGGTACGGTTGAGTATCGGGTCGTTCGCGAGAGTATCAACGAGCGGCGGGCATACCATGGGCTTTCCGTCCTCGCCCCTCGCAAAGATCGGAGCTTCATCGATCCTGAATCCGTCAACGTGATAGTTTGATACCCAATATCTGAGAGAATCCATAATAAAGTTTCTAACGATAGGGTTGTTACAGTTCACCGTGTTTCCGCATCCGGTGTGGTTCGCATAATCACCGTTGTCGTCCATAACATAGTATGTGCGGTTGTCAACGCCTCTGAACGAGATATAGTCATCGTATTCTCCGGTATGGTTGAACACGATATCAAGTATGACTTCTATGCCGTTTTTGTGGAGCTGCTTTATCATATTCTTCAGTTCGTCTGACGCAAGACCCATTGAGCCTGAATATGAATAACCCGCTTTCGGCGAAAAATAGTTGTACGTAACATATCCCCAGTAATTACAGAATTCATCATCCGGGCGTCCCGGCAGGAACTCCTCAAACTCGAAAATAGGCATTATCTCGAGGCAGTTTACACCGAGTTCCTTCAGGTACGGTATCTTTTCGATGACACCCGCAAATGTACCGGCGCGCTTGACACCGCTCGACTTGTCCTTAGTGAATCCGCGGACGTGTATCTCATAGATTATCAGGTCCTTCATCGGTATCTCAAGAGGCTTGTCTCCGTCCCACTTGAAATCGTCACGGATTATGCGGCCGCGGTGCTGAAACTTATCGTCCGGATATGAGCGCTCGTGCCAATTGTCACGGCCGGATACAAGCTTTGCATAGGGATCGAGAACGATCTGTGTCTTATCGAAACGATATCCTTTCGCGTAATCGTTAGGACCGTCAAAACGATAACCATATTCGATATTTTCCCAGTCGATGTCAAATATCATTACCGCGTAAACATTACCTATACGGAATTCGTCTGTAAACTCAAACGTGAAAAACGGCTCTTTTTCTCCAAGATTATAAAGGAGAAGCTCACATCCCGTAGCGTCCTTTGAGTAAACCGAAAAGTTCACTATATTATCGCTCATGACCTCTGCACCGAACGGCATAGCTCTGCCGACGCGGTACTTTATCCCATTTAATTCATGTGTTGGAAATTCATCTATTCTTTTCACCGGGTTGCTCCTTTATTATTACTGATTGTCGAACTGGCTCATATAAAGATCAGCATAGAAGCCCTTCTTTGCCATAAGTTCGTCGTGTGTACCGGTCTCGATAATGTCACCATCCTTGAGAACAAGTATCACATTTGCGTTCTTTATCGTAGAAAGCCTGTGAGCTATAACGAAGCTCGTTCTGCCCTCCATGAGCTTATCGATCGCCTGAGAAATAATCTTTTCAGTTCTGGTATCGACAGAGGATGTAGCCTCGTCGAGTATCAGTAACGGCGAATCGTCAAGCATAGCTCTTGCGATCGTGATGAGCTGCTTCTGACCGGCTGATACACCGCTTTCTTCTCCGAGAAGAGTATCAGCGCCATTCGGGAATGCTTCAAAAAATTCCGAAAGGCCGGTATCATCACAAACTCTTCTGAATTGTTCAGCAGTAACATTCTGCTTTGCGTAGATTATGTTCTCTTTGATAGAGCCTTCAAACGTCCATGTATCCTGAAGTACCATACTTATAAGACTGTGGAGCGTTTCACGAGACATCTCTCCGATAGGCACACCGTCTATTTTTATATTGCCTCCGTTAAGCTCGTAAAAGCGCATCAGCAGGTTAACGAGCGTCGATTTACCGGCACCCGTGGGACCTACGATAGCCACCTTCTGACCGGGTTCAACGTGGAGAGAAAAATCATGTACGATTATGGATTCCGGAACATATCCGAACTTTACATGTTCGAAATCTACTATTCCCTTAACCTTATCCGGGGACACTTCAGTCTTTCCGTCATCGATCATCTCGGGCTGCTCAAGAAGCGCGAACACACGGTCTCCCGCGGCGATAGCGGGCTGGAAACTTCCGCCTGCCTGTGCTATCGTTGAAAGTGGTCCGGAAAACAGCTGTGCATACGAAATGAAAGCAACGATAATACCGACTGAAGCGCTTCCGGAAAACACAAGAATCGCTCCGACCAAGCAAACCGCTATATATCCGAGATTGCTCGCAAAGGTCGATACAGGGCTTATAAGTGAGCTGAAAAACTGGCTCTTCCATGTGCTGTCATAAAGAGCAAGATTGCTCTTCTTGAATGCTTCGATCACATCATTCTCAGCATTGAACGACTTTATAATAAGATGTCCTTTGATATCCTCGTTGATAAGAGAATTTACTTCCGCAAGTCCGGACTGGTTCTTCGAGAAATACGGCTGACCTTTTTTCATCAGTATTACTGTTATCAACATTCCGAGGATCGTCGCAACTATCGTTGTCCCCGCAAGTATTACGTTCGTTACGAACATAAGTACTATACATCCGACAAACGACGTGATAGAACGCATTACATTCGGAAGTGTGTTTCCGATAGCAGTCGCAAGCGTATCAACATCATTCACCATAGTTGAGAGCGTCTCACCCTCAGGGTTAGTGTCAAAATACGAAAGCGGAATATGGTTAGCCTTTTTGTTGATATCCCGGCGCATCTTCTCGGCTGTGACCATAGTGAGCTTCGGGGAAATAAGCGATGTGATGATGTTGCAGCCAAGACCGGCCAGAAGTATGATACCGCTCACTATCGCAACATCCTTGATAGCGTCCATATCTATGTTGCCGGAGAGATTCTTTTCGATCTCATCAACTATATTTTTCATATAATTCGGCGCAAGGACACTGAATACAGCCGCCAGCAGGGAGAATATGCACATAGCTATAAACAATCCGAGCCACGGCCTCATGAATTTGATTATCTTTTTGAAAGTGGAACCGTTATTGGGTTTCTTCTTATTATTCTTTTCTGCCATTTAAACCGCCTCCTCAGATGAAAGCTGAGAGAGTGCGATCTCTCTGTAAACATCACAGGTCTTCAAAAGCTCTTCGTGCTTGCCCTGTCCTACGAGACGACCTTTGTCAAGCACAAGTATCATGTCAGCATTCTTTATGCTTCCGATACGCTGTCCTACGATGATCTGTGTAGAGTCCTTCGCAGAACTGCGAAGTTGTTTGCGGAGTACTGAATCGGTTTTGAAATCAAGCGCCGAGAACGAATCATCAAACAGATATATTTCAGGGTCGCGGCAGATAGCTCTTGATATAGTCAAACGCTGTCTCTGACCGCCCGAGAAATTCGTGCCGCCTTCTTCGACCTTTGCCTGATAATTGCCTTCCTTGTTCTCAATGAATTCTTTTGACTGACCTACCTCGGCAGCCTTTTTTATTTCATTCAGAGTTGCCTGTAAACCTGATTTCTGACCGTAATCAATGTTCGAAGCGATAGTTCCGGCAAACAGGAAGCTTTTCTGTGGAACATACCCTATCTTGTCACGAAGCGCCCATATCTTATAGTCTCTTACGTCTCTTCCGTCAACAAGTATCACACCTTCTGTCGCATCATAAAGACGCGGTATCAGGTTCATGAGCGTTGTTTTTCCGGAACCCGTAGAACCGATTATTGCAAGCGTCATGCCGCGCTCTACCTTGAAACTGATATCTGAAATGGCGTTTCCGGACGCACCCGGATAAGCGAATGATACATTTCGGAATTCGATCGAACCGACCATTCCGTTAGCCCCGGATTCAAATTTGCCGTCCTCAATGCTGTTTTTAGCATTGATTATCTCGTTCACGCGCTTTAACGATACAAGAAAACGCGGCAGCATAATAACAGCAAGAAGCATAAAGACAAACGCACCCATAGCCTGAAGAGCATAGGACGAGAAAACTATCATATCCGAGAAAAGCGTCAGACGTTCTCCCGAATCAACGGTATCATTTATCATTACTGCACCGAGTAAGTAGATAATAAGCGAAAGAGCATTTATAGCCATTGAAAGGAACGGAGAAAGAACGCCGACGGACCTGTTGACGAAAAGGCTTGTCTTTGTGAGATCATCATTGACCTTGTCAAACTGCTTTTCCTGGAAAGTGTATCCGTTATATGCATGAACAACACGCATACCGGAAACGTGCTCTCTTGTTACGCGGTTCACATTATCGACAAGCTTCTGAACGAGCATCGACTTTTTCTGTACAAGGATGATAACCACAACATGCAGCAGGATTATGAAAACTACCATTAAAGCCGCCGCTATAAGCCATGTTGTATTCGAACCCATCTTAAGGATAGCAAAGATCGCCAGCATGGGGCATTGTACCATTACCTGCGTGCCCATTGTGGTAAACATCTGTATCTGCATAATATCATTGGTGCTTCGTGTTATCAGGCTTGAAGACGAAAACCCGCTCATTTCAGCAAGAGAGAATGATATTATCTTTTCTACGGTAGCCTCACGCATTCTCATTACGATGGATGCCGAGATACGGGCTATACACACACCGCCTATAATGGCACTTACCACCGAGCCGACCGCACATATAATCATTGCGATTCCGGGCATAATAAGTGTAGACATATCCGCATTTCCCAATTTCAGGGCCGAGGTAATAGCTGTAAGGTTTTCGGGCAGACTAAGTGAAAGCATAACCTGAATTAACACGAAAAAAACGAAAAGTATAAACAGGAGCCAGTCCTTGACTTTCATAAATGAAAGCATTCTTCCCATAAACTCTCCTCCATTCAGTGGATCTCGGACGGCAATCTGTCTGTCACTTCAGTTATTTCAGCCGAAACACCGGCATTTTTTAACATATCCAAAAATTCGTCAGCGTATTTCTTGCTCGCGGTTCCAAACATAAGAGATATATAGAACGTACCGTTAAGCTCATACGCTACGACGTTCCTGCACAAATCGCCGTACATAGTGAATTTCTTTATGTGCTTGTTGGCATCGCCGTATTTTATGCTTCCCATATACTGAAGCGATCCGGAAAGCTTGAAAGCAAGAGCGGACTTTCCTTTTCTCATGTCCTCAACGCGGGAGAAAATATAGTTGTGTTCACGCTGTGCATCAAAAGATTCCCTGAGCTTTTTCGCAAACTCGGGAACCGGGGTCTCAATATCCGATTTCTGAGCAACAAGAAGATTGCCCATGGTCTGACCCATAATCGACATGTCAAGACCGAAAATGTGACGAATATTCATCGTATTGTTCATGGTGAACGGAAGCTCGTTGTCGGGATTGAGTTTGAACACAGATTTAGCGGCCATAACAAACAGCATAGTCGAAGGATTTGCGCCATTTTTCTTACAATAAGCTATGAACTCATCGTTCGGGCATTCGATCACACATCTTCCCACCGCATAATCGGGGCCGTAATCCATGTTCGGATCCACAAAAACTTTCGGGATGATCTCTATCTGATCTTTGTATTCATACGGTATCTCGGCTATTCTCTTGTTAGCGGAATAGAATGTCTGATATTCCGGATCATCACCGTCTCCGGCATTCGGAAGCTCACCGACGTCAAGATCGTCGCCGTAATACTTCTTCATGTAACGGCATACAACATCCTTCAGTATCATCATAGCGCTTCCGCCGTCAAAGAATGTATGCATGCCCGTAACATACACGGTATCCCCGTAATATGTGATCGCCGCCATTCTGTCATCGTTAATGCCTTTACCGGGAGAGACAACGGTCTTGTTGTTATGTACCTTTATCGGCGCGTCGTTCAGCGCGAAGCATATTGTTCCGTCGATATCGACTAAAGCTTCCTTGAGGATCGGCCATACATCGTATGTCTCTTTCAGTGACTCAATAAGCATATCACCGTTTATCTCGTGATCCATCTTTATCATGAATGTCATGTGGAGCTTGCCTGCATTATCCCAGTCCCAAAACGGATTACCTCCAGCCGGCCACATTTTCTTGCGAATAACATATTCCTTGCTCATATCTTTCTTCCTTTCCAAGTCCGATCAGTTTCTTCTTTCGGGTATTACCTGCTCTGCGGAATGTACCGTTCTCGCGGTAACGCCGAGCTTTCCTATTTCTTCGGTCATAGCCTTCATGTATCTCTCCGCCGCAAGTCCGAACTGACAGAACATATAAAATTCGTCGCCGAACTGCACCATATTAAGGATGTTGCAAGCGTTATTCACGAGAGAGATATCCTTTATGTGCTCCTTGCAGTCTCCAAGCTCTACTCTGCCTATATACGACGCAACGCCCGAGCAGGCGGAAGCATTCATATCGTAAGTCCTAAGCAAAGCGGCAAAGGATTTGATATAATCCTCTGTTCTCTGCGCCGCAAGATCCGTACGGAGCTTTTCTGCAGCCGGAGCTATATTATCGGACTCTGCTTCATCATACGACAGCTCAAGCATCGCTGCCGACGAGCACTGCGCCAGCGATCCGGTTATTCCGAGAGCGGGTCTGAAATCCAGAGTAACGTGGAAAAGCATATCTCTTTTCTCGCCCTCATGCAGACTGTATGCCGCTCTTGCAAGGATAATACAAAGCATCGAAGCGGGGTTTGCTTTGTAGCTCTTGCACATAGCAATAAAATCATTTACCGGTACCGCAAGACATCCGACGATTATCTTTCCGGGGCCGGCCGGGATCATATCTGGCTCGGAGAAGAACTCAGCGTTCTCGGGGAATGTATAAGGCGGAACGGTCTTGTATTCGCCGAGCGGATAGCTCTTATAGGGTTTATAGTATTCTATCGGCTCTCTGTTCTCCGCGAGCTCAAATCCGGTAGGATCGAACGTCTTCCCGAAATGTATGCAGCAGTAATGGTACGCTACCGTTCTCGCCACAGTAATAATGCCGTTACCGTCCATTACCGAATGGAATGCGAGGACCGTGAACGAATCATCATAGTACGAAAGCGTCACCGAACGCTTTCTTGCGAGCTCTGTTCCGGGCATTACCGGCTCTTTGCTCTCCGTTACGACCGACTCATCGTCAGGCTCGAAGAAAACCAGATGATCGTTTATCCTGTCGGGGATGAGGTCGAGCAGCGGGAATACCTTCATGGTCCTTCTCCACGCTTCTTCGAGCTCACTTCCGACTATCTTATGGTCAAGCTGCATAATGACTCTCATGTGTATGTCGTCGTTGACATCACATATCCAGAACCACGTCGATTTTCCCGAATCATAAACAAGTTTTCTGTTTTCAACCACCATATTTCTCTCCTCACTTTGTGCGCATCTTTTTTAAGTCCTACTGCGTCAACTTTTCCGTTTGACAGTAAAGGAAGTTTATCATACTGGAATATATATTCCGGTATTTTGTACTTTGCAAGCTTTGATACCAGGAATTTCTTCATATCTTCGGTATCAAGTGTCTTGCCGTCTTTCATAACAACACTTGCGCCGACTATCTCACCGTAGAAATCATCTGGTATGCCCTGAACCTTAACGTCGGCAACACCGGGATACTGCGTCATAGCTTCGGCAATCTCGCCCGGAGCGATATTCTCGCCGCCGCGTATGATAAGTTCTTTAGCGCGTCCGACAAGTCTCAGATAACCGTCATCGTCGATAAGTCCGAGGTCTCCGGTATGGAGCCAGCCTTCTTCGTCAAGCGGCTGGTCACTCGGATCAAGCCTGTAATAGCAGACCATGGTGTTGAAGCCCTTTACGAGGACCTCGCCCGATTGTCCCTGAGCACAAACACTTCCGTTGGAAATATCGGAAATGCGTATCTCGATATTCTTCATAGGCTTTCCGACTGTCTTTGTGACATGCTCGACGGAATCCTGATATGCGCACATTGTAACCGGAGTCATTTCGCTGAGGCCGTATGCCGAATGGAAATATGTATTCGGGAACTGCTTCTGAAGTTCGACGATCTGTGCCGGTGTAGCCGATGCGCCGCCCATAACAACACATCTGAGAGCCTCGACATATTCCGCTTTGAAATTCTTGCTTGCCGCAATAGCGAGCAGAAGCGTCGGAACGGAATAAAAATGTGTGCATTTCTCGGTAGCTATGGTCTGTACGATCGTACCTGTTTTGATATTTTTCGGTATAACAACCAAAGAATCAGCGATAAAATTACCGAAAAGGCCGCAGGTAAGTCCGAAAATATGGAATGTCGGCAGAACAAGACATATCTTGTCTTCCGCGCCGATACGGTATTCCTCCGCCCACATGGACGAGGAGTTAAGTATATTGTACGCGGAAAGGAGCACTGCCTTGGGCTTTCCGGTAGAGCCGGAAGTGAAAATAACAAGGGCGGGGCTGTCCGGATCGACTTCATCCGAGAATCTGTCCTCGACGCTGCTGTATTCCTCAAGTCTCTCCTTGTAGTTTATATCGCTCGACATTTTATATGTATTGCGGATAAAAGAGTTTTCCGTATCGGTGACCTTCGCAACAAATTCACTGTCTTCACACTGCTCGGCTATATCACCGTAGCAAAGATGTGTTATGTCGCCGACCTTTGAAATTCCACAGACTTCGCCGGCTTTTAAGTTGAAGTTTACAAGAAGTGCAATAGCACCGAGCTTCTGTATAGCGAAGAATGTAAGTACCCAGTTAACGGAATTCATACCCATAAGGCCAACGTGTGTACCCTTTCTTACTCCGCGGTCGTAAAGGTCTCTTGCTATTATCTGCGAGAGTTTGTCTATCTCGGACCATGTATATTTCACGCCGCCCGATGCGCTTAAGCCAGCCTGGCTTTCTGCACCTTCCGCCACAGCTGCGTCTCCACCCGCGATCATTGCAACGCGGTCGCTATCCTCGTTCACTTTCTCTTTGAGGAAATCCTTGAACGAAAGGCGTACATATTCCGATATTTTCTTTTTGTTACTTGCACGCCGGGTCGGTATCATATCATCAAAACCGGTCATTTCAAAGACGTCATAAACGGCTTTTGATACATTTATAACTTCCATTCTGTCATCGGGGAAGCGTATTCTGATGACAACAAGAGCTCTCAGACCGGCAGATGTGATCATTTCAACATCCGCGAAATCGAGGATAAGTTTATTGGACTTATCAACATTTTCAAAGCAGTCCTGAAATTTCTGAGCCGTATCGGTATTGATTTTTCCTGACACGAATGCCGTTGTCACGTTACCTTCGGTTTTGAATTCAACTAACATAGATACCTCCTGTGTGTTTGAAGTTTAGAGTGATAAATAAAATAATAAAAATGCAGCGTCAAGCTACCATTTTTCTGTGTTTAAACAAGAGCTTTCTTTAGATAAAGTATGTTTTTGCCATCCCTGTATTCATACTTAACTTCATCCATGCTCTTTTTTACGATAAAAATTCCGAGCCCGCCAGGTTTTCTCTGGCTAAAGGGAATTTTTAAATCCGGATCCGGCTTCGCAAGAGGGTCATACTGCTCTCCGTTGTCTATAAATGTGAGCTCTACCATATCATGAGTGATCTCCGTCTGTACGGTAGCAGGCCCCGCCTGACCGCCGTAAGCGTAATACGCGATATTGACAAAGATTTCCTCGATCACAGTATCTATCACGATCTGATTGCTCATAGAACATCCGACTTCTTCAAGCTGTTCGTCAACAAAGATAAGCACCTCATCAAGATTATCAACTTTTGCGTCTGTGATAAGTTCTTTCACTGTTTTACCTTTCCCGCTTTGTTATCAATAGTCATATTCTCCGACAAAATATCATCAAAGCCCGCATTTCTTTCTCAGACGAATATCACACCATAAGGCTTTTGTTTTTTTCAAAATGATTATTTTGGCAGAAATTCTGCAAAAGTACCAAACTGCACCAATCTCTAAAGCGTTATTATATCACAAAATGCACAAAATGTCAAGATACTTTCGTTCATTTTGTATAATTATTGAACAATATGCACATAATAAACTGATAAAAAACGCTCAATCCTTTCCCGAATATTTCAATGCGAGCATCGTTAGGTCGTCAAACTGCGGAGCGTCACCAACAAACTCGTCCACAACGTTTTTCACAGTCCGAAGCAGTACGTCAAGCCCTTCATCCGATGCGGAATTGAGAGCTTCGATCGTTCTGTCCTCCCCGAAAAGCACCTCTTCGGCATTCATAGCCTCCGGCACTCCGTCGGTATATACAAACAGTATATCGCCTTTCTGAAGCTGTAACTCATATCTCTTATATGTTACATTCTTCTTTACTCCGACAACAAGTCCGTGCTTGTCACGTATCATCTCGAATTTTCCGTTAGCCCTCTTTATTGCGGGATATTCGTGACCTGCGTTAGCGCAGCTCATCTTTCCGGTGCTTATTTCAAGGATACCGAGCCATACTGTAACGAACATCCTGTCCTTGTTCTGATCAAATATATGAGAATTGACAGCATCAAGAATTACCGCCGGGTCTTCACTTATCGATGCATAATTGCTTATCAGCATTTTTGACGACATCATGAACAGAGCCGCAGGAACGCCCTTTCCGGAAACGTCGGCTATTACAAGCGCTAAGTGATCGTCGTCAATAAGGAAAAAGTCATAGAAGTCGCCGCCGACCTCTTTCGCCGGATTCATAGTCGCGTAAATATCAAACTCTGTGCGTTCGGGAAATGCCGGGAACGTTGACGGCAGAGCCGAAAGCTGTATATTCGATGCAAGCTCGAGCTCCGCGTGTATTCTTTCCTTTTCTATTGCCGCTTCACGTACCTCATCGATATATTTTTTCAGCTCCAGAGTCATCAGAGCAAAGTTTTCCGCGAGCGTTTCCAGCTCATTGTTTGATTGGATCTCCTCGAGCCGCGCCACGGTCGCTTCCGTATCCTTTTCAATTATGTACTTTTTAAGAATGCTCTCCTCCATTTTAAGCGGACGAACGATCGTTTTGGTCATCCCGTGTATCAGCCATATTATAAGCAATCCGAAGAACGAAAGCATTATGATCGTCAGCTTCAAAGCCGCATCAGAAAGTTCTTTCAGTATATCTTCCCATAAATGAGACACCGCGATTATGAGCACCAAATTGCCTTGTTTATCGTAAACCGGTGCAAACGAACGTACATTGCTGCGGTCAGCCTTATCCGAAAGCGAAAGCTCAAGCGCTTTATCCGGTTTCTCACTGGTGAGTATTTTATCCAGGACCTTATAGATTCCTTCGGTAAACGGCGTTGTCACACCAAGCTCAAATATTGTGCCGCCCTCGCTTACGTGTTTTTCGCCTTCATCGAAGTCACAGCCAGAAAAAATAAAAAAGCATTCATTATTTTTTATAACAAAAGCATCGAGAAATGAAGGGTGATACGCAGTCTTTATAGAACTGAGCTGATCGGTTATTTCAGCGTAGCAGTATTCCGCAAACTCCTTCTGAACATAATCAGGCACGCGTTTTAACTGTTCCACCGTTACTTCACAAGCTTCCGTATAATTTTCAATTTTCAGTTTGAGATCATTCGCTATATTGATCATTTCAGGCATTCTATAATCATAAAACTTATCAATCTCGTTATAATTTTCATAATAATATGACGCCAACCATCCTATCGATTCGTAATCATTCAGCATGTGAGCAGTAAAATTAGCCATCTGCGCAGATTGACTCTCTTTTTCTGAAATAATGCTCACGACAGAGTAAACATACATCGCCATATGTCCCAGAATAATCAGTATGACCATAAAAATACTCATGGGTCTCGCTATCTGTACGGTAACAGAGCTTTTTTTCTTTCTTTTTTGCATCAACAGTCTCCTCCGGTCGATGTTTAACGATATTATACTTATTATACAATATTAACACTGTAAAAGCAAGTGTTTTTATTTCCAGTCAACAGATCCGACAATAAAACAATGAATTCTCGTGTGCATTTGTATGTTTTAACAAAAAACGGTATTGAAAGTTCCACGGCGTTGACTGTATTCTATAATTATGATATAATATAGTGTATTTCTATGAATGACGGAATCTCACGAATCCTCAGTTCGTCCGGCGCGAAGGAAGACATAGCGCCTGCGCTGAAAAGGGTACTAACAATACAAGGAAGCGGTTTTTTATGAAAAAAAGAAAAATACTGGTAGAAATATTTATATTCGTGACGCTGATATTTTTAGGATCAACGATATTTACGTTTTGGGCAGTAAGTTCAAGTACGATCAGCACCGTTATCAGTGCCAAAAACGAAACACTTGACCGAGATCTCGCCAGACTCAGATCTTCATCATCTCTCGGGGAGAGCGCTGTTGAGGATATACTGGCTTACTGTGAGGAAAACGAGGAAGCCATATCGAAAAATATCAACCAAGAAAATATACTTCTTCTTATGCTCGACCAGACTATCATAGACTTTATGGACGGGAAAACGAAGTTTAACGAACTGTCCGAGGATGATAAGTTCCTGATATCAAAAGTATTTTACTCGTATTTATCAATGGCCCTTGGTGAGCAAATGAGCCAGTACGGGTATTCAGCGCTTTACATACTCAATATCAGCAAAGAGAAATGCGGAAAAGTCATAATCGAGGCAAAGCCTAATGATTATCAATACTGTGCACTCGGAGACAGTTTTTTCATAGACATAAGTTCTCAGGACCCGGTACTGAAACTTCAGAACGGTACTAACGAAGAGTCGGAATTCGTATCATGCAAGGAAAATGATGGGAAAAACTATTACCTCGGCTATTCGAATGTATCTAAAGATCATCCGACAAATTATGCCTACTGCATAGTATATGACATGAACAGCTTTCTGGAAAACTCAACGAAAGACCTGGTCACATATATTATGACCGAGATCGCGATATTGATCGCTGCCAATCTTATACTGCTTTTGTACATATATTTCTACGTTATCTCGCCTGTTACAAAAATAGAGAAAGCGATGAAGGAATATACTGCCACAAAGGACAGCAGCGAAGCAGATAAAAAAATGTCTGTTATTCGGTCAAAAAATGAGATAGGTGTACTTGCAAGAAGCTTCACCGATCTCACCAGCGAAATTGACAGATATAACAGTGAGATCGTTACTCTCGCGACCGAGCGCGAAAGAATATCTGCGGAGCTTAACCTCGCTTCAAGGATACAGATGGGGGCTATGCCCAAGAATTTCCCCGAAAAATCAGAATTCGAACTCAGCGCTTCCATGAAGCCGGCCAAAGAAGTCGGCGGCGATTTCTACGATTTCTTCTTCATAGACGACGATCACCTCGGGCTGGTTATAGCGGATGTTTCCGGAAAGGGCGTCCCCGCTGCTATGTTCATGATGATATCAAAAATGCTTATAAAGAACATCGCACTTATGGGTATGTCACCCGTTGAGGTGCTCGAAAACGTCAACAAACGTCTTTCCGAGGACAACGAAAACAAGATGTTCGTTACAGCATGGTTCGGTATTCTTGATATTAAAACAGGTCACGTATCTGCGGTTAATGCAGGTCACGAATATCCAATGATAAAAAACGCTGACGGTGGATTTACCCTTTTCAAGGAAAAACACGGCTTTGTGCTGGGTATAATGCCTAAGTCAAAATATACCGGATATGAATTTGATATAGAGAAAGGCGGCGCTTTGTTCGTCTATACTGACGGAGCGGCAGAAGCGTCAGATATCAGCGAAACCCTTTTTGGCACTGACAGAATGCTGGAGGCTCTGAACACCGAGCCCGATGCCGTTCCGGAAAAGCTGATCGAAAACATGAAAACGGCTATAGACACATTTGTTGGCGACGCACCGCAGTTTGACGATCTTACAATGCTGTGCGTAAAATATAACGGCAAAGAATAGTCAGGAATGACGTCCCCCTCTATTGTTCTGTTTGGCTGCATCCCCTCACGCTGGCCGACTATACAAAATATATATAAGCTATGATAAATATTATCAATATCGCACATCCCAACGGTAAATCTGCCTGAGCAATCATTGCCATCATGGTGTGTATTTTACTTGCATGTATGTTACGTGCCTGTTTCCAGCAGCAAATAAATCCTGTAATATATGAGATGATCCCGCCGAATACTGCAATTGAAAACCATACACCCATATCGGTATTTGAATAAGTCAGTAATGCGTCAACTGCATGACTACCCCAATGACTGTTTGACCCCAATTTCCATTCAAACACAGCATTTCCGATTCTTCCAGCATCGTATTCGTTTATTCCATTCAGCAAATCGACAGCAATGTCAGACAGGTCGTCAGCAAGGGTTCCATATCGGGAAGTTTCATAGCGGATATGTATAATTTCATTAAAAATTCCATAAGCATATTTACAGAATCGTTTGAGATTTCTGTTTCGGTTATATATGTATAGTATTCTTTAGCGAGTTTATAAAACTCGTCCGCTCTATCCATTCTTATCACCGCTTACTTATATATAAATTTATAATACTGTTATATCAGCTTGAATGACCTTATGTACGAATTAACATCATAACCCGCATCTATGTATCTGAGCAATATCTCCGCACAAGCCCGGCTGTCGCTTGACGCCTTATGATGAAGAAAAGCTGTTTGTGACAGAAATAATTGATGATCATATCGCAGGTAAAACATTTTTAACAATTTCCTCGTGGGGAAATAAAAATCAGGTTTTATGAGATGATTTTATAAACGCCAAGAATGAACTATTATGGGGTAACTGGGTGATATTATATGAAAGATAAAAAAGCAATCCGAAAAAATATAATTATACTCATCATAATAATAGTCGGTTCGACCGCTATATGGTTTTTATATCCGATTATTCAGTTGTCTCTGTTTTATATTTTTACTCCAAAATCAGAACTACAAATCAAGATCGAAAATTATATTAATGAATACAATAGAACCTGTGATGCCGATGATAAAGTTAAAATAACATATTATCATGAAATAGGACCTGAGAAAGATTGTAAGTTTGGATTTTTAGACAGTCAAGTCCATAATGATGATTCAATTATTTCTTTCTTCATAAAGTTTCACAATGATTTTGGGTATGATTACTTAAGCAATGCGGAAGTAGGCAACAAATATTTTTATGAAGATGATGTAGCATATTTTTCATTTGAGAATATAAAAATGTCCTACGGGGAAAGAATGCTGCTTCCTGCCGAATTGAGCATAGATCGATGTGATATTGATGCTGCATTATACGGTGACAGAACTAAAATTTACGTTGATTCAGAAACTATTGCTAAATTTAGGGGAACAGTATATGTGTTTTGATTTTTGAACTATATATATTTGCTTCTTTTTAAATTTACGCAAACGAGGTAAAACGGTGAAAAGGAAATATATGGGAAATAACTATCCAGAAGAACAGCTTATGCACGACATTTAGCTGCCAAGGAACTATAGATTCTTATAAAGAAATAACATTCGATAAAATTGAACTAAATACAGAAGATTTTGATTAAAAAAAGAATAGAAGCATTTTCGAATAATATTATCTATATATAGAACAATCCGCCGCCCCAAATGAGCTACGGATTGCCTTTAATACTATTTTTCTATTACATTGGTGTTTTATTCGAACGACTATCCCAAAGCATGCTTTTCCCGAATAAAAAACAAACAAATCCGAGCCGTTATGGTTCGGATTTGTCTGTCTTGGCTCCTGTTACTGGACTTGAATTGACTTTTGAGCTTTTTGCAATTTATGGCAAACTCACGGAAAGGCAATCATAATGCGGCTTTGCGGCATTGACGATTTATCTGCTTGTGGTCACTTGAAGCATACTTTTGTAAAAATAACGTCCAAATAACGACCAAAATCAAGACATTTCCTGTTGAATATCAAACTAATCAAAAGATACAATAATTTACAGGAGAATACCACAATGACTAACATAATCAACAAACTCTACTACGGAGAAATCATTCCGTGCGAGAAACCCGCACCGAACACAGAGCGATACATAAAGACCCAAAAGACGATTTGCTCCGCCGAGCAGCAGCTTCTCGAAAAGTTCCCGGATTGTAAGGAACTGCTCGACACCAATGCAGGAGGCATTGAAGGTGTCAGCCAAAAGCGCACACGATGTGCGCATACAAAGCTGACACCGAAACACCGACGCTCTCCACATTGAGTCGCAGCTTGAATGTGAAGCGGATTTTACTCGCGGCTTCCGGCTTGGAGCTGTATTAATGCTCAATATACTCAACGAATAACATTCAGCCGCTTGTCATTCATTGGCAGGCGGCATTCTCTTGTAATCACCTGACAAATGTTTGACTTCGTACTATAATTGCAGCACAGATTAATTGAAGTCAACTGAGGTCATATACGGCAACGTCAGTACAGGCGTTTGTGCCCAATGATCTTGCGGATAAGTATGAACAAATGCATGATTTTTTCAAAAGGCAAAAGCGAAAAGAACGAAAATAGCCTTGGGAATAGCAATGAAAAAAGATGTCCTTGTATGTCCTATGAAAACGTGTTAACCACACACCCCGATATGCATGAACGCAGTCGATTGTTTGACCGTCTATACGTCCGAAAAATAACCGTGATGTGATTATAAATATGCGTAATGCACATAATATAGCATAAATTGGTTACGGAATTGTGCACTAATATAGAGTTTTGCGTTCCTGCGCGGAATTGTTCGGGTAAATCCTTGCAAAATCCTGCAAAATAAATTATAATATAAAGTGGTGAATAACAGGCTTCGTGCCTTAACGGACGAAAGGACGGTATATATGAACAAACTTGTAAGACGAATTTTAGGCACAATCGCGGTAACCGCGGCGGTCGCTCTCTCGGGATTTCTCCTGCCGGAGACCGGGCTGCTGCCCGACCTGTCAGTCACGGCGAGCGCGGAAAACAATGTCCGGGAAGTGTCATCATGGGGTGATCTTAGCGACGCTTTGCAGGAAGACGGCAGTGTAAAGCTCACAGGCAATGTCACGGCGGACAGCACAGACACCGCGCTTGTAGTCCCCGAGGGCAAGTACG
>CAMVEM010000045.1 GCA_947166515.1 uncultured Clostridia bacterium | reverse complement strand
GCACATGGATTTACATGGACGAAATTTATCTCCTGTTCGCTAACGAGTATTCCGCAAACTTCCTCTTTGAGCTTTACAAGAGAGCGAGAAAGTGGGGCGGCGTACCGTGCGGCATAACGCAGAATGTTGAGGATCTGCTGAAATCCGAGACGGCGCGTTCAATGCTCTCGAATACAGACTTCGTGATGATGCTCAATCAGGCGACTTCCGACAGGATACAGCTTGCAAAACTGCTGAATATATCGGACAATCTTCTGACGTATGTAACGAGCAGCGAAAGCGGACAGGGACTTATCTGCTGCGGCGGGTCGATAATTCCGTTCAAGGACAAGTTCCCGCATAACGAGCTCTATGATCTGATGACAACCAACTTGACTGAGATCACGGAGAACAAGAAGAAAGCGGAGGCATAAAGGGGATGTGATACATGGGAATAAAAACAAGGGTCGAGCGTAATGAACGTACTATCAAGTCACAGAACCGGGTAGTCAAGAATTATGCCGAACAGTTAAAATCCAAGGTTATCTCCGACGGTCACAGAAAAGCGATCCTGAAGGAAATGCAGCTTGAAATGACAGCAGAGCAGTTCCGGAAGCCCTCGCTTCGTGTATATAGGCACAACGCTATCCGCAGTTACGACAACGATGTAGAATATGGCGATAGTTCCGAGCCTGAAATTCAACCTTTGTTCAACGCAATACAGACAGGCGGGCAAGCCGTTCTGTCTGTACAGAACAAGGTCGATAACAATTACATCAAGTCAAAACGAAGCACGGGATATATACATACAGCGCAACTGCGATTCACGGGCGATGCCAAAAAAGTAATTGACGAATCCCGTGATGCCGGCAAGCGATACAACGAGGAATTAAAAAAACAACGCCTCAAAATGATCGTAACATCGGAGACGAAAAAACAGGAACGCCGGAAAGCAGAGGTTAAGCGGCATA
The DNA here is from genome assembly GCA_947166515.1 of uncultured Clostridia bacterium. Classification (GTDB taxonomy): domain Bacteria; phylum Bacillota; class Clostridia; order Oscillospirales; family Ruminococcaceae; genus Ruminiclostridium_E. Next base: position 17,269 of record CAMVEM010000045.1, on the reverse strand, counting down.
ATGCTGGAGAATCCGCCTCCACACCTTCTACGGGGAATACCGAAAGCACAGATGTAGATAAACCGAAGAAAAAGCGTCGTAAACGCAGGAAACATAAAAGCAGCGTTAATGCCGAACTGAAAAATCAGAAGTTTACATCAGCAAAGGCTGACTCGGATGACTCGGTAGCAATCGAAGCGGTTGAGACTGTGACTGCGGGTGTAGCGACTGCGGCGCAGGTCGGCGGATATATCCGAACAGCAGTCGGCGGTACCGGTAAAGCCGCGGGAAAGATTGCAACTGCCGTGAAAACCGGGCATATCTTCTCCCGGAAAAGCTCAATAAAAGACTTTGGACATATAGCGACGGCGGTAACAAGCGGTGTAGCCAATGTTGCCAAAGATACCGGACAGCAGCTTTTGAAAACCAAGATCGACAAATCGACTGTTACAGATACCGGAACGGAAACGATAAAGCAGGGATTGACAGAGCTTCGGTATGCGGATAACGCAAGAAAAGCGGTTCTGAATACCGCTCGCACTACTGTAAAGGCGGGCAGAGCGATAAAGAATATGCCGCGAGATACCAAACGGCAAGTTAAGAAAATCAAGAAGAAAGCTAAAAAAGCGAAAAAGGCTGTTGAAACGGTGGGTAAGGTCATAGGAAAGATACTGTCCTCCCCGATAGGAAAATATATCCTTTTAGCGCTTGCGATAATTTTTCTGATACTCTTTCTCATTATCCTTGTGGTGACTGTCGTGGCTGCGCTGATAAGCAGTCTGTTCAGTTGGTTATCAACCGAACCGGGAGAAGCTGCGGTGTCACCGGAAACTGTATTGTCGGAATATGTCGAGCAGATCGACGGCTACATTGAAGAAAGCCGTGAAGAGATCTCTGCAATCGTTGACGGATTCGTGTGTGACCACATTTCTTATCCGCCGAACAACGAGATAAGCGAGCTTAATCAGTATGGCAATAAAGAGATAGACCCGATTGATCCGGTCGATGTTATTGCGATACTCGCCGTTCTTCGGTACCGGGAGCTTGAAAGACAGGTGGACATTACCGAAATGCAGTTCACTTACGATGAGATTGTCGAGGTAACGGGCAAATTCTTTAACTTCGATTATTGGTATTCTTATGCGCATTGCACTTGTGAGAACTGCAAGCGAGAGATCAAAGTTACAGTAACAAATCCCGGTACTCCTGAACAACAGGTTCATGTGGATGTGCGATACTATTGTGATGTTGAGCATCAATGGCTTTATGGAGAGGTAACAAATTATACGCTTGAAGAGGTGCTTGCCGGATACGGATTTAATACGGATGAAATGTATGTGTTCTCAGCATATCAAGAACAGGTAACGCTTTTATTGGGAGGTGGCTAATAAGTGTTCGATTTTTTCAAGAAAAGAAGAAACATTGATAACGAGGTGTCTGACAAAAGAAAGCTGATTAGCAGAATCATAATTTCTATCGTGCTGATCGCAGGTTTCGTCATCGGTATAATAACATCAAGTCAGACGACAGCAGAGGTTAATATCGGCGAAGTATTCAGTTTTAGATTCAGCATTATTGACGCGATCATTGTCGGAGGACTCTTTATCGCATATCTCGTGATAAGAATAAGCAGGAGGCGAAACGGTGGGAAATAGAGCAGAAAAGTATGTTTCTTCTCTGGCAAAGTGCAGGAAGAACATAGAGAAAACCAAGGGGTACATCGAGTACCACAAGAAAATGCTTCGTATATATGAAGCGAAAGAAAGCAGGCTTGTAGAGAAGCTCGAAGATCAGAAGATAGCAGCTTTGCGTAAATCTATCAGCAAGAAGGGGCTGAACATCGACGATCTGTGCAACGCAGTCGCAAACGGAAATTTTCAGAGCTCAAAGCCTGCAAAGAAAGAAACAACACACAATGAAATGTACAGTACCGTGACAAACACGGAGGAGGAAAAGAAAGATGAAGATGATTAAGGCAACTGATATTCACGACGCCCTTGTGGAATTCTGCATTATGCAGGACCACGGAAGAATCCCTGCTGTAAAGATCAACGCAATAGTTGATTCCGCACTTTCGGTAGTTCCAAGGCTGTCCTATACGCACCTGAGTTGTGACAATGTGATGAGCTATGCTGTTTACAGGGGTTACGACCCTATCGACGATCTGTTTTATGACGAGGCGTATGACAATTCCGTTATATGCAAGAACGGTGTCATTCTCGGAACATTTCAGATCAACGACAGTTCATACATAAAGACCAAGACGGTATCAATGTCATGCGGTTATGATGTTATCTATGACGCGGACGAAGATGAGATACTCCTTGCATACCGTGTTGCTGTATCTGCTGCTGACGGAACATTTACCGTTTACCGCGTAAAGACCGAAACCTTTGAGGACTTTGACTACATTGGCTTTATCGCAAGTCTTGCAGTTAAAATGAGCCTGTATCTTGTTTGAAAGGAGCTTGTGTAATGTTCAGATTAATACTCGCGGAGAAACCCTCCGTTTCCGCTTCCATAGCCTACTGCGTGGGCGCAACGGATAAGATCAAGTCCGGGGACACATTTTACAGACAGGGTAACGGGTACATAGTAACAAGTGCGCTCGGACACCTTATAGGTCTCGGAATGCCCGAAGATTACGGGGTCGATAGATGGGAGCTTGATACGCTCCCTATAATCCCCGATAAGTTCAGGCTGGTACCGATCAAAGGGCATGACGGACAGTTAAAAATGCTGAAAGAACTGTTTGCCCGCGATGATGTTGCGGAGATCATAAACGCTTGCGATGCGGGACGCGAGGGTGAATGTATTTTCGGATATATCTACAAATACTTTAACTGCAAAAAGCCGGTAAAGCGCCTGTGGATCAGCTCTCTGACCGACGAAAGCATTAAGCAGGGAATGAATAATCTGCTTGACTGCAAGGATAAAGCAAGCCTGTTCAAAGCGGGCATTACCCGTGCAGAAGCAGACTGGATACTCGGAATATCGCTGTCAAGGCTGTACAGTATTCTTGATAACAGTAAGCATAGGGTCGGGAGAGTCAAGACACCGGTGCTGAACATCATAGCAAAGAGGGACGAGGCGATAGAGAGCTTCGTCAAGAAAACATATTTCAAGCTGTTACTGGCGAACGGCGCGGAGTGCGAAAAGACTTTCGATACAATGGCGCAGGCGCAGGCTGTAATGGATAAGTGTAAGGGAAAGCCGGTGACGGTCACATCCGCAAAGTCTGAGCGGAAAAAGGAAAACCGTCCTTTGCTTCATAGCCTGACATCGTTACAGCAGGAAGCCAATGAGGTTTACGGGATGACAGCGGCGGAGACGCTGAATGCCGCACAATCGTTGTATGAGAAGAAGCTGCTGACTTATCCCCGCACGGACAGCAATTATCTGACTGAGGATATGATACCGCTGGTGGAAAGCATAGTTAAGTGTCTGTCGGGATATGACGAGGAGCGTATAACGAAGCTGCAGGATCAGAGACTTAACATCGACAGCCGCATTATTGATAACAGCAAGGTGACAGATCATCATGCTATTATCCCTACAAATCTTATCGGGAGACTTGAAAGCGAACCGCTTACGGAAACCGAAAACAATATCATCAATCTGGTGATAAACCGTTTCCTGTGCGCTCTTGACAGTCCGTACACATACATCGAATACAGATATGAATTTGCAGTATGCGGCGAGATATTCAAGCTGACGGTCAAGACCTCACTTGAATTAGGCTGGCGTAGATACAGCAAAGGGTGGGATGATGAAACCGTAAGACGATATGTGTGTGCCGAAAATGACACATTCACAGCAGACGAACTCACCATTAAGGAATGTGAGACTGCTCCGCCTAAACGCTTTACAGAAAGCAGCCTGCTTGCCGTTATGGAGAATATTGACAGGCTTATAGATGATAAGGAGCTCAAAGGATATGTCAAGGGACGCGGTCTCGGAACTCCCGCGACAAGAGCTGCGATCATCGAGGAGCTTATATCATCGGGATATATAAAGAGATACAAAAAGCAGATAATTTCGACGGATTACGGCAGGGACTTTGTTGATTCTCTGCCCGACCGGGTTAAGTCCGCCGAGCTTACGGCACATTGGGAGCGTATGCTTTCAGAGATAGAGAAAGGTAATGCGGCTCCCGAAACGCTGCTGGGCGAGATATGCGATAATCTCCGCGAAACTGTGAGCTATGAGAAAAGCAGGAACGACAGACCCATGCCGGCTCGTAAAACAGTTGTCGGTAAGTGTCCGCGCTGCGGGTCGCCGGTGATAGAGAACTCTATGGCTTTCTCTTGTTCCAAAGGTAAGATAAAATGCGGATTCTGCATATTCAAGAAAAGTAAGCTGATAGGCAGGAACTACACGGCGGGGGAGATATCCGAACTACTTACATTCGGCAGGGTGACGCTGAATAACTGCACTTCTTCAAAGGGAAACAAGTATAACGCTGTGTTCTCGCTGGAAGATACAGGGAAATACGTCAATCTCCGCATGGAGGAATTTGTCGATAAGAAGAAAAAGAGGAGGTACTGAGTTTGAGCAGACTGAAAAGTGTTCGTGAAAGTTGGGATAGCATTACAAAGCGGCTGATGAACGACAAACAGGAGTTTGCACATTTTCTGCGCTTTTCCGCAGGAATGTACAAGCAGTCGTTTCCCGACGCTGCACTTATCTATAATCAGAATCCGGGTGCCACAAAGGTCGCAACGCTCGAAGTGTGGAACAGGCTCGGTCGCATAGTCAACAGGGGAGAACATAGTATCGCGGTTTTCGGCGAGGAAGATTCATGCAGGCATTTGTTTGATATTACACAGACAAGCGGTAAAAGGATACCGGAGCTGTGGCATTTGGATGAAGGTCTTGCCGCCGAGATTACTGCGGTCATAAATGAGCGATACGGCAAGAATTGCAAGGATATACATGAAACGATAGCTGCTGTCGCGGTTGACAATATCAAGCCATATATAACCGATATTCAGTATGCCGTGGAACAGATGAAGCTGTCGGAAAGTGAGACAAGCAATTATCAGCGTTCGTTGGTATCCGCTGTTCGTTTTACTATTTCAAATCGCTGCGAACTTGGCGGTGATATGAAAATATCGGGTGGTTTAAATCTCGCGGCTGTTGATATGTTCAAGAGCAACAAAGACTTTATACGTTTTTGCAGCATAGTACAGAAATCGGCAAAGAGCGCACTTCTCGAAATCGAAAGGGAGATAGTGCAGATTCAGAAAAGAAAGAGGGAACACATTTATGAGCACAGCGAAGAACGCGACAGGTCAATATCTGACGGAGATCGGGTACACGGTCAACAGAGAGGAAGCACAGCTTCTCCGCAAGCCGATAGGCAGGTGGGGCAGGATGTGGCAGGAATGGGTGAGAACAGAGTATCCGACGGAAGTACAGGTGTACGTCATGGAGGGTCGGTGGCAGATAATTCCCCGTCTGATAGACAGAGAAGCGGAGAGACGGTTCACGGAACTGGACGAGCAGTATCGCAAGGACAATCCTCGTCCGACAACATTCACGGAGATACGCGAATGGGAGAAGATGCGCATGTTGACGATAGAACATCAGGTGATGAAAGAAGAAGTGTTCTTCCTGCGGACATAACAGTTGCGGAGCTGAAAAAGCGTTATCAGAATTCAGACTTTAACCGCAGACTTGACAGCTACGAAATGGCGGGATTGGTACTCTCCGATTCCGAGGGAGCTAAGATCTCTCCGGTTGAGTGGTTTGACAAGTTCTTCGCTGACAGGTACTCGGCGCTTCAAGCCGAAGAGATAAGAACGCTTATAGAAACCGCGATTCGTAATCGTGATATAGCGAGAGGAAAAGCGGAAGCGAATGAGCCGCCGAAGAACGATATTCCCGATACCGAAGCGGAAATTCATGTGGAGCAGGAGCCGACAGAGAAAATCCCGGAAAAGTCGGTGGAAAGTGAAGAACAGCTTATATCGGATGTTGAGGATATTGAGCCGGAGGAAGATGCTGAGCATACGGTCATAAACAACAGTATGATACTCACCTCCGATATACCGCCTATGACGGACGAGCAGCTTATCAGGGATATTCTGAGGACTGACAGGTTTTTCAATGCAAAGAAAGACGATATTATTGCGTTTTTCTTGGAAAACTCGGATAGCGAAAAGAGAGCGGAATACATGAAAACCGCCATAAATACTGAATACTGCGAGCTTGACATAGGAGATAAGCGCGTCGGATACAAGGCTTTCGATGACGGAGTAGTCGTGTGGGAGGGCAGCTATATGTCCCGTACCAAAGAATCGGGACTGAGCTGGGATTTGGTACAGAGTTTTACCGCCGACATGATACAAAAGAACGAATACCTTGATATAGGCGCGGAAAAACAGACAAGGACGCGCGCGGGGCGTTCGTCGGAGAAAAAGGCAAGTGTAGAAAAGCTGATAATATATGCTTTTCGTGAGGGCGAAACGGCTGAAAGCATAATAGCAGACTGTGAGATAGGTGGAAAGCGGTTTGAAGCAGCGGTTGAACGTACAGATGAGGGTATAGCTTACATCGTGAACGGGAAAAAGCCGCATAAGCTGAGTGATAATCAGGTTTACGATCTGGAACAGTTCGAGCTGTACCGCGCACCGATCACACATGACATAAACGGATACTATGCTGACGATCTCGACGAGGGAGATAAAATCAGACTCGAAGGCGAGCTGTGGACAGTCGAGAAGAAGAACGACAACATGATACTACTCTCTCGTGAAACCGCCGAGGGCAAGATCGACAAACAGTTTTATGAGCATTGGCAGGAAGCGATTACCAAAGCCGGCTTTGAATATGTTTCAGATACAGCTCCGGTAATAGAACAGCCTATAGCTGCCAAAGAGCAGAAAACAACAAAGAATAAATCTGAGCCCGATCCTATGGTCGGAGGTGAACAGCTTTCGTTCTTTGGTGAGCCTGTGGAAGCAACAGAGCAGAAGAAACCGAAAAAGCGTGAAAAGCTCCGACTCATTTATCCCGCTATTGATGTTACACCAGAAATGATAAACTACGCGCTTAAATGTGGGAGCAACGAGCCGAGAAGTATCGGTCGCATTTCTTATCAGTTTATGCTTGGTAAGAGTGATGTTGAGAACGGTGAGTTTCTTCGCAAAGAGTTCAGGCATGACGGTCGCGGATATATCCTTCCCGACGGAACGCACCTATCAGCTTGGTTTGATAAGGACGGTATAACGTTTGGTGTGGGAGATACAGCTTTTAACATCGTTACCAAAGAGCATATCACTTGGGAAGATGCCGCAAAGCGTATCGGAGTAATGCTTGCAAACGGTGAATACTGTGTGCAGGATGTAATCGACAGCTCGGCAGAGAACGAGATTAAAGACCTTGCGGAAAAGCTGTGGTTTCTTCATCAGGATATTGACCGCGACTCCGGTGTGGAATACTTCATACCCGAAGAACAGTTTAAGGGCGGGTTTCCCGAATCACACAGGCGTATAATGGCAGACCTTGCTACTCCCGAAACATTACAGAAATATATATCGGGAATGGAGGATTTCCTGCGTAAATATGAGGAAAACCGAGATATACTGCGGTTTCATTTTCACAGACCGAAGGAAGCTCTCGCCCGTATGCGTGATTTACAGAGCCAGCGGACGGAGTTCATAACAAAGCCCGATTTTGAGTTCAAGCCCACATTCTTTATAACAGAAGATGAAAAGGACGATATACTGCTTCATCATTACGGGTACAGGGACGGTAAGTTCAGTATTGCAAAATACTTCTCGGAACACGACGGGGAAAAAGAGCGTATCGCGTATCTGAAAAAGCAGTACGGCGAGGGCGGTTCCAGTCACATGGGTTTCAGCGTTTCATATAGTGCGAAAGGGGTTCGCAGCGTAAAGTCCGATCTTGATTTCGGTACAGCGGCATATTCTATGGAAATGAAATGGAACGAGGTCGCGGAGCGCATAGAACGCCTTATAGCCGAGGATAAGTATATAACGCAGAGGGACATTGACGAGCGTATCAGAAACGCTAAATATGACTTGAGAAACAATGATCCGAACGAGTTTACAGAGGAATACATTTTTAATCAGGCGAAAGCCGTACTTGATGAATATGGTATTGATTATTCTGATATTCTCGCGGCAAAAGGTCTCGAAGCTGAAAGCGTGGACGAGCCCGAAAAGGAAATAACCGAAAGCGAAGTAAATGAGACGGAGCATGAAACAGAGCCTACGCATGATGTTCAGAAAAATTCCGCCGTATTCATGGATATAAATGACGAGAGTTTTGTCTATGTGGCGCACACCCCGGACGGGCTGGAATATACTATGTATGCCCCAGACATGACAGCTTTCGATGGCGGTATAATGGAAAACATAACTACAGACGATCTGCATTTGGCTGCGTCGCTGGTTATGGGAACTGAACAGAAAGACCTTGCCGAGATAGAAGATGTTGAGCTATTTTCGGAGCTTTCCGAACTTGAATACGAAGGTGATGTTCCTGCGAAGCTTGCGGAATTAAAGGCTGACGCTCTCGGGAATATGCCTGATAACAGAGAAGAATCTGAACCGGCACCGGAAATGCTTGAAGAAGCTGCTGTGTACATGGACATACGCGACGAAAGCTTCATTTCCGTCATGAATGTTGATGAAGGAATAGAGTACACGATATATGCTCCCGATCTTACTCCTATTGACGGTGGTATTTGGGAAATGGACGAGGCTATTCCTCTTTCGGAAGCGGTCGCTGAGCTTACGAGCTCGGAAATCTCCAATTATGTAGAAATAACCGACTACGACACTTTCTTTGAGATAGCGGATATGAATACCGAGCTTGATGTGCCTGCGGAGCTTGCAAAACTGAAAGCAGACGCTCTCGCAAGTATATCAAAGGAACCGGAGCAGACTATTGACGAACCGATAAAGGCAACGGAGGCCGAAGATATTGAGCCTGCTGCCGAAAGCAAAACAGACCCGAAAGAGGATACACCGACGGTCAATGCTCCCGAAACAATACAGATGACACCGAAGAAGGAGCCGAAAACAGGAACACCGGTAACATACCATTTCAGCGAAAAGGATTTAGTTCAGGGCGGCGCAAAGTCCAAATTCAAGGCGAATGTCGAAGCTATAAGACTTTTACAGAAGCTCGAAGCCGAAAACAGATACGCTACGCCCGAAGAACAGTCCGTGCTAGCAGGATATGTTGGCTGGGGAGGAATACCGCAGGCGTTTACTTCCGATTTAGCCGCAGAGAGCCTCGCGGGAAACTTAGGCGAAGCGGCTCCCACAGGTTGGGAAAGCGAACAACAGGAATTAAGAGAGCTGCTCTCTCCCGAAGAATACCGTGCAGCGAGATCATCCACTCTGACGAGCTTCTATACACCTCCCGAAATAACAGACGGAATTTATCAGGCTCTTGAACAGTTTGGCTTTGAGGGCGGTAATGTTCTTGAGCCTTCAATGGGTGTCGGAAATTTCTTTGCAAAGATGCCCGAGGAAATGCACGAAAACTCTCATCTTTACGGTGTGGAGCTTGACAGTATATCGGGTAGGATAGCACAGTTGCTTTATCCGCAGGAGCGTATTCAGATAAAAGGCTTTGAACAGACGCACTTCAATAACAACAGCTTTGATGTTGTCATTGGTAACATCCCGTTCGGTGATTACCGTGTGAGTGATAAACAATATGACAAGCTCGGATTCAAGATACATGACTATTTCGCGGCAAAGGCGGTGGATAAGGTCAAGCCCGGCGGCGTGGTCGCTATCGTTACAAGTAAGTTCACCATGGATAAGCTGAATGATAAGGCACGAAAGTACCTTGCAGAACGATGTGATCTTCTCGGTGCTATTCGTCTTCCGAACGACGCTTTTAAGAAGAACGCGGGAACGGAAACTACGAGTGACATTCTGTTCTTCAAAAAGCGTGAGACCCTGACGGTTACAGTCCCCGCTTGGGTACACATGGGACAGACTGAGGACGGCATACCGTGCAATCAGTATTTCGTTGATAACCCGGATATGGTGCTCGGTACTATGTCGTGGGACGAACGTATGAAAGGCAAATACGGTGATGACAGCAGGGTAACAGCCTGCTATGGCAATCCCGATATTCCTCTCGCAGAACAGATCAAGGCGGCTATTGCCAAAATCAAAGGCGCAATAGAAACAACAAAGGTGGAAGAACAGGAACAGGGGGAGATAAGTGTAATACCCGCTGACCCTGCGGTAAGAAACTTTACACATACCATTGTTGACGGAAAACTCTATTTCCGTGAGAATGAGATAATGGCAGAAGTGCAGGAAACGGGGAAAACGCTCGAAAGAATGATAGGTCTGCACAATATTCGACAGGCTGCTATGGCTGTCATTGATGCACAAGCGGCATATTGTTCCGATGAAGAGCTGCACAGGCTTCAAAAGGAACTGAATGATGTGTATGACAGATTTCGCAAGTCATACGGCAATATCACCGATCCGGTTAATGAACGCTGTTTCAGACAGGACGATGATTACAATACCCTTGCGGCATTGGAGATCATAGATGTAGAAAAGAAAACTGTCGAGAAGTCTGAAATATTTACCAAGCGTACCATACTCCCCGAAGTGGAGATAACAAAGGTCGATACTCCGCAGGAAGCATTACAGGTGTCACTTGACCGCATAGGAAAAGTCGATATTGAGTTTATGGCAAAGATAACGGACTGTACACCTGAAAAACTGTTAGAGAGCTTGGAAGGTGAAGTGTTCCGCGATCCTGCACAAATAACGGAAGAAAATCCCTATTCGGGATATGTTGACGCTTCTGAATACCTTTCGGGAAATGTTCGTGAGAAATTAAGAATCGCGCAGCAGTACGCTGAACACATAGACAGCTCTTTCGCGGTCAATGTTGCGGCATTACAGAAGGTTATACCGAAAGACCTCGAAGCAAGTGAAATATCGGTGCGCATAGGTGCGAACTGGATAGATGTTGAGGACTACAACAGATTTCTGCATGAGTACGCAAAAGCTGATATGGGAGTGTTCGGTCACCCCGTTACAAGAACAAAAATGGGCGAGTACAAGATCGACGGAAAGTATGCCGACAGGTCGGTAGCCGCTAATGAAACATATGGTACAAGCAGAATGTCAAGTTATCATATCTTTGAAAATCTGCTTAATCAGCGAGATATTATCGTTCGTGACGCAGAAAAGGACGAGGACGGTAAAACGACCTATGTTATCAATCCCCGCGAAACACAGCTTGCCAAAGAAAAGGCAAGACAGATGAAAGAGGCTTTCAAGTCTTGGATATGGGAGGATATTGACCGCAGGCAGAAGTATGTCGAACGCTATAATTATTTGTTCAACGCTATACGCGGTCGTGAGTTTGACGGTTCACATCAGTCTTTCCCCGGTATGAATCCCGCGATAAGGCTGCGCCCACATCAGGAAAACGCGGTATTAAGAGCAAAGCTTAGCGGAAATACTCTGCTTGCCCATTGCGTAGGTGCCGGCAAATCGTTTGAGATGATAGCCGCAACTATGGAAAAGAAGCGGCTCGGACTGATAAATAAAGGCTGTATTGTTGTTCCGAAACACCTTACTTTGCAAATGGCGAGCGAATGGATGCGCTTGTATCCGAACGCAAAACTGCTTGTGGCGCGCCCCGAGGATTTTACGAAGGATAACAGACAGAAGTTTATTGCGCGGTGTGTTACCGGCGATTATGACGCGGTAATAATGTCATTTCAGCAGTTTGAGCGCATACCGATGTCCGATGAATATCGGAGAATGTTTATGGAACGCGAGCTCGACGAGATTATGACTGCTATTCAGGAGACGGACTCCGATGATCGTATGTCTATCAAGGCGCTTGAAAGACAGCAGAAGCGAGTTGAGGAACAGCTTGAAAAGCTTATGTCCTCGCCAAAGGATAATTCGCTTTGCTTTGAAAAGCTGGGTTTTGATTACCTTGTCTGTGATGAAGCCCACAACTACAAGAACTGCTTTGTAACAACAAAAATGTCTAATGTTGCGGGAGTGCAGACAACGGCGGCACAGAAGTCTGAGGATATGCTGATGAAAACGCAGTATCTCAATGACAAATACGGCTGCAACAACATCTTATTTGCAACCGGCACACCGGTTTCTAACAGCATGGTCGAGTTTTATGTAATGCAGAGATACCTGCGTCCCGATCTGCTCCAAAAAGCCGGTCTTGAAACCTTCGACGATTGGGCAAGCACCTTTGGCGAAGTCGTTTCACAGCTTGAAATAAAGCCTGCGGGCGACGGTTTTCAGACAAAGAACAGGTTTTCCAAATTTGTGAATATCCCGGAACTCATGCAGATGTATAAGGAATTTGCAGATATTCAGACTCCTGATATGGTAAAGCTGAAAGTCCCGAAGCTGACAACAGGAAAGCCAATAATCGTTTCTTCAAAGCCTGACGAGTTTCAAAAAGCATACATGATGGAGCTTGCAGCAAGAAGTGAGCGCATACACGGTGGTAATGTTGATCCGCGAGTTGACAATATGCTCCGTATAACGCACGAAGCGAGACTGCTCGGACTGGATTGCAGATGTATGAATCCCGACGCAATTCCCGCTCCCGACAGTAAAGTGAATAAGCTGCTCGACAATCTCGAAATGCTGTATCATCAGACAGAAAAGGAGAAAGGAGTACAGATAGTATTCTGCGATATTGCAATAAACGAGGATTCGGAGCATTTCTCGGTTTATGAAGCAATCAAGGACGAACTTGTTAAGCGCGGCATACCCCGCGAGGAAATATGCTTTGCGGGAGACGCAAAGACGGACAAAGCAAGAGCGGAAATGTTTGAACAGCTCCGTAAGGGCGAAAAGCGTTTCATTCTTGCAAGTACGTCAAAGCTTGGAACCGGTGCGAATATACAGGACCGTATTTGTGCGATACATCACCTTGATATACCGTGGAAGCCCGCAGACCTGACACAGCAGGACGGTCGAGGAGTTCGACAGGGCAATACTTTTGAGGAAGTCGGCATATATCATTATCTGACAGAGGAAACCTTCGACGCATATATGATGGGCATAATCACAAACAAGGCGAAGTTCATCAATCAGATTATGACAAGCAAAGAGCCTGCGCGTGTTTCGGAAGATGTGGACGAAATGGTGCTTACATATTCCGAGATGCAGGCTATTGCAAGCGGAAACCCGATGATCAAGGAAAAGATACAGCTTGACAACGATGTTGCTATGCTGAAAACGCTGAGAGCCGAGCATAAGAGGTCTGTCTATAAAATGCAGGAATTGGCGGAAAGACTGCTGCCAAAGAGAATAGAGGAATATACCGACCTTGTTCATAAGGCGAGCAATGACCTTAAAGCCTTTCAGGAGAGACATCCCGAAAACGCTGATTTTGCTATGGAGATAGACGGAAAGCCGTGTGATGACAGAAAGGCGATAGCTGAACTTATAGAAAAAGCTATCATTCAATGCTCGACAACCGGTGAAGTGCAGTCTGTCGGTAAATACTGCGGATTTGAGATCACTATTGAGAAAAATCCGGCAAATGTCGAGAACTTCATAACCGGAACGCCGTGTATAGCGGTTCTTCACGGAGAATTGAAATACACTTCGGAAGTATCGCTCGATAACGGATTAGGTAATACCCGTCGTATCGAGAATATTGCCGGGACAAGGATAAATTCGCAGATACAGTTATTCTCCGGCAATCTCGATAAAGCAAGATCAGACCTTGAAGAAGCAAAAGCGGCGATAGCAAAGCCTTTCGAGCGTGAAGCGGAATTGGCGGAGAAAGAAGCGCGTCTTGCTTTTGTGAATGCGGCGTTAAGCGGCGGGAAGACACCCGATCCGGAGCCTATAATCGTTGATACTCCTATCGTGGACGCACCTGAAACGGGAACGCCTGCGCAAAGTATGGTAATGACGATAAAAATGCCTTCGGTAGTAACGTCGTATGATAAGCCACAGGCGAAACCGTCGGCACCCGACGAGCCTAAGAAAGAGCCGCCTAAACCGACAACACACAATAAAATGAGGAGATGATGTTTATGGAAATGAGAAGTCGTGATGAGAATATTGCAATGCTTTCGGAAAAGCTGGATGAAAGACAGCTTCGCAAGGTCATAACACAGGGATATAGCGATGTATCCCTGTCCCTTATGGCGGGAAGCATTAGCTACTCGGCTAAACGTATCGTCAACAGTCTTTATTCGGCTGCCACGGTAAATAAGCTTACCGAAGCGTTAAAGACCGACAAGATAGATACCGATGATTTCTGGCGTATAATGGAATATGCCGGATTTCACAATACCAATGAAAAATATGTGGATGATTTCCTTGACAGTATCGACAAAGGTATTTATCATCGGTGCGCGTCCGATCTGTTTACAGCCCTGCAGTATGAGGATATGACATACAATGAGGCGCTTGCGTATGTAAAAAGCGGCGCATTCTATCCGACAGAATACGCTTCTGTTACCGTGACCGATGAGGTCGCAAAAGAACTGTTTGATATGGGAGTACAGTTAAGGGGCTGCTCGGGTTTCAATTACTATTATGATGTTGGTAACATAAAGCAATCACTTGACGATCATGACGCAATATTTGTCGCAGACCGCGACCTTGCAGTAAAAGTGAATGAGTATATGAAACTTCCTGATTGGCACAGTTTCAAGGACTATGTTACCCATTTCATGGCAAGGGATATGGACCAGTTGACCGGAAACAAGCTCGATGAGCTCCGTGTGAGGTTTACAACGGAGAAGAACATGGAGCTGCTGTATAACAAGGTCAAACAGGAATATGACCGTTTCATAGAAGATCTGCACTCTAAGCCTGTGGATGATATTATAAAATCCGCTTATGAGATCGTATCAAAGGATAACATCGTATCATTCTGTGAATATCAGACACCGGGGCTTTCCGAAAAGCAGTACAACGCGTTGCTATCAAGCAGCAATACTCTTGACGAGGTATATGAGGTCTGGCGTGACAACGGCGAATGGCATGGGCTTGAGGATATAGGGCTGGCGCTTGAAGAAACGGCGGATAAGATACAAGTATCCATAGAGCGTAAGGTGCAGGAGCAGATAAAGCAGCCGGAAATAAAGCAGTATGAGGCAAAGAAAAACAAGTCTTTATAAAGAAAAGGGGAGAAATTATGATTAAGAGAGATATTTTTAAGGAGTTTCAGAGAGTTTGCGTGACCGCTGTTCAGACGGAAGCGCTCCTGCACGGTATTTCTGAGTATGCGGTAGAGGCTCGAAGAAACAGGACAAAGATAATGATATATGCCAAGAAGTTTGCGGCTTCTGTAACGCTGTACATAAGCGGCAGACTTGTTATAGAAACGTCGGACTCTGTGGGCAGCGGGATGTTTGATGTGGTATCGGAAACGGTATATGATAATGAGAGTATCATATCCGTGCCTTTCCTGCTGCGTGATGTGGTAGTTGGTTTCTTCGGGATCATGTCGGACAGCCTGCATAACAAAGTGCGTATCTATGACAAAGAAGCAAGGTTAAAGCACTTGCAGAAGATACATTCCGCGGGAGCAGAAGCATTGCCGCCTGTTGTGATATGTGATGGCATAGAGATTGATGTTTCGGGGCTGTGCGGTGATGAAGAAAAAGGCACGGTCACGGACGGAGATGATGACGAATGAAAAACGGAGGTTTAATTAGTGGCTAAGAAAGAGTTTACAGCGGATGAAAGAGCTGCTTATGCCGCAAAACAGCAAGCTGAAACAGAGGAAATGTTCAGACGCATTGACGAGGGTGTAAGTGAGGTCTTTACTTCTGAAAAGTATTTGGAATATCTCAAATTTGCTTCAAAGTTCACCGATTATTCCGCGAGAAATACTATGCTGATAAATATGCAGCGTCCGGACGCTACTTTCGTGGGTGCTTTTGGCACTTGGAAGAAGCTTGGCAGATATGTCGATAAGGGTGAAAAGGGCATTGAGATACTGGCGCCTGTGAAGTATAATACGAATCAGTATGAGGAATACGAACAGCCGGCGAAGGATGAGTTCGGCAACCAGCTTTATAATGATGACGGCACAGAGAAAATGGAGACAGTACAGAAAGCCGTTACCGGGCTGGCATTCAAGCCTGCGTATGTGTTTGATCTCTCACAGACGAGTGGTAAGGACATTCCTGATCCGTTCACGGAATTGCAGGGGGATATAGATACTGCCAAAAAAGAAGCTATATTCACGGCGTTACGGAAAATTACAGGTATAAGAATAGACTTTGAGGATATAAAGGGCGGCGCAAAGGGTTATTATAGCCCTATGCAGGATCGCATAGTTATAAAGTCGGGCATGAGTGATTTGCAGACAATCAAGACCGCAATACACGAAACCGCACATAACCTCTTGCACGATCCCGACAAGAAGATCGTTACTGCAAAGTCTCCCCGAAACGAAAAGGAAGTACAGGCTGAATCGGTCGCATATATGGTGTCCGAGCGTTTTGGCATGGATACCTCCGAGTATTCATTCCCGTACATAGCTTCATGGAGTGAGGGAAAGCAGAAAGCGCAGTTAATGAATGTTTTGCAGGAGATACAGGACGCTTCAAAGACAATATGCTCCGCGATAGAGTCGGAACTGCTGAAAATGCGGAAACGAGATCTGTCTATTGAGGAAAAGCTGAGTGATACCGAGCTCAACAACATTCAGAAAGCCGAGTTTATAATCGAGGACTGCGAGGATAAGGGCGTTATCTTCTCCAAAGAGGATATTGACGACATTCTTTCTTTTGCAGGCGATAACGAGGATATTCAGGAAACCGTCAAGTATGTTTCGGATATGGAGCGTATCTACTGGCAGCGCGAGAGCTACGGTTATGACTTTTCCGCTATGATACCGCTAAAAGACAAGGCTACGGCGCTTCAAGCGTTTGATAACGGCGAAGCGGTATATCTGCTCTATCCTGATAATACAGAGGGATTAGCCGAAAACCGGTATGAGATCGAGAATTTTGACGGTTTCTTTGGCATTGAGAAGGAAGATAGGGAAAGAAACAAGACGAACGATGAAAATTTGATAGCCGTATCAAAAGAAGTTGCCCTCGATATGTGGGACAAGGATTTAGATGTGTTCATTGACGGAGTACCGGCTTTTTCCCGTGATGGAACGCCTGCAATCGGACAGCCGTCCGAAAAGCGGCGGCTGGCACTTTTACCACCGGGATGTGACGGGTGTGCTCGAGCATCCGTATTTTGCGGCTGCCGCGGACAAGGCGGTGACGACTGCGCTGGCGGCCCGCATCCGCTCG
>CAMVEM010000044.1 GCA_947166515.1 uncultured Clostridia bacterium | reverse complement strand
TAAATCACAAAAAGAAAAGGGGTTTTGCAAATTTTTTTTATATTTTTAAAAAAATCTTGAAAAACATGGAGATTTATAGTATAATAAATATGTTATTTTTTACAGTGAAAGGATAATAATATGCTTGAAACAGGAATAAAATGCCGCCTGACTGAGACGGTAACGGAAGAAAAAACCGCCGATTCCGCCGGAAGCGGTGATCTGCGCGTTTATGCTACTCCTGCCATGATCGCACTTATGGAGAAAACTGCCCTTACTTCAGTTGCGAAACATTTAGAGGGCGGAATGACGACCGTCGGTACTCTGATAAACGTTGCGCATACCTCGGCCTCTCCCATCGGTGCAACAATAACCTGCGAAAGTGAACTTGTAGAAATAGACCGCAGACGTCTCGTTTTCAAAGTAACAGCATATGACAATGCGGGCGAGATAGGTTCGGGAACACACGAACGTTTCATAGTTGACCGCGACAAGTTCTCAATAAAAACTAACCTGAAATTTGATAATAAATAATTATATCGAAAGGAAAAAACGCATCATGAACATCAAAACGTTCTATCTCAACAGTGAAAAGACCGTGATCATGAAAGCATATCTTCTTGGTCAGGTGGAAAGCATCGAATGGTGCAAAAAACGTCCCGCCATACTGATACTTCCCGGCGGAGGATATGAATACACCTCCGAGCGCGAAGCTGAGCCGATAGCCATGCGCTATCTTGCGGAAGGATATAACGCATTTATACTGTACTATACCTGTAATGAGCGTTATCCCGCCGCATTTATGAACGCAGCATACGCGATGTACAAACTGCGTCTGAGAGCAGACGAATTCGGCATTGACAGAAACAAGATAGCAGTATGGGGCGCAAGCTCCGGCGGACATCTTGCAGGCTGTGTCGCAACAATGTGGAACGATGACAATATGCTCGAAACTCTGGGAGCAGCTCCCGAAGATATACGTCCGAACGCCGCAATTCTCTGCTATCCCGTAATAAGCGGTATCACCAATCCGCATAAAGGATCGTTCGAGGTACTGCTCGGAAAAGACGCGTCGCACGGCGAACTGTCACGGTTATCACTCGAAAACCGCGTAAGTCCGAAGACTCCGCCGATCTTCCTGTGGTGTACGGCGAACGACGACAGCGTTCCAGCGCAGAACAGCCTTGTAATGGCTAAGGCGTGTGTATCTAACAAGGTGCCGGTCGAGCTCCACATGTTTGACGACGGACCGCACGGGCTCTCCACCTGCGACAAGGTCACCGGCTGGAATGATTATTTCTACCGTCCCGACTGCAAACAATGGATAGAGCTTTCGATAAAATTCCTCGAAAAATATATGAATGTCTGAACAGATAGAAAGGAAACAGCTATGAGCAAGAAAATACCGTTTGTAACAAAAGAAAAGATCGAAGAGATCGCAAAGGAGATCCCCACACCTTTCCATATTTACGATGAAAAAGGTATAAGAGCTACAGCAAGAGCGCTTAATGACGCTTTTTCATGGAACAAGGGATTCAAAGAATACTTTGCAGTAAAAGCTACCCCGAACCCGTTTGTTATGAAGATACTTATGGAAGAGAGCTGCGGATTTGACTGCGCTTCTCTCACAGAACTGATGCTTTCGGACAAGGTCGGCGCAAAACAGCACGATATCATGTTCAGCTCCAACGAAACTCCCGATGCGGATTATAAGCTTGCTTACAAGCTCGGCGCTATCATTAATCTTGACGATTTCACACATATTGATATTCTCGACAAGCTTACCGGGATCCCCGAAACGATCTGCTGCCGCTACAATCCCGGCGGAGAATTCAAGACAAGCGAGACCGGAAACGTAATGGATACCCCGAAAGATGCAAAATACGGTTTCACGCACGATCAGCTCATCGAAGGATATAAGATACTGAAAGAAAAGGGGGCAAAAGTGTTCGGAATGCACTCGTTCCTTGCAAGCAACACGCTCACTAACGACTATTACCCTGTTCTCGCGGGAATATTGTTCAGAACAGCCGTTGAGGTAAAGGAAAAGACCGGCGTTGAGATAAGCTTCATTGATCTTTCCGGCGGTGTCGGTATAGCATACAAGCCTGACCAGAGCGAAAACGATATAAAGATCATCGGCGAAGGCGTAAGAAAAGCTTATGAGGAGATCCTCGTGCCCGCCGGACTCGGCAATGTAAAACTCTGCACAGAGCTCGGACGTTTCATGCTTGCACCTAACGGAATGCTTATCACAAAAGCCATCCGCGAAAAACACATCTACAAGGAATACATAGGCGTTGACGCTTGTGCCGCAAATCTTATGAGACCCGCCGTTTACGGCTCTTATCACCATATAACCGTACTTGGCAAGGAAAACGCTCCGCACGATCACGTTTATGATATAGTCGGCGGACTCTGTGAGAACTGCGACAAGTTTGCAAAAGACAGAGAGCTTCCGAAGATCGACATGGGCGATTATCTCGCTATTCACGATACCGGAGCTCACGGATTCTCAATGGGTTATAACTACAACGGAAAGCTGCGCTCTGCGGAAGTTCTGCTTAAAGAAGACGGCAGCTACAAGATGATAAGACGTGCCGAAACTCCGCAGGATTATTTTGCAACATTCGATTTCAGCGAATATTCTTTCAGATAAACTGCCATGAGATTTGATTATTGCCCTAAATGCGGCGAAAAGCTCACAGACAGACAGATAGGCGACGAGGGAAACGTTCCGTACTGTGAAAAATGCGGACGTCCCTTCTTCCCTTTCTCATATCCGTGCGTTATTTGCCTGTGTGTGAATGAAAACGACGAGGTTGTGCTGATAAAGCAGAGCTACGGACATCAGCGGTTCGTGTGCGTCGCAGGATATATAAAGTCCGGAGAAAACGCTGAAGAAACGTGCAGACGTGAAATATGCGAGGAGATCGGACTTGAAACAACGGGAATACGTTTTTTGTACAGTAAATACTATGAAAAGCACGACAACCTGATGCTGGCTTTCGTATGCAGAGTGAAAAAAGCGGAGTTCAGCCTCTCCCCCGAAGTGAGCGAAGCGAAGTGGTTCACACCGGAAGATGCGGAAAAAGCACTGTTTGAAGGTGCATACGGTATTGATATGCTGCACGAGTGGAAGAAAATAAAAGATCGAGGTGAGCTGCTGTGAGAATGAGGAAAAAAAAGCATCTCGATGAGCGTCTCAACGCTGTAAGCAGCGTAAATCTCGGCTGGATTCCGGACGCGGTGCATGAAGGCGGCGTTGAACTGCTGAACATTTCGGATATTTTCGGAAACGATCACCCGCTTCATCTTGAGATCGGCTGCGGAAAAGGTAAATTTGCCAATACTATCGCTAAGCAGATGCCGGATGTGAATTTTATTGCTGTCGAGCAGACCGTAAACGTTCTTGTATCTGCTATGGAACAGACTAAAGAATCTGAGATAAATAATCTTCGTTATCTTATGGGAAAAGCCGAATATCTCGCCAAAGTCCTGCCTCCGAAGAGCGTTCAGAAGATATATCTGAATTTCAGCTGTCCTTTCCCGAAAAACAGCTATGCAAAACACCGCCTGACTCACGAAAGATTTCTTGATATCTATAAAATACTTCTTGCTGACGGCGGAGTCATCGAACAGAAGACCGACAACTCCAAATTCTTTGAATTCTCACTGAACAGCTTCTGCGACAACGGATTCAGACTGCATAATATAACCTTTGACCTGCATAACAGCGACTTTAAAGGGAATATTATTACGGAATATGAACAGCGCTTCTTATCACAGGGACTTCCGATCTATCGTCTTGAAGCATATATTTAGTAAAATGATATTCTATTTTTCAAAATATGGAAAAATTTTACACAAAAACCCTTTACAAACTCAAAAAAATATTGTATAATAAAACATGGATAATTTTCCGCAACTAAGGTTGCGGAGTAAAGAATTTCTGAAAGGAATGATCAAAAATGGGCAAATTTTCAGCACTGATAGGTTTAGCAGCACTTGCAGGACTTGGCTTCTATGTAGGCAAAAAGGTGATCGACAAGCGCAATGCGGAAGAAGAAGAACGCGCGCAGCACGTTTATGAGGACGATTCCGAGCTTTTCGTTGAAGAAAAACATTCTTCACCCAAAGAAAAGTTCCAGAGAGCTTCTATGTTCGCAGTAGGCGCTATAAAGACCGGTACCGAAAAGTTCAAAGAAGGTATAGATGACATAATCAACAAGGATATGGTTTCTAAGGGTCAGGAGACCATTGAGCAGACCAAGGCCGCTGCAGGAGATGCAAAAGACAAGGCTGTCAACTTTGCAAAGACTACCGGTGAAAACATCAAGACCGGCATAGATAACATCAAGAACAAGGTAATAAAGAAATCGGAAACTGGCGTTGAAGAAGCTGCCGAAGCTGTTGAAAACGCCGCTGAAGAAGTTGCAGAAAAAGCTGCTGATACTGCTGAATCTGCCGAAGCTGCTATTGAGAAAACAGCAGATGAAGTTGCAGCAGCCGCAGACGACATCAATGATATCTCTGTAAACAGCGATTCCGTTGAAACTTTTGATTTCAGCAATCCCGAAGAATTATGATATGAATACAAGCAAAGCCGCAGGATCTTTTCTCCTGCGGCTTTTTTTACTGCTCTTTCTGCTCAAGAGCATCAAACATTTCCTTCATTGTCGGATTGTTTCTCGTAAGCTTTTTTATTGTTATGTCATCGGCTTTGTTATTGGCAAGACGCAGATTGTTCTCAGATGAGAGCAGAGCGTCTTTTATTTTCTGCAGATGATCTATAGACTTATCAATCTCATCGATCGCCTCTTTGAACTTCTTGCTTGCAAGATTATAATTTCTTGAAAACTTATCTTTAAAATCATTCAGTTCATTTTCAAAATTCGTGATATCTATATTCTGCGTTTTTATCAGTTCCAGCTCATGCTTGTACTTCAGGGAACTCAGAGCTGCATTTCTCAGCAGTGTTATTATCTGAATAAAAAACTGCGGACGAATAACGTACATTTTCGGATATTTATACGAAACATCAACTATTCCCGTATTGTAATATTCGCTGTCAGCTTCAAGAAGAGAAACGAGAACAGCGTACTCACAATTCTTTTCATTTCTGTCCTTGTCGAGCTCTTTGAAGAAATGTTCGTTTTTGTGCTTGGTTGCAGTTTCTTCCATTTCATTCTTCATCTCAAACATTATTGAGATTATCTCGGTGCCGTTTTCGTCACACTCTCTGAAAATGAAATCGCCCTTGCTGCCCGTTCTTGCATCGTTATCCTTTTCAAAATATGCGTTCGGAAAAGCAGTCATGCGGATCTTGTCAAATTCGGTCTGACAATGCTGTTCAAGAGTTTCCCCGACCATTTTTGTGGACATTCTCGCTTTAAGATCTTTATAATAATCTATCTGTTCATCCTTAGCTTTCAGAGTGACCGCATATTCAGCCTTTGCAGTATCAAATCTGTTCTGTATCTCAGAAACAGCCTCGTTGATCTTCAGATTATTCTCTGCTTCTCTGGTCTTTATTTCGGATTTAAGCCGTTCGATCTCAACATCTTTGTCCTTGACTGCCTGAATAAGCTCTATCCTGCTTTTCTGTGTCTCATTATCAAGATCACTTTTCAGAGATAATATGTTTTTATCCTTTTCAGAGATCTGTTCCTTCAGTGCAGAAAGTTCGCGCTGATGCATTGTCTCCGCTTCCGAAAGAGCCGCTTTGAGTTCACTGCTTTTCTGCTGATCTTTTCCGGATATCTCGGACTTTAATGCCTCGATCTTCTTCTCAAGCTGAGTAATGACGCTATCTTTTTCGGAAACAGCCTTATTTATCTCAAGCATTTTCTCGGCATTATTCTTATCTTCAAGCAGCTTCTTTTCTTCTGCGAGACGCTTATGTATCTCCTCATTGAACTCCGAATTTCTCACCTGCTGAAGTATTGCAGCATAATCCGATTCATCAACTGTAAATGTCTTCTGACAATGCGGACATCTGATCTCGTTCATATAATATTCCTTTCTCCGGTATAACAATCAGCGGTTCCCGCAATGAAAACCGCTGACTATTTTTATTTAACAGCTATTACCGCATATCCGAACGGTTCAACGCATATCTTTCCGGTATCTTCCCTGCCGTGTAATACGCTGAATGATCTCATTCCCGCGATCTCCTGTATAGTTCTCGTGAGCTTATGCTTCGATCTGTTCATCATGATGACCGCTTTCATTCCGAGATTCTTGTCCTCGCGTTCAAATATAGCATAGTCACCGGTAACATCAATGAACTTTATAGTTCCCTCGGCGAAAACTTTGCTTGAACGTCTGATGCGGCCCAGCTCACGCGTAAATGCGATAAGCTCGTCATTTTCAGCTCCCCACGGATATGTACCGCGGTTGAACGGATCCTTATAGCCTTCTTTTCCTGCTTCGTCTGCATAGTATATAGACGGGATACCTGGCAGGAAGAACTGCAGCACCATTGCGCATTTCATGAGAACAATACCGTAAGCGTACTGCTCATTTGAAAGCTGGTGACAGGACTGCCACTCGCGGCCGTTCCAGCCCACATCTTCTCCAGCAAGACGCGTAATGGCGCGCTCGGTATCATGCGTTGTAAGGAAGTTCATCAGTATATCGGTCGAAGGCTTCGGATAATGCTCAACAATCGTCATTACGCCGTCAACGAGCGTTCTCGGATCTCCGCCTTTTACATAATTGAGAACAGCCTCCTTGAACGGATAGTTCATTACACTGTCGAGCTGACCGCCGATAAGATAACGCCTGCGCACGCCGTAGCTCTCTTTGTTTGTTGCGTCCTCCCAGACTTCGCCGTAGATGACGTATTCATCACCCTTTGATTTTACCGACTTATTCAAATTGTCTATAAATTCGTCAGGAAGCTCATCGGCAACATCGAGTCTCCAGCCGGAAGCTCCGAGGTCTATCCACTTCTGTAAAATTCCGCCCTCACCGCAGATGTAGTTCGTATATGCGGGATTGTTCTCGATAACGTTTGGTAATGTTGTGATCCCCCACCATGATTCGTAAACATTCGGGTATTGCGAGAAGCTGTACCACTCTCTGTACGGGCTGTTCGGATCACGGAATGCGCCGGTGTGATCGCCGTAGCGTCCGAACTTGTTGAAGTATATCGAATCAGCACCGGTATGCGAGAAAACGCCGTCAAGGATTACTCTTATGCCTTTTTCCGCAGCAGCCTGACAGAAGTGAGAAAAGTCCTCTTCCGTTCCGAGCAGCGGATCTATCTTTGAGTAATCCGCAGTGCAGTATCTGTGATTTTCGTGCGCTTCAAATATCGGGTTAAGATATATAACGTTACAGCCGAGTGAAGCGATATAATCGAGCTTTCCTTCAATTCCTTTAAGGTCGCCGCCGAAATAGTCGTTGTTTGTGATATTTCCGTGGCTGTCGGGTTTCCAGTCCGGAATATCGTTCCAGTTGGTATGTATCTTTCTGTCATACGGGATATTCTCGTGCGGAAGACCGCTGCTGGCAAATCTGTCCGGGAAAATCTGATACATTATACCGCCCTTGAGCCAGTCTGGAGTCGTCATTCCCGCCTCATATACGGTAAGCTGGAACAGATCGCCGTTGTCGATAACACCTACACTTGCGCCGTTCTTCTTGACATAATGACGGTTACGGTTTATCAGGAGCGAGAAATAATAATGATGTAATCCCGTATCGTTAGGTGAATAGATGCAGGAAAAATCTGTATATCCTTCCGAAGTTTCGCCTTTTTCAAGCTTTATGAACCTCTCCTTGAATCCAGGACGGAACATCACCAGCATAGGCTCCTCGATCATGGTATCTTCCGGGAATTTTATTGTAAATCTGCATTCCCTGCCGCGTTCGATAGCCCCGAAGGGACTTTTGTATTCCTCCAGAAAGCAGTCAAAAATAGGTTTCATATTTGTTCTCCTTATGATAGAATTTTTAATATACAATTCATAATTGTCAATCAGCAAGCGTTTCGTGTATCGCCTTTGCGGCCGTTTTTCCTGCGCCCATAGCGGAGATTACGGTAGCAGCTCCGGTGACCGCATCACCGCCGGCATAAACGTTTTCGCGTGAGGTAAGTCCTTCCTCGTTCACGATTATGCCGCCGCGCTTATTGACTTCAAGTCCGTCTGTGGTATCCTTTATCTGCGGGTTCGGAGATGTTCCTATCGCCATTATCACGGTATCGACATCAAGCTCGAATTCGCTTCCGGGTATCTCGACCGGTCTGCGTCTTCCCTTTTCGTCGGGCTCGCCAAGCTCCATTTTTATGCATCTTATTGCGCGGACAAAACCGTTCTTCGGGTCGCGCGGGTCTTTCTCGTTCTTATATCCGAGTATTTCAACAGGATTACAAAGAAGCATAAGCTCTATGCCTTCTTCAACTGCATGCTCCACTTCCTCTTTTCTCGCGGGGAGTTCTTCCATTGAGCGGCGATATACGATATACACCTTTTCAGCGCCGAGACGAAGCGCAGTTCTCGCCGAATCCATTGCGACATTTCCGCCGCCGACAACAGCAACCTTTCCGCCCTTCATAATCGGTGTATTGGAATCGTCAAGATACGCTTTCATAAGGTTTGAACGCGTTAGGAACTCGTTTGCGGAATATACCCCGCACAGCGATTCACCCGGTATTCCCATAAAGTTCGGAAGTCCCGCTCCCGAGCCGATGAACACCGCTTCAAAGCCCTGTTCGAAAAGGTCGTCAATTGTAAGCGTTCTTCCAATGACAACATCTGTGACGATATCAACGCCGAGCTGTTTAAGAGTTTCGACCTCTGCGGCAACTATGCTCTTGGGAAGTCTGAATTCCGGTATTCCGTAAACAAGAACTCCGCCCGCCGTATGCAGAGCTTCATAGATCGTCACGGAATATCCGAGCCTTGCAAGATCGCCTGCGCAGGTAAGTCCCGACGGACCCGAACCGATTATTGCGACCTTGTGACCGTTAGGCTCCGGCTTTACTGGAGCGGTCTTTTTGTTGTTCCTGTGCCAGTCTGCCGTGAAACGTTCAAGTCTGCCTATACCGACAGGTTCAAGCCCGAGCTTTACAGCGATAGTACACTCATGCTCGCACTGTGATTCCTGCGGGCATACGCGTCCGCACACCGCCGGGAGCGATGATGTTTTTGAGATGACCTCGTAAGCGCCTTCTATATCTTTATTTTTAAGATGAGCTATGAATTCCGGAATGTCGATATTAACAGGGCAGCCGCTGACGCAGGGTTTGTTCTTGCAGTTAAGGCAGCGCTGCGCTTCGGCTTCGGCAAGCTCGGCTGTATATCCGAGAGCGACTTCTTCAAAATTATGAGCACGGACTTCCGGCTTCTGCGTCGGCATTTCATGCTTTTTCGGTTCTCTTGCCGCCATTACGCATTACCTCCGTTGCCCATTTTAAGAAGATTGCAGGTCTCTTCCCTTGCGCGCTTTTCAAAAGCGGAATACATCCTGCTGCGTGACATTGCCTCATCAAAATCTATCTCGTGTCCGTCAAATTCGGGACCGTCAACGCACGCGAACCTTGTCTGTCCACCGACGGTAAGGCGACAGCAGCCGCACATTCCGGTGCCGTCGATCATTATCGGGTTCATGCTCGCGATCGTCTTTATACCGTACTGCTTTGTGAGCGCGCAAACGAACTTCATCATTATCAGCGGACCGATAGTGATGACTTCGTCATATTTTTCGCCGCTTTCGATAAGCTTTTTCAGTGTATCGGTAACAAGTCCCTTTTCACCCCACGAGCCGTCGTCGCTCACGGCAAAAAATCCGCTCGAATGTGTTCTGAACTCATTTTCGAGGATAACAAGGTCTTTTGAGCGGAATCCCGCGATCGCATGAACTTCCGTTCCCT
Organism: uncultured Clostridia bacterium; assembly: GCA_947166515.1. Taxonomy (GTDB): domain Bacteria; phylum Bacillota; class Clostridia; order Oscillospirales; family Ruminococcaceae; genus Ruminiclostridium_E. Next base: position 8,463 of record CAMVEM010000044.1, on the reverse strand, counting down.
GTTCATAAAGCTTTTTGGTGACAGGATATGCTATAGCGCAGCCTACACCGCCGCCGACTACCGCTGCCTTCTTTATGCCCTCAGTCTTTGTTGCACGACCAAGAGGTCCCGCGAAACCTGCAACGTTTTCACCCTCGTTGAGAGAATTAAGTCTCATTGTTCCCGCGCCTATTATCTGGAAAATGATAGTGACGCTTCCCTTTTCGCGGTCAAAATCCGCGATAGTGAGCGGTATTCTTTCCGCGTCGCTGTGAGAGCGTATTATAATGAACTGCCCGGGTTCCGCTTTTCTGGCGACGAGCGGAGCTTCTATCTCCATAAGCGTCACAGTCGGGTTGAGTTCTTTCTTTGTGAGTATTCTGTTCAATTTCTGTTTCCTTCTTAATATATTGTCTGAAAATATCCGAAATGCCGAACACCACAGATGTTCTTCCATTCAGACATGTTTATTATATCACATTATTCATTTCTTGTAAAGAAATTATTTCGGCAATTTTATAACTTTCAATATCTCATGGCTCTTTATCAGGACATCATAGCTCTTACTCGTCTTAAGCCGGTCATAGACTGATTCTCTGCATCTGAACACATGTATCCTGTCAGAATTTTTATGTTCGGTGAACTTACATTCGACGGTATATACATACGAATTTGTCCCCGTGACTTTTGTTTTGAGATCAGCCGGAGTATAATATGCCGCTTTTTTCTTTCCGGTCACGAGAATATGTCTTTTTCTTTTCGGAAAAAGATCGGCTATGACAAAACCGCCCAGTGTTGCCGATGCAAGAGTTATGATAATCACGGCAGCAATGTTTGTTTCCATTATGATTCCTTCCTGTTCTGTGCCAGCCAGTCAGATTTTTCAAGCCTGTAAGTGTTTATCGTAACTATTTCGGGCTTCATTATTGAATGAGGACGACTCTCCGCATTGACGAACTTAAATCCGGACTTCTGTATGACGCGGTTGCTTCCGGCATTCTCTTTAACCGCTTCAGCAATCACCGCCTCATAGCCTTTGTCAAACAGCTCATCCAGGAACGCTTTCATCGCCTCGGTCATATAACCGTTGCCCCAGAAGCGCTTTCCTGAGCAATAGCCTATCACAGGAATTCCGTCGTTTATCCAGACGATATCTATCATTCCCATGAGCTCACCGTCTTCCTTTCGTACGATAACATATCTTAAGCAGTCTTTATTTTTATATTCCTCGACCCAGATATTCACGAGGTTTCTCGTGGTCTCAACACTTTCGTGCGCGTACCATGTCATATATTTCGGGACCTCCGGGTCGCTCGTCCAGTTATCGAATATCTTCTGCGTGTCATCAGCCGTGAGCGCGCGCAGTATCAGTCTTTCAGTCTCAAGAGTTTTCATTTTTTTGCTCCTTCCGTTTATGATTTAAGGCTTAAATAATGAATTATATTATTATTATAACATATTTCCGTTCATATTTCAATAATTTGCAGTCCATACTTGAAAAATCGTACCAATTGTGGTATAATAGAAAAAATCTGAAGAGGAAGTACATAAAAATGGACAAAATATCACATCTTATCGACCTCAACGACTTTACCCCCGCCCAGTGGAACCAGATAATCGCGCTCGCACACGAGATAATGTCCGCACCTATGGTATATGCCGGAGCGTGCCGCGGCAAGATAATGGGAACACTGTTCTATGAGCCTTCGACGCGCACACAGATGAGCTTCCAGACAGCAATGCTGCGTCTCGGCGGCGGTATAATCGGATTTGACAATCCCTCGACCTCGTCCGTCGCAAAGGGCGAGAACCTTAAAGATACAACAAAGATAGTAAGCGGATATTCCGACATACTCGTTATGCGCCACCCGCTCGAAGGCGCTTCAAAGGCGGCTTCGCTCACTGCGGACTGCCCCGTGATAAATGCCGGAGACGGCGGACATCTCCACCCGACCCAGACGCTCACCGACCTGCTCACTCTGCGCGAGGAGAAAGGCAGACTCGACAACCTGACAGTGGGATTCTGCGGCGACCTCAAAAACGGACGCACCGTTCACTCGCTTCTCAAAGCTCTTTCCTGCTTTGATGGCAACCACTTCATACTCGTCTCAACGCAGGAGCTGAAAGTCCCGACATACATAAAAGATTACATTTCAGCCAGCGGCAAAACGTATGAGGAATACTCAACGCTCGAAGAAGCTATCCCGAAGCTCGATGTGCTGTACATGACAAGGATACAGCGCGAGCGTTTCGGTTCGCCCGAGGAATATGAAAAGCAGAAGAACGTTTACTGCCTCGACAACCGCAAAATGCAGCTTGCGAACAGCGACCTGATAGTTCTCCACCCCCTGCCCCGCGTTGACGAGATAGCAGTCGAGGTCGATGACGACCCGCGCGCAATGTACTTCAAGCAGGCAAACTACGGAATGTACGTCAGAATGGCACTCATTCTTTCGATGCTCGATTACGGTCTCGAATCCAAGCCGCTGCTCAAAGGCGAGGTAATGAAAGATGTATGCTGCACAAATCCGAAATGCATCACTCACACCGAAAAATACCTGCCGCACAGCTTCCGCAGATCGGGAGATGTTCTTGAATGTGAATACTGCGACGAGAGGATCCTGATTTGACAGAGCCAAAGGTTTATTATTACAGCTATGATATCGGCGCGTATAAGCTCAGCGAACTTAAAGAGCTTCTCGGAGAAGCGAGATATGCTTATTGCAGTAATATGAAAAGCGAAAGCGCGGCGTTAAACTCCGCCTATGCGTTTATTCTGCTGAGATACGCGTTGGCGAAGGAATACGGCATCACCGATATTCCGGAATTTAATCATGGAGACCACGGGAAGCCTTTTCTGAAAGACTTCCCAAATATTTATTTCAGCATGAGCCACTGCGCCGGAAAGGTCGTCTGCGCTGTCGCGGATGTTCCCGTCGGCACGGATATACAGGATATCCGGAAAATAAATCTGCGCGCCGCCGGGCATTTTCTCACACCGGACGAGCTTGAAAAAGTCTCGATTATCACTGACGAATCACAGCGAACTAAAGAACTCTGCCGTCTGTGGTGCATTAAGGAAAGCCACAGCAAGATGACCGGCATCGGCTTTGGCGAAGGATTTGCAAGTTATGCAGCGGACGATCTTATAAATTCCGGAATAGCATCCGTTACCGAAAAGGACGGCTGTTTCATCAGCGTATGCGTTTGATTATTATCGGGGAGAAAATGGATCTTAAAATAAGAAAATGGAAAATGACCGACGCTGCCGACCTTGCGAAAACGCTTTCAAACAAGAACATCCTTGATAATCTGCGTGACGGACTTCCCTTTCCTTATACAGAAAAGGACGCAGAAGACTATATAAGCGCAATGCTCGCCGCAGATAAAAACAATACGTTTGCTTTCGCAGTGTCAGTCAACGATAAAGCTGTCGGGAGCATCAGCGTTTTCCGTCAGCAGAATGTACACAGACTTACCGCCGAACTCGGATATTACATTGCCGAGGAATACTGGGGCAAAGGCATAATGACCGAAGCTGTGAAACAGATATGTGAATATGTGTTTACAAACAGCGACATAATTCGTATTTTTGCGGAGCCGTTCGCATATAACAAAGGTTCCTGCCGGGTGCTTGAAAAAGCAGGCTTTGAATTTGAGGGAACGCTCAGACAGAACGCAGTAAAAAACGGCAAAATTCTTGATATGAAGATGTATTCGCGTATAAGATCAAAAGTGTGAACAGGAAAAACAGATGTCAGATAAAACTTGTATTGTTTTCGGTGCGGGAAAAGAATTCCCCGCCGATATGAATATTCCCGCCGGAAGCCTTATAATCGCAGCGGACGGTGGATATGCAAAGCTCCGTGAGCTCAGTATCACGCCGGACATCACGGTCGGTGATCTCGATTCTCTCGGTGAACGTCCCGAAGGCGATCTCAGACTTCTGCCGCATATAAAAGATGTCACCGATATGTATGAAGCCGTCTGTATCGGCATCGAGAACGGCTGCACGGAATATCACCTCTACGGCGGCACCGGCGGGCGTCCCGACCATACGCTTGCAAATATCCAGCTTATTGCGCAGCTCTCACAACAGGGATATACCGCATATCTTTACGGCATCGGCTATGTTTTTACCTGCATAACAAATGGGATAACATCCCTTCCGCTGCGGGAAAGCGGATTTGTATCGGTTTTCGCGCACAGCGATCGCTGTTCCGGAGTAACGATAAAGGGACTTATGTACGAGCTTGACTATGCAGAGCTGAAAAATGATTTCGCGCTCGGCGTCAGCAACGAGTTTATCGGAAAAGAAGCGTTAATATCGGTAAATAAAGGAACGCTGTGCATTTATTATGAGGTTTAATGAAAAAAATGAAAAAACAGGTAAAAGTCGGAAACATAACGCTCGGCGACGGGCATATCTACATACAGTCAATGCTTAATGTCCGCGCAGATGACATTGAAAACAGCGTAAAACAGGCAGTTGAGCTTGAAAAAGCCGGCTGCGAGATAATACGAGCTGCCGTTCCTCACATTGAGAACGCAGCGCTTATCCCCGCACTTAAAGAAACCGTGAATATCCCTGTCGTTGCTGATATCCACTTCGACTACAAAATAGCGCTTAAATGCGCGGAGCTCGGAGTTGATAAGATACGCATAAATCCCGGAAACATCGGCGAGAGCGCAAACATAAAGGCGGTCGCTGACGCTTGCACACAGAGAAATATCCCGATAAGGATCGGTGTTAATTCCGGCTCGCTCGAAAAGAAAGTCCTTGAAAAATACGGAAGTCCCGTTCCGGAAGCGTTCGTTGAGAGTGCGCTCGAAAATGTGAGGCTCCTGAACCAGTTTGATTTTGACGATATCGTGATCTCGATAAAATCATCGGATGTTAAGACAACTATTGCTGCCTACCGTATGCTCAGCGAAAAAACAGACTATCCTCTGCATCTCGGAGTCACCGAGACCGGCACCGCTCACATGGGTATAATAAAATCCTCGATAGGAATAGGCTCGTTGCTGTGCGACGGGATAGGCGACACAATAAGAGTGTCTCTCACTGCTGACCCGCTCGAAGAAATCAAGGCTGCGAAAGATATACTGAAAGCCTGCGGTATCGACGGCGGCGTGAATATCGTTGCCTGCCCCACCTGCGGACGCACACAGATAGATCTAATCTCTCTCGCAAACAAAGTCGAGCAGGCAGTCAGCAGTATAAAAAAAGACATAAAGATTGCCGTCATGGGCTGTATCGTAAACGGCCCCGGAGAAGCGCGTGAAGCCGATCTCGGCATCACCGGCGGAAACGGAAAGGCTGTCATATTCCGCAAAGGCGAAGTAATACGCACAGTACCCGAAGAAGAAGTGCTCGCCGCTCTTATGGAAGAAATAGAAAAGCTGCCCTGAAATCAGAAGGACACATATACAATAATCCCGCCTCAGTTTAAATGACCGAGACGGGATATTTGTTTTGCCTTTATTTTCTCACGAATCTGAACACATTGCCTTTGTCTTCGTCTCTGAGTCCCTCAATGTAATTGCAATACATATCGATCACGCTATCTGCCCTTCCGGAGCTCTGTATCTCCTTCAGCAAGCCTACAGCCTCTTCACGACGGCCGAGGTGGAACAGTCTTACCGCCTCACGGAATTCGTCCTTGTTAGCGGTACGCTTTTCGCGCTCCTCTTCGCCGAGACAGTCAAGTATCTCATAAAGTGGTGTCACATCGTTTACGCCTGCGACCTGTACCATTCCTATATAACGCTTGTTGAGAGAATCGGGATCCTTCATACGGTCAATAGTATCCTTTGAAACTATCATCGCGGTATGATATGTCTTTGTAAGCGATTCAAGGCGCGAGCTAAGATTAACGGTATCGGAAATAACGGTTCCCGAAAGTCTTTCTTCCTCGCCGACTATACCTATTCTCGCTATACCGGTATGTATTCCGATGCCTATGTTGATATCCCTTACATTCAGGCGCTCCGCGACCGACGGGTCAAGCACTATGCTGTGGTATATCTTTATTCCCGCCTGCACGGCATCATCCGGAGACTCAAACAGCGCCATTACCGCATCGCCTATATATTTATCCACAAATCCGCCGTACTCGCGGATTATCGGTCCCGTAATACCGTATATAACATTGACGAATTCAAAGTTTTCCTTTGCCGTGAGCATCTCTGAGTTAATGGAGAACGAACGTATATCGCAGAACAGCACAGAGAATTCCTTACTTTCCGCGTCGCCAAGAGCGAGATCAGTTATTTTTTCCTTTCCGAGCAGCTCGCGGAATTTTTCCGGCACAAATTTATAGTAGAACTGTTCGTTCTTATCTTTTTCATCAAATATGACTTCAAGATTTGAAGCCATAGTATTTACCTGCCGGCATATCTCACCAAGCTCGTCCTGCGATCTGTTGTTGATTCTCGCGGTAAGGTCTCCGTCAGCGATCCTAATGACTGTTTTGGTAGCTTTACGAAGCCTGAACGAAAGCACTACGCAAATCAGCGAAATTATGAACACCAGCATCAGCATAAACGGACCCATAGTGAACACGAGCAGCATAATAACGGAATACTGGACCTTCATCAGCGTAAAATCATCGGTGCTTACAATCAGATATGCGTATATTTCACCTTCCTTATCACATATAGGCGCAGTTGCAACTATCTTTTCCGGGCTTCCCCCGAAAAACATCAGTTCCGTGAAAGTACTGTCTCCGGGTATCTGAAATACGCTGACATTTGAAATGTTGTCTGACCGGAAGCCATCCAGCATAGGAATATAAACGCAGAGATCTATATTCTCAAAGGGCTGTGTGATCTGCCTTGAGTCTGCAAAGATCAGAGCCATTCCCGATTCATCGGGAACACATAGCCGCACGTCATATATATCGTTCCAGTATCCCTGGTTATATCTGAGTTCATCAAGAAGCGACGCGCGCATCTCGATATACTGCTGTTCCGTCCACTCGCCGCTGACAAGCATTTCCTTGACTCTTTCACCGTCTATCTTACCGGCGCAGATGTCGCAAACCGCAACGGTCGAGTGAGCCTCCTGCTCTGTGAACATTCCGAGTATATTCGCACCGACCTGTCTGCATATAATAAAACTGAAAATGACCATTGCCGGTACCATTAGCAATAGCTGCTTGAACAACAGACTGCGCTTTGAATATATCGTGAAAACAATGAAAAACACGACTCCGATTCCAATAAATATCAGCGATATCAAAGGCAGCAGGCTTACCAGCGCATTAGCGAACGGCATCTCAAATCCGGTATCAAGCGTTGTGAAATCACTTCCGTCAAATACCTCGATGCGGTCTTTCAGACCGAGATAGATCTTCCCGTCCGCGGCATCAAGCTGATTCAGCTTCGGCGAATCGGAATCTTTAAGAGGAATAGTCGCAACAGGCGTGAGAGCGCCGTTTTCTACGATATAAAGCGTGTCATTCACACAGCCCGTAACAACGTACAGCTTTCCGTCCATTTCTACTGCGTTGTTTATATTATCCACATTTGCTGCAACGGAATGTGCAGATGCAGAACTATATACAACCTCTCTTACGCTGCCGTCACATGCGACACGGACAGCTTTTCCGTCACTCTGTACAACGAGAAATCCCTCTTCAAGAGAAAAAATGTCTGACACAAATACATTATCGCCGGGAATATATTCACCAGTGACCGTCTGGGTTCCGAGCGCGTCGTCTATCCTGTAAAACTCTGTTTTCTGCATATCCGAATACGCAAAAGTGAGAGCTCCGGCTCTATGCGCAAAAGCAGTAAAACGAGGTTCACGGGTGGGGGGATCAGCCATATCCGAGTAGTTTATACCGCCTATCATAGTTAGGCTTTTGCCGTCAGCTCCTATTTTCAGGATTGCTTCGCTGGCTATAGCCGCAGAATTTTCAGACCAGCGAACAAAATGAAGCCATACCTCACCGTTTTCACCCGCGATAACGTTAAATCTCGACAGTACGGTGCCATATCCTAAAAGCAACTCATCTCCCGTCATGCGAAGTATTTTTCCTGTATTAATATCAGCGTCGCATATAAAACCTGTTCTTTTTTTCGTTTTCAGGTTCATTACTATCCGTCCGCCGTCACATACATCAAAATAACGGATCTCACCGGAGCCGATATGTGTTTCCGTTATTATACTGTTTGCGGCACTATATCTGCACACATTATGCAATAATTCCAGATTGCCAATCACTATTCCAAGCACAAGAAATATTATAAAAAGATAGGGTTTTTTAATAATTTTCAGCATTTTTTCTTTCATAGATAAGGCTCCTATTATACAACGCTTTTTAAAACCAACTAAACAGTTTGACACAGTCATAATGAATAATGAAAAATGAATAGTGAATAATGAATAATACAGAAACGACGCACAAAGTTTTGTGCCCAATCATTATTAATTATTCATTATTAACTATTCATTCTTCATTGAGGCGCTTCAAGCGT